>NZ_JAPMLV010000001.1:303021-606042 GCF_026420145.1 Enterobacter pseudoroggenkampii
ACTGGTCGAAAATGACCTGCATGCCGTCGGCAATCATCGCCCCCCATTCGGCCATGGGCGGCCGTGCGCCAAGGCCGAGGAAGCCGAGACCAGCGGCCGCCAGAATAATCCCTGCCAGATCCAGCGCCAGGCGCACAATCGCGGACGGCAGGCACAGGGGCAGAATATGGCCGACCAGCAGGCGCATGCCGCGAATGTCCATCATCTCTGCGGCGGCCAGATAATCGCTGTGGCGCAGACGCTGAATTTCACTCCGTGCCTGACGCGCATAGGCAGGCCAGGTGGTTAAGGCCAGCGCCAGCGCGCCGTTGACCAGCCCCGGGCCGAGCATCGCCACAAACGCGAAGGCGAGGATCAGGCGCGGCATCGACATCACCACGTCGGTGAAGCGCATCAGGATGCGCTCCATCCAGCCGCCGTAGTAGCCGGACAAAATCCCCACCAGCAGCCCGGCAGGCAGGGTGATAACGGTAACCAGCGCCACCAGCCCGAGCGCCGGACGGGTGCCGTAAATCAGGCGCGAGAGCAGGTCGCGCCCGTAGCTGTCGGTACCCAGCCAGTGCTGGCCGTTCGGTGCCTGTAAGCGCGCGGCGGCGTCCTGCCAGTTCGGGTCAAGCGGCGCGAGCCAGGGGGCGAACAGGGCGATAAACACCAGCAGCGCGATGGCCACCAGCCCGCAAAACGCGGCAGGGGAGCGGCGCAGGCGGCGTAAGAAAAGATAAAACGGCATCAGCGCACCCTGGGATCGGTCGCCCGCACAAGCAGGTCGGTAAGGTTATTGATCAGCACAAAGCAGACGCCAATCAGCAGCGTGCCGCCCATGATGGCGGTGGTGTCTCCGGCGAACAGGGCGGTGGTGAGGTAGCGCCCGATCCCCGGCCAGGAGAAGACGGTTTCGGTCAGTACCGCGCCTTCCAGCATGCTGGTGTAGGCGAGGGCGATCACCGTCAGCAGGGTGCCACGAATGTTTGGCAGCACGTGGCGCAGCAGGATGGTCATCTCCCCGGCTCCCTTGGCGCGGGCGAGCAGGATGTACTCTTTGTTCATTTCGCTCAGGCAGGCGGAGCGCGTCAGGCGGGTAATGCTTGCCAGCGAGTAATAGGCCAGCAGCAGCACCGGCAGCACCAGGTGGCTGAGGGCGTTGCGAAACGCCTCGCGGTCGCCGGAAAGCCAGGTATCTATCAGCGCAAAGCCGGTACGCTGTTCGACGGTGAACTGCCAGATATCATCCAGCCTGCCGGGACCCGCGCTCCACTGCAGCTTCGCGTAGAACAGGGCCAGCATCAGCAGGCCGAGCCAGAAAATCGGTACCGAGTTGCCGAGCAGGGTAAGGGTTCTGATGGCGAGATCGAGCGGCGAACCGGCGTAGCGGGCGCACAGCACACCCGCAATCACGCCGAGCACGGCGCCGATGATCAAGGCAAGGGTCGCCAGCTCCAGCGTGGCGGGGAAGGCGTGCAGCAGATCCTGCAGCACCGGCTGTCCGGTGGCGCTGGCGGTGCCTAAATCACCATGGGCGAGGTTTTGCAGGTAGTGCGAGAACTGCACGGGCAGGGGCCGATCCAGCCCGAGCTGGTGGCGAACCTGATCGTACGTCGACTGGCTGGCGTGATCGCCGACGATCTGCAGCACGCGATCGACCGGTGAAAATGCCGACAGCGCAAACGTGACGAGCAGCAGCCCGAAAAGCGTGAGCAGCAGGGTCAGCAGACCCTGGAGCACGCGGGTGGAAAGATGTGGCATGGGAAAACCATTATTCTGAAAATATGCACGGACGACCCCCTCTCCCACGGGAGAGGGAGAAAGACAAGGGCTACTTCGTAACGCGATCGTACCAGACCATATCCGCGTTCAGCCCCTGCTGATACCCCTTCACGTTATCGCGCACCACGATCTGGGTTTTACCCTGATCGACAAATACGTATGGCGAGCTCTGCTGCAGCTGTTCCTGCATCTTCTTGTACAGATCCAGACGCTTCGCCGGATCCGGCTCAGCTACCGCCGCCAGCGTGGCCTTGTTCAGCTCCGGGATTTTCCAGCCGTTCAGACCGGCCACGGTGCTGGACTTCCCGTCGTTCCACGCGAAGGCGCTGGCGTTAGAGTGCGCATCGAAGTAGTCCGGGATCCACAGACGAATCGCCGCCTGATGCTGCTTAGCGCGCACGCGGGCATAGACCTGGCTCCCGGCGGCAGGCAGCAGATCCACCTTCACGCCACCCTGAGCAAAGCTCGCCTGCATCGACTGGGCGATGGTGATAAACGGCGGCTTGTTCTCTACGTCCAGCGTGAAGTGCGCGTCCTTAATGCCCGCTTTGGCGAGAATGGCTTTCGCTTTTGCCGGGTCAAATTTAAACGGATTGTCTTCCAGCGCGCCCGGCAGACCGACCGGCAGAAAGCTCTGGTGAACAAAATACTGGCCTTTCAGCAGATTTTTAGTGATGCCGTCATAATCGACCAGCCAGCGCGAGGCTTCCCAGAAGGCCGGGTTGTTCAGCAGCGGGTTAGCGCTGTTGCCGGTGTTAAACACCAGGTAATTCTGCTCGGCGGATGGAATGCTCAGCACCTTCACGCCCGGCTTGCCGTCCAGCGCGCTTATCTGATCGGCCCCCAGATCGCGCGCCACGTCCGCATCACCCTGCTGGATCAGCAGGCGGCGTGATGCCGGATCGGGGACGTTTTTAATGATGATGCTTTTGAGCTTCGGCGCGCCGCCGGGCGCGGAGTCGTTAGCTTCCAGCACGATGGCCTGATGCGGCTGATAGACGCGCATTTTGAACGCGCCGCTGCCCGCCGAGTGCATTTTCAGCCACGCGTTACCGAAGTCATTATCCTTCACGTTCGCGGCGACCTGCTTTTCATCGACGATAGAGGCAATCGGCGTGGAGAGAATATTGAGCGCCACAGACGGGCTGACGTCCGCCGTCCAGTGCAGCTGGAGGGTATGATCGTCCACCTTTTTCAGCTGGCTGGCGATGTTGCTCGCGTCCCAGCCCAGCACGTTCAGGATAAAGGCCGGGGATTTGTTCAGCGTCACGGCGCGGGTGTAGGAGAAAATCACGTCTTCCGGGCGCAGCGGGTTGCCGGAGGCGAATTTCGCATCGGGTTTAAGCTTGATGGTCAGGGTTTTTGCTGCCGCGTCCGCTTCCCAGCTTTCTGCCAGAATCGGCGTGATTTTTTCCGGATTATCGCGGTCCGGCTGGACCAGACGCTGGTACAGGCTCGGCACGGTCTGGATGCTGGAGAGCTCGTTGGCTTCAGCCGGGTCGAGGCTCACGATGTCATCAAGCCCCTGGGCAACCACAGCGTGTTGGGCGGAGTAGCGGCGTGGGTAGCGCCTGAGAGCGCAGCCAGCACCAGTAACGGCAACAGTTTTTTCGTCATAGCGATCCCTGAGAAGAATATATTGTGATTGTTTTATGCTCCGCTACGTTAGGGCGACTATGACATTCCGCAAAGTCGAAATTCAGCTTTGCTTATGCCTTCCGGGAATATCGCATGCGCTCGGGCTATTAAAATACGCTGCTTTTCGCGCGCTTTTTAACCTGCTATAACAAATGCCTTACCTTTCAGGGAGTCACCGCCGTGCCCGAAATCAATCAACATGGTCAAACCGTTAACGATATCGTTCCCGACTGGAAAGGCGCGCGCGCGTTAACCCGCACGCCGCTGTTCGGCCAGTATTGCCGCCTGGAGCCGCTGGACGCCGATCGCCACGCGGCCGATCTCTATGAGGCCTATGCGCTGGGCGACGACAGCGACTGGACGTGGCTTGCCAGCACGCAGCCCACGAGCGTGGAAGCCACCGCGCACTGGATCATGGCGAAGGTCATGGATGATGAGCTGGTGCCATTTGCCGTCATTGACTTACGCACCGAACGGGCGGTGGGGCTGGTGAGCTATATGGCCAACGAGCGGCTGCTGGGGTCGGTGGAGATAGGACACGTCACCTGGTCACGTAAAATGAAAGGTTCCCGCATCGGCACTGAAACGGTGTGGCTGCTGCTGAAAAATGCGTTTGAGCACGGCTACCGACGCCTCGAGTGGAAGTGCGATTCGATGAACGTTGCCTCACGCAGGGCGGCGGAGCGGCTGGGGTTTGTCTGGGAAGGGCGCCTGCGCCAGAAGCTGGTGCGCAAAGGACGCAATCGTGATAGCGATATGCTTTCTATTATTGACGGCGAATGGCCGCAAAGAGACGGGGAGCTGCGCGCCTGGCTGGCGGCGGAGAATTTTGACGACGACGGGCGTCAGATAAGGCGCCTTGAGGCGTTTCGGTTATAAGTGTTTTATGTAGGGTACAGCGTAAACGCGCGGCTAATCCGCGGAAATCGCGATTTCTATCAGGTTGGTTTTTCCTGACTGTAGCCCGCGCGCTACCGCTTCGGCGATATCTGCAGCCTCGGTTACCCGGCAGCAGTGGACGCCCATGGCGGTGGCCAGCGACTGAAAATCGATATGCGGGTTCACCAGGTCCATCCCGATAAAACGCCCCAGCCGCGTTGAGCTGTAGTCGGCCTGGCTCTTCATAAAGTTTTTCAGGATGTTGTACTCCCTGTTATTCATGACGATAAAGGTGACCGGCAGATTTTCGTGTGCCGCCGTCCAGAGCGCCTGCGGCGAGTACAGGGAGGCTCCGTCACCTATCAGGCAGACCACCGGCTCCCGTCCGCGTCCCAGCGAGTGCCCTACTGAGGCAGGCATCCCCCAGCCCAGTCCGCCGCCGCGCATAAAGTAGTAGCGCTGGTGCTGCTGGTCAGAGATGAACCGGCGGACATGCCGGGCGGTCGCTATCGCCTCATCCACGATGGTGGTACCCGCCGGAATGGACCGGATGACTTCCCAGGCAGCGACCATCGGTGAGATCGCCGGGCGTAGCCGCTCGGCGGCCAGACGTTCCTCCTGCTGCTGCCACTCCTTCTCCCGTTCGTCACGGGCTGCAACCAGCAGCCGCTGGTGGGCCAGCGTGCTGGCGATCAGGCGCTGCTTAAGCTTTGGCAAAAGTTCGTGCAGGGACAGTTTGATATCCCCCATCACCGAAAGGCGAGTGGCATAAGTGCGGCCAAGCTCGTGCATATCCGCCGAGAGCTGATACACCGCGCAGGTCGCCGGAATGGCCTCGCCCTCGCTGTACAAAATGGTGATCAGGCTTCTGCCGCCGATGATGAATACGGCATCGTAGGCGTTGATGATGCTGGCGATTTCGCTGGCGGTGGTGGGCATATTGCCCCGCCAGAGCGCGTGCTGAGTGGGAAAAGGCAAATTCAGCGGCCAGGAGGAGCCGTAGACATGGGCGCTGAGCGCTTCCGCCAGCTGGACAATCTCCTGCGTCGAGCCGCTGGAGTGCACCTCATCGCCCGCCACAATCATGATCCTGCCGGGCGTAACCTGGCTCAGTTCTTCGGCCAGTTCGTCCAGCGAGCCCGCCACGGTGTGGTAGTTCACTTTAGAGGCCGTTTGTATCCCGGCGTCGCTGAGCTCTTCCATCACGTTCATTGGCAGAGAGAGCAGCACCGGACCAGCCGGAGGATAGCTGGCAGCGTGAAACGCGCGGCGCACCAGCACCGGGAGCTGGTCGGCGCTGGTGACCTCCTGCGCCCATTTCATGACCGGGGAGCCAATGGAAACAATATCATCATACAGCAGCGGGTCGCGGACGTAGTGCCGCGTATCCTGCTGTCCAACGGTGACCACCAGCGGGGTTTTCATGATCCGCGAATTAATCAGATTCCCCATGCCGTGCCCCAGACCGCTGGCGGTATGCAAATTGATAAAGCCCGTTTTGCCGGAGGCTTTCGCATAGCCGTCAGCAATCGCCACTACGGTGCTTTCCTGAAGCGCCAGAATATAGTGAATATTTTCATGGCGAAGCAGGGCATCAATGAGTGGAAGCTCGGTGGTACCGGGGTTGCCAAAAATATATTCCACGCCTTCACTCTCCAGCACTTCAAGGAGAATATCGGCACCCGTTCGCATATTGAGATCTGATAAGGACGTTAATGATTTAATCATACTGATACCTCATTCAGTATTATTTAACCCAGGCTAAAATTCTTCCTGCGTTGGACGAACAACAATTTCATTAATATCAACGTCGCCAGGCTGTTCTATGGCAAATAAAACCGCGCGGGCAATCGCGTCAGCCGGAATAGCCTGCTTATAAAACTCATGGAGAAATTTTTTGCTCTCTTCGTCAGAGCTACCGAATTGCAGTTCGCTTTCAACGGCGCCGGGTGAAATAAGCGTCGTGCGGAGGGTTTTACCCGCTTCCTGACGTAAGCCTTCACTCAGCGCGCGGACGGCGAATTTCGTGGCGCTGTACACCACGCCGCCAGGCGCCAGCACCTTGATGCCCGCGACGGAGGCAACGTTAATAAAATGCCCGCTGCCCTGACGCTGGAACACCGGGAAAGCGGCAGCGATGCCGTACAGCACCCCTTTCAGATTGGTATCAATCATCTTGTCCCATTCGTCGGTTTTCAGCTCGCTAAGGGGGGCGATAGCCATAAAGCCCGCGTTGTTGATCAGCACATCCACGCGCTGGTAGGCGGCAACGGCAGCGTCAATGGCGCGCTGAACCTCTTCCTGACGGGTGACATCGGCCTTAACGGCAATAGCCTTGCCGCCTTGCTGAATAATCTGATCCACCAGGGCATTAATTCTGTCCAGACGGCGCGCCACCAGCACCAGCGAAAACGCGTTATTCGCTAAATGGAGGGCAATCGCCTGACCAATACCGCTACTGGCACCGGTAATGACAACAACCTTGTTTGCACTATTATTCATGATCTTATCTCGCTATTGAGTGATGCAAAAAATAAAAGGCAGAGAAGCGTTAATGAATAATGACAAATTCATTAACGCGGTTTTTTGATATATTGTGTATCGGGAATAAAATGATGTTCGTTTAAAACTTAATGGAGTGCGGAAGAGTCTGTCAATGTCGTTTTTTAATAATTAAATTAATTGCAGACTTAATATTTAATTCTTATAGGTAACCGAGAATAGTATATAGAATGAAATCGGGTCACGATAGCGGCCCTGCGAACAGGGCCTGAGGATTATAATTTGCCACTGTAAAGCACCGGGCCTGTGGGGAGTCCAGTGGGCGAGCCGCCCTCTGGTTCAAGGCTTATGGCTATCGTGGCGTCAGGAGGGAGCGTTGTGTTCCTGAGAGTGACACGTGTGGGGATGTCGTTATGCAGCAGCCCCATGGATACCGGCGCCTGCCCGCCTGGGATCAGCCAAAGCTGCAGGCTGTGTTGCGCCGCGACGGCCGTTGGTCGAAGAGGGGCAATGCTCAGGTGCTGACGGCTGGCGTCCGCGCTGACGACCCACTGTCCGTGCTGTTGGGTATCGTTGAGTACCATCAGCGGAGCGAGTTCCGGGGTGCGGATGGCATACCAGGCAACGACCGACAGGGCGGTGAGGGAGGCCGCAGCCATCCAGCCGACATAAGGCCGACTTTTGCGTAAAGGCTTTTTGGGCGGCAGATCGAGGGCGATTCTCTTCCACACCGTCTCGGGTGGAGAGACGGGCACAAGATGACTATCCAGCGTGCTGAACATTTCCTGCCAGTACGCCACGCGGGCGGCCAGAGCGGGTTCATGGAGGACCCTTTTCTGGAACTGAAGCCGCGCTCCTCCCCGCAGCGTGCCGAGGGCATACTCTGCTGCCAGCATGTCGTCGCGTTTTTCTGCATCATTCATAGCCCGACACACTCCCGAAGATGGTCCATTGCCCGGCGTATCCAGCTTTTCACCGAGCCCAGAGGCTGTTGGAGCCAGTCGGCAATGTCGCTGTGAGACATTCCCTGATAGTAGGCGAGCGTAATGCTCTGGCGCTGTTCGCTGCTCAAATGTTCGAGACACTGCCTGAGCCGTTCTGCCTGCACATCGTCGTGCCAGTTATTCTGCTCATCGTTCTCGCAAGGCAGAATCGCTTCGTTATACGCCGTCTCGCGGTCGGCAGCGCGGGTTTGCCCGCTGCGCAGCCAGTCAATACAGCGGTTGCGCACAATGTGCGTAAGCCAGGTCATCGGGGAGCTCAGTGCAGCGTTGTAAGTTTCGGCTTTACTCCAGACGGTGATAAAACAGTCGTGAAGGATCTCTTCTGCCCACGCGCGGTCACGCAGCATGCGCAGCGCGACGGCAAACAGGTGTGGCGACGTGAGTCGATAAAGTTGTTCAAATGCACGGCGATCGCCGTTTGCGACCGC
This sequence comes from Enterobacter pseudoroggenkampii, assembly GCF_026420145.1. Lineage (NCBI taxonomy): Bacteria > Pseudomonadati > Pseudomonadota > Gammaproteobacteria > Enterobacterales > Enterobacteriaceae > Enterobacter > Enterobacter pseudoroggenkampii. The sequence goes on from NZ_JAPMLV010000001.1 coordinate 311,237, forward strand.
CTGCATTAATTTCAGTTGCTGTTCAGCCAGCGCGTTATCCATGTTTTTCCCGGAAGGCAACGTCACACTTCCGAAGTATAGACAACTACTTAGGCATCAGGACGGTATCAATCACATCGATCACGCCGTTTTTTTGATGAACGTCATAGGTGCTAATGTTCGCCACATTGCCTTTACCATCCTTAAGCTGAATATTGTGCGGGCCGTTGCTCATGATCCACAGCGGCTGACCGTTAACGGTTTTCAGCTCCGCGTGGCCGCCGCCCTGTTTAATTTTCTGCTCCAGCGCTTTCATATCGTAATTACCGGCGACCACGTGATAGGTCAGGATGCTGGTGAGCGTGGCTTTGTTTTCGGGTTTGACCAGGTTTTCGACCGTGCCGGCAGGCAATTTCGCAAACGCCGCATTGGTCGGCGCAAACACGGTGAATGGCCCTTTGCTCTGAAGCGTATCCACCAGTCCAGCCGCTTTGACGGCGGCCACCAGCGTGGTGTGATCTTTCGAGTTTATGGCGTTTTCAACAATATTTTTGCTCGGGAACATTTCCGCTCCGCCTACCATCACGGAGCCTGACGTCATGGCGGCTGATGCGCCTGCACAGAAGAGTAAAGCGCTGGTTACGAATGCAACACGGGTTAGCTTTTTCATCATCTTTCCTCGGATTGGGGAGCAAAGGGGTTGCTCACTGACTGATATACGAGGGGCGGGTGGAAACTGGATGCAGGAAAATAAAAATAAATTATTGAAGGGGGGGATCCCCTCTCCCCTATGGGGAGAGGGCCAGGGTGAGGGGAAATATCCTCAGCGACGAACAGGTGCCCCGTTCGCCACATAATACGCGGCCGTGCTCTTCGCCAGCGGCTCGCGTCCGCGAATGACGTCGGCAATCTTTTCGCCGATCATAATGGTGGTGGCGTTCAGGTTGCCGGTGATGATCTGCGGCATAATCGACGCATCCACCACGCGCAGCCCTTCCAGCCCGTGAACGCGGCCTTCGCCGTCGACCACCGCCATCTCGTCGTAACCCATCTTGCAGGTGCCGCACGGGTGGAAGGCGGTTTCGGCGTGGTTGCGCACGAACTCGTCCAACTGCTCGTCGGTCTGGCAGTCAATACCCGGACTGATTTCACGGCCGCGGTACTTGTCCAGCGCGGGCTGGTGCATGATCTCGCGGGTGATGCGGATCGCGTCGCGGAACTCCTGCCAGTCCTGCTCGTGGGACATATAGTTGAACAGGATCGCCGGATGCTGGTGCGGATCGCGCGACTGGATGCGCACGTGTCCACGGCTCGGGGAGCGCATGGAGCCGACGTGGCACTGGAAGCCATGTTCTTTCACCGCGTTCGAGCCGTTGTAGTTAATCGCCACCGGCAGGAAGTGGTACTGAATGTTCGGCCATTCAAACTCTTCACGGCTGCGGATAAACCCGCCCGCTTCGAAGTGGTTGCTCGCGCCCACGCCGGTGCCGCCAAACAGCCACTCGGCGCCAATCTTCGGCTGGTTCCACCACTGCAGGGCAGGGTAGAGGGAGACCGGCTCTTTGCATTCGTACTGGAGGTACATCTCCAGGTGATCCTGCAGGTTTTCGCCCACGCCGGGCAGATCGTGTACCAGCGGGATATCGAACTGTTTCAGCAGGTCAGCGTTGCCCACGCCGGAGCGCTGGAGGATCTGCGGGGAGGCAATCGCCCCGGCGCTCAGCAGCACTTCTTTTTTTGCCGTCGCTTTGGATGGGATGGTGCTTTCACCCTCCAGCCACTCGACGCCCACCGCGCGCTTGCCCTCAAAGAGGATGCGATCGGTCATGGCGTGGGTGCGGATGGTCAGGTTTGGGCGCGGTTTCGCCTGATCCAGATAGCCGCGCGCGGTGCTGGCGCGTCGGCCCTGCGGCGTGACCGTGCGGTCCATCGGGCCGAAGCCTTCCTGCTGATAGCCGTTAAGATCGTCGGTACGCGGATAGCCCGCCTGCACGCCCGCCTCCACCATTGCCTCAAACAGCGGGTTCACACCCGGTTTCGAAGTGGTGACGCTCACCGGACCGTCGCCGCCGTGGTAGTCATTCGGCCCCACGTCGCGCGTCTCCGCCTTGCGGTAGTAGGGCAGGCAGTTGAGGTAGCTCCAGTGCTCCAGACCCGGCTCTTTTGCCCAGTGGTCGAGGTCCATCGCGTTACCGCGGATGTAGCACATGCCATTGATCAGCGACGAGCCGCCCAGCCCTTTGCCGCGTCCGCACTCCATGCGGCGGTTGTTCATGTGCGGCTCTGGTTCGGTTTCGTATGCCCAGTTGTAGCGCTTACCCTGCAGCGGGAACGCCAGCGCGGCGGGCATCTGGGTGCGGAAGTCAAAGCGGTAATCCGGTCCGCCTGCCTCAAGCAGCAGGACGGTGGTGTTCGGATCTTCAGTCAGTCGTGTAGCCAGCACGTTGCCGGCAGAGCCGGCCCCGATAATGATGTAGTCAAATTGCAAATAAACCTCCCGGTTAAAATATGGACTGGAATTTACCCATCTCAACCTGGATGGACTTCACCTGGGTGTAGCTCTGCAGCGTCATCACGCCGTTCTCGCGGCCAATGCCGGAGTGCTTGTAGCCGCCGACCGGCATCTCTGCGGCGGATTCACCCCAGGTGTTGATCCAGCAGATGCCCGCTTCGAGCTGATGAATGGCGCCGTGGGCGCGGTTCAGGTCGGCCGTGACGATGCCTGCCGCCAGCCCGTAGTCGGTGTCGTTGGCGCGGCGAATCGCTTCCTCAATGGACTCATAGGTGAGGATGGACATCACCGGGCCGAAGATCTCTTCTCGCACGATGGTCATCTCGTCGGTGCAGTCGGTGAACACGGTCGGGGCCACCCACGCGCCGTTATCGAAATCTTCGCCCTTCAGCGCGTCGCCACCGCACAGCACGCGCGCGCCTTCCTCTTTGCCTTTGGCGATGTAGCGCATCACGCTGTCGCGGTGCGGGAAGCTGACCATCGGACCAAAGTTGGTAGCTTCATCGAACAGATCGCCCGCGCGGATGCGGCCCACACGCTCGACGATTTTCTGCTCAAACGCGGCTTTGAACTTGGCCGGAACAAACACGCGGGTGCCGTTGGTGCACACCTGGCCGGAGCTGAAGAAGTTGGCCATCATGGCGATGTCCGCCGCGAGATCCAGATCGGCGTCGTCGAAAATAATCAGCGGGGATTTACCGCCCAGCTCCATCGTCACCTCTTTCAGGGACGAGGCCGCCGAGTTGGCCATCACCTTTTTGCCGCTGGCGACGCCGCCGGTAAAGGAGACTTTGGCGATGCCCGGATGCTCGGTCAGGTACTGGCCGGTCTCCGCGCCCACGCCCGGCAGGACGTTAAACACGCCGTCCGGCAGGCCCGCTTCGGTGTAGATCTCGGCAAGCTTCAGAGCGGTAAGCGGCGTCACTTCGCTTGGCTTGAAGATCATCGCGTTCCCCGCCGCCAGCGCCGGGGCCGATTTCCACAGGGCGATCTGGATCGGGTAGTTCCACGCCCCGATACCCGCCACCACGCCCAGCGGCTCGCGGCGGGTGTAGACGAATGAGGTCTCGCGCAATGGGATCTGACTGCCTTCCAGCGCCGGGATCAGTCCCGCGTAGTACTCCAGCACGTCCGCGCCGGTGACGATATCCACGGTTGAGGTTTCGGAATACGCTTTACCGGTGTCGAGGGTTTCCAGCTTTGCCAGGTCGTCGTTGCGTTCGCGCAGGATATCGACGGCGCGACGCAGGATGCGCGAGCGCTCCATGGCGGTCATCGCCGCCCAGACTTTTTGCCCGCGCGTTGCGCTTTCTACGGCGCGATCGACGTCTTCGCGCCCGGCGGCCTGTACGCTCGCCAGGACTTCACCGTTGGCCGGGTTGATGGTCTCGAAGGTGCGACCGCTGGTGGCCGATGTATAACCACCATTGATATAAAGCTGCTGTTCTGCCATTCGGGACATAAATTCTCCTCGGTTATTCGGTCGGTAAATGCTGGCTGATAAAGTGGCTGGTCAGTGACTGGGCCAGGGTCTTATCCAACGGCTTGCCGCTTAGCGCGGCGCGCAGCCACAGCCCGTCGATCAGCGCCGCCAGCCCGTAGCCCGCCTCTTCGGCCTGTTCGCGCGGCAGTTCGCGGCGGAACTCGTACACCAGGTTCGACAGCAGGCGGCGGCTGCTTACCTGCTGCAGGCGGTAGAGCATCGGCTGGTGCATGCTGCTCGCCCAGAAGGCCAGCCAGGCCTTCATTGCCGCGCCGCTGGTCTGGGTTTCATCAAAATTGCCGCCGACAATCGCCTGCAGGCGCTGCTCCGCGCTGGCGTCCGGCAGGGCGCGTAAGCGGCTTAATACCGCGTCGCGCAGCTGGCCGGTGATGTCGCGCATGGTTGCTTCCAGCAGACCGTTTTTGTCTTTGAAATAGTGACTGATGATCCCCGTGGAAACGCCCGCCCGACGGGCGATCTGCGCGATCGTCGCATCATGCATTCCCACTTCATTTATTGCTTCCAGCGTGGCGTCGATAAGCTGCCTGCGCCGGATCGGCTGCATCCCCACTTTGGGCATTTTTGCCACTCCATTCATCAGCGTTGGTTAACCATTAAAGCGGTTTTTGATTGGACGTTCAATATAAAATGTGTCTTAATTGTTGCGGATTTGGATTTTAATAGTTACAAGAAAAGTGGGGATACTGGATGACAGACCTTTCACAGGACAGAGAAAAAGACAAAATCAACCCGGTCGTTTTTTATACGTCTGCCGGGCTGATTTTGTTGTTTTCCCTGACAACGATCTTCTTTCGCGATTTTTCTGCCGAGTGGATTGGGCGCACCCTGAACTGGGTGTCGAAGACCTTCGGCTGGTACTACCTGCTGGCGGCGACGCTCTATATCGTCTTCGTGGTCTGCATTGCCTGCTCGCGCTTCGGTTCGGTGAAGCTCGGGCCAGAGCAGTCAAAGCCCGAGTTCAGCCTGCTGAGCTGGGCCGCAATGCTGTTTGCCGCGGGCATCGGCATCGACCTGATGTTCTTCTCCGTGGCCGAACCGGTCACGCAGTATATGCAGCCGCCGGAAGGGGCAGGGCAGACGTTGGAGGCCGCGCGTCAGGCGATGGTCTGGACGCTGTTCCACTATGGCCTGACCGGCTGGTCAATGTACGCCCTGATGGGCATGGCGCTGGGATACTTTAGCTATCGTTATAATTTGCCCCTCACCATCCGCTCCGCGCTGTACCCGATTTTCGGTAAAAAGATAAACGGCCCGATTGGCCACAGCGTCGACATTGCGGCGGTGATCGGCACCATCTTCGGTATCGCGACGACGCTCGGGATTGGCGTGGTGCAGCTTAACTACGGGCTGAGCGTGCTGTTTGATATTCCGGATTCGATGGCGGCGAAAGCGGCGCTGATTGCGCTCTCCGTCATTATCGCCACCATCTCGGTGACGTCGGGCGTCGATAAGGGCATCCGCGTGCTCTCTGAACTGAACGTGGCGCTGGCGCTGGGCCTGATCCTGTTCGTGCTGTTTATGGGCGATACCTCGTTCCTGCTCAATGCCTTAGTGCTGAACGTGGGCGACTATGTGAACCGCTTTATGGGCATGACGCTGAACAGCTTCGCCTTCGACCGCCCTGTAGAGTGGATGAACAACTGGACGCTGTTCTTCTGGGCGTGGTGGGTCGCGTGGTCGCCGTTCGTTGGCCTGTTCCTGGCGCGTATTTCGCGTGGTCGCACCATCCGCCAGTTTGTGATGGGCACGCTGATCATCCCGTTCACCTTTACGCTGCTGTGGCTGTCGGTGTTCGGCAACAGCGCGCTGCACGAGATTATCCACGGCAATGCTACTTTCGCGCAGGAAGCGATGGCGCACCCGGAGCGAGGCTTCTATAGCCTGCTAGCGCAGTATCCGGCGTTCACCTTTAGCGCCTCCGTGGCGACTATTACCGGCCTGCTGTTTTACGTCACCTCGGCGGATTCCGGCGCGCTGGTGCTGGGTAACTTCACCTCGAAGCTGAAGGACATCAACAGCGATGCCCCGAACTGGCTGCGCATCTTCTGGTCCGTCGCCATCGGCCTGCTGACGCTCGGCATGCTGATGACCAACGGCATCTCGGCGCTGCAGAACACCACGGTGATCATGGGGCTGCCGTTCAGCTTCGTCATCTTCTTTGTCATGGCCGGGCTGTATAAGTCCCTCAAGGTGGAAGATTACCGCCGCGTCAGCGCCAGCCGCGACACCGCACCGCGTCCGATGGGCGCGCAGGACCGGCTGAGCTGGAAGAAACGCCTCTCGCGCCTGATGAACTACCCGGGCACGCGCTACACCAAACAGATGATGGAGACGGTCTGCTTCCCGGCGATGGAAGAGGTGACGCAGGAACTTAAGCTGCGTGGCGCCTACGTGGAGCTGAAAAACCTGCCGCCGGAGGAGGGCGAGACCCTGGGGCACCTGGACCTGCTGGTGCACATGGGCGACGAGCAGAATTTTGTCTACCAGATCTGGCCGCAGCAGTACTCGGTCCCCGGTTTTACCTACCGGGCGCGCAGCGGGAAGTCGACCTACTACCGGCTTGAGACCTTCCTGCTGGAAGGGAGCCAGGGGAACGATTTGATGGACTACAGCAAGGAGCAGGTAATTACGGACATTCTGGATCAGTATGAACGGCACCTGAACTTTATCCATCTGCACAGGGAAGCGCCGGGGAATAGCGTGATGTTCCCGGATGTTTGAACCATTTCGTGTATGAATGACAGGGCACCCGTAACGGGTGCCGCTATCATCTATCCTGAACGTGAAGACCGGTTTTCCAGATAAAGAAGCTTACCGTGTCGACTAATTTTGAATCGGCCTCGGCATAGGTTGCGGCACTGTGTCCTCCCTGACGGTAAGCCAGAACCAGCACGCTGCGCGGCGAGCCTATTTCCTCTAAACGGGCGGCGAATTTTGCTGTTTGCCACGGGGAAACGCGCTGGTCATGCAGGCCTACGGTTAACAGGACGGGAGGATAACGTTTTTCAGGTACCAGATGCCGGTAAGCATCTATTTTCAGTAAGTTTAGCCTGCCAGACGGCGTCAGCGGCGATCCCAGTTCGTCATAGTTCATCACGCCTATCGGAATGTTATCCAGTCGGCTGGTATTGAGCATCCCTGCGTCTATGGCCGCAGCGGCAAACAGTTCCGGGCGACGGGTCATCGCCATACCCACGATAATTCCCCCCGCGCTTTCACCCCCGATTGCCAGTTTTGACGGTGAGGTGTAGCGACTGTCGATAAGATATTCCGCGCAACGGATAAAATCGGTAATGGAATTTTCTTTCTTATCTGCTCTTCCTGCTTCGTGCCATTCAGGGCCCATTTCACCGCCTCCGCGTACATGCGCGATAGCGAGAATACCGCCTTGTTCCAGCCAGAGCAGACGGGTCAGATCGAATGAAGGAAACGTACTCACGCCGTACGCGCCATAAGCCGTCAACCAGGTAGGGACCGAACCATCGCGCGCAATGCCTTTACGGTATATGAGGGTCAGTGGGACGCGAATATTGTCTGCTGTAGTGACCCATTTTTCTTCCGTCACATAGTCTGTCAGGGGCTGGCTTAACGGCGGTATTAACTCTGTTTTCTGGATAATGTTATCCGCAGGTTGATAATGATAAATGACGGGGGGATTAAGCCAGCCCTGACGGGTGAAGAGAATGTCCTGACTATTGCTGCTGGCAAATATCGCACTCACGTCTTCATCTGCAGGGACCGGAATTGCCTGGTGGTGACGGATATCAGCAAACGGAATACGCATGAATTTACTGCTTCCGGCGTTATGATAAGCAACATAAAGTGAATCCCTACTCAGGCTTAATTGTGTTAACTCTCCGTTCGACCAGCTCATCACGGGTTCTTTGGCGGAGGCAGGAGCCGCCAGATTGATGCGTGAAATATCATAGCCTGAGGAGGCGTTATAGCTCGCCAGATAAATCCACTCCCCGAAATAAACAAAGGCAGAAACATTTTTATCGGGATCAACAATCCTGGTCCAGTTGAGCGTGCCGTTGCCATCTGCGTCTTTTTTAGCGGAAAAAAGAGAGCTGCCATAACCGCTAATGGATTTTGACACGTTAACAATCAGGTAGTCAGAATCAGGGGAGGCGTAAAGATTAACGTTTTCGCAGGATTGCTGTGCGAGTTCTGGAATGGTGCGCCAGTCAAACGTCATAATATCGTTGTTGCTTTCTATATGGTGGAGATAGACCTTACCGCAGGTCTGCCGTCCTGAATCCTGAGTTATAGTGTTCAGACTGTAATAAAAGGACTGATTATCTGCGGCCCAGACAACATTGGGGTAGCGAACGGCGGGGATGCGAGTGTCTAATACCACGTTATCAGCCACTCTGATCACCGTGATATCCGTGCTTTCCGTTCCATTTCGTGAGCGCCCAACGGCAACGAAACGACCATCATGTGAAGGAATGAAAAAGTTAATCCCATAACCCACAGGCGGATCGATGAGCACACGTTCAGGCTTTCCCGCTTGTTTTACAAACAGCCGCAGGTAGGGATGTTCGACCGATGAGCGGAGATAAAAACGATTGTATCCCGCATCATAAATGTCTGAAATAGTGGGGGCCGTATTCACTAACTCGCTCAACCTTTTCGCCAGCACGTTTCGCCAGGGAAGGGCGTGGAGCATGTTAACCGTCTGGTTTGAGCGTTGATTTAACCAGCGTGCGGTCTGTTGGGGGTGAGTTTCCATCCAATGATAAGGATCCATGTCATCCTCATAGGGATTTTCGTTAGCATGAACGAAAAAGAGACAGCCAAAAAATGCGAGGATAGTAATAATTATCTGCTTGCTGATAGGTTTTATTCTCGGTATCAGGCAATGTTTCATTTCTGGCTGGGCTCATGTTGTTCTGTTAGTGGCGTTAGTTGAGTACGTTATGTTTCCTTAGTCACATCGAGATAATGTAAAACAGCGAAGGCATAATGTTCCTGAAATTATAAAATTGAAATAATTTATTTTGTATTTATTGATTTTTTATCCTCGTGTTTTTGATCTGGCTCGAGGTTTTATGACTGAATTCTGTTATGAAAAAACTCGCCCGAATACTTTTAAATGCTTCAGGAAGATTTTGGTGGCTATTATAAATGGTAGGAAGTGAGAGTTTCGTTATTTTTAGTCTTTAATTGCTGGAGCAATAAACAGGGCAGCATTATTCCTGAACGACAATCAAGGTATATACCTCTCCATTAACACATTGCCAGGCGAGGCTAAAGCATTTTCCCTGCTGATAACGGCCCGCCGGATGGCTGAGCGTCAACGCGATAGTTTTCTGATTCAACGCCGTGACCCGTGCACAATCGAATCCCATGTAGCGCCTTGCCGTAGGGAACAGGGCTTTAAACAAACTTTCCTTGGCGCTAAATGCCAACGTCAACGCCAGCGCAAAGGGGTAGCCCGAACGCTTCAGGCACATCGCTTCCTGTGCATCAATGATGCCGTCCTGGATTTCGCGGGCTTCACGGTCAGGAAGAATGGCTTCGCAATCAATACCCACCAGCGCATCTGGATGACGGACGGCAAGCGCCATCGCCTGCGTGCCGCAGTGGGTGATGCTCCCTGATACGCCGTCAGCCCAGAGAGGTTCACCGCTGGGGCCGATGCCGGGCACGGTGTGGTCAGGTAAGGCATGGGCTGCGGCGATGCGGCCTGCCAGATGCTCGGCTTTGCGTTTGCGCCCGGCATTTGAAAGCTCGGCGTGGTGGGGGAGCCAAAGGAGATCTGTGTCGGTGAAGGTGGTTGGGTCGAAGGTAACGTGGTGGACGGTGTGGCCGGCGAGAATGAGCGTGCTGTGGGTGGTGTGCATGGTTTTTTCCTTCAGAATTGTGCGGCCTGATGCCCTCACCCCGGCCCTCTCCCACGGGGAGAGGGAGCAAACACTAAAAACGGCAACAGGGTTGCCGTTTTGCTTTCACCTCGCCCTCACCCCGACCCTCTCCCACGAGGAGAGGGAGCAAACACTAAAAACGGCAACGGGGTTGCCGTTTTGCTTTTACCTAGAAACGCGTATTCACGCTCATGTACCAGGTACGACCCGGTTCATTATACGTATACGCACCCGCACCGTACATATACGCACCGGTGGTGGTGTTTCCGGTTGTCTGGGCATTACCCGCGCGCCACTGGCGTTTGTCAAAGACGTTGTCCACGCCGCCGGTCAGGCTGACGTTTTTGGTCATGTCCCACGTCGCGCTCAGGCCAACGATGCTGTACGGACTGACTTCGTCTTTTTCAGACCCGGTCACCGGCTGACCTTTGTAGTTGTACTTCTTCGGCTGCTGCTTGCCGTACCAGGTAAAGGTCGACTGGAGCGACACGTCCTGATGCACCTGCCAGCTCAGGGTTGAGTTCAGCGTGTACTCCGGAATGATCGACAGACGGTCGCCGGTCTCCTTGTTCTTGCTCTGCAGCATGTAGGTGATGTTGTTGGTCCAGTTAATCGTGTCGCTGACCGGCACGTTCAGGGAGCCTTCCAGCCCTTCGACGACTGCTTTAGGTACGTTTTCCCACTGGTAGATGTCGGTCTGCACTTTACCGGAAGAGGTGTGACCAATCGGCGCGTAGCCCGCTTCAATCTTGTCGCGGTAGTCGTTGCGGAACCAGGTGACGCCCGCCAGCCAGCCGTCGCGCTTCCACTCCAGACCAATCTCTTTGTTGATGCTGGTTTCGGCCTTCAGGTCGTCGTTACCCATCATATAGCAGCCCACGCCGTCGGAGCTGGCGTAGCAGCCCTGGCCTTTACTGTAGAGCAGGTAGTTCGGGTTGGTCTGGTACAGGCTCGGTGCCTTGTAGGCGCGCGCGATCCCCATCTTCAGCGTGAAGTTATCCCCCAGACCCTGCGACAGGTTAAGTGACGGGCTCCAGTTGTTGCCGACGATGGTGTGATGGTCGAAGCGCAGGGCAGGGGTCAGCATGGTGCTGTCGGTCAGCTCCATGTTGTTTTCGGCGAACAGCGAGAAGATCTCTGCCGACGTGTACGGGCTGCGGTCGTTGCTCATGCCCGGAATGGTGCCGCCCTGCTGGGTTTGGGTGAAGGAGGTCGAGTCCTTCATGCGCTGCTGGTTCCACTCGGTGCCGAGCGTCAAGTTTTGGTTGACGATGAAATCAATCGGCAGGTTGATTTCACTGTGCAGCATCACGTCGGCCAGATCGGTGTCGGTGAATTTATTACTGTTGAACAGACCTTCCAGACCGCCCGCCAGCCCCTCTCCCAGACGGGAGTTGCGGGTGTGCTCGTACTGCGCCCAGTTGCTGGTGGTAATGCCGTTATCCCAGCCGCCGTTCCAGGTCACCGCGAAGTTCTGGCGATAGATGCGGTTGGTCTCTTTGCCGTAGTTCTTTTTCACCAGACCGCTGGAGCTGTTGTCGTTGTTGGTGTTCTGCGTGTCGCCTGCGTAGAGGTTATTCTGACGGCTGTAGCCCGCCTCAAATTCCAGAGACTGCATCGGCGCAAAGTCCCAGCGCACCACGCCGTTAATGTCTTTGTTTTCTACACCCTCGCGGCCCGCGGGCAGCGTGTCGGCGTAGGCACCGGTTCGGTCAGACTGGTGACCCTGGTTGATGTCCCACGCGTCGGCCTGGGTTTTGTCCAGATTGCCGTACATGCGGAAGCTGAAGTCGCCGCCCAGCGGGCCGCTCAGGCTAAAGTTGGTGCGCTTGGTAGACCCTTCATCCTTGTGCTCAGGCGCATTCAGGTAGGTGTTCCAGGAGCCGTGCCACTGGTCGTCGAATTTTTTAGTGATGATGTTTACCACGCCGCCAGCCGCGCCGTTGCCGTAGCGTGCGGCGGCCGGACCGCGGATCACTTCGATGCGCTCGATCATCTCTGGTGGCACCCAGCCGGTATCGCCGCGGGTGTCGCGCTCGCCGCGCCAGCCCAGACGGATAGAGTTACGGCTGGTCACCGGCTTGCCGTCGATCAGGATCAGGGTGTTTTCTGGCCCCATGCCGCGGATATCAATCTGACGGTTGTTCCCGCGCTGGCCGCTGGTGGAGTTACCGGTCAGGTTAACGCCCGGCATGGTGCGGATGATTTCAGCCACGTCCCGCGCGGGCGGGTTTTTACGGATCTCATCGGCGGTGATGGTCGATACCCCCGGCGCCTGCAGATTCTGCTCGGCGGCGGTGATCACCATCGTGTCTTCGTGCTGCGCAGAGGCGGTGTTGTCGTCTGCCAGAGCGGGCAGCGCGACGCCGTAAATCCCTAAATTGACCAGCAAGGCCAAAGAGTGAATCTTCTTATTCATTGTACGTCCTGCTTTTGTGGTTGTTTTATGAGCGCTTCCCACAGCGCGGGCACTACGCTATTGCAAATGCAAATAGTTATCAATAATATTATCAATAAAATTTGCTCTGAAACAAAAAAGACTGTTAAACATGAGGTTATAAGGGTGACGGCGTTAACAACGGGAAGTGAAGCGTGGTGGCAGTCGAAAAACGGGCCTGAATGGAAGCCGGAAAAGGCAAACTATCGCGTCACGTTCTGGTGGCGTGACCCGGCAGGAACGCAAAGAACGTCACCGATCAAACGCGTCTGGCTCTACGTCACCGGCGTGACCGATCACCACCAAAATGCCCGCCCGCAGTCTCTCGAACGCATGCCCGATACCGACGTCTGGCAGTGGCAGGGCGAGTTCAGCCCCGAGTGGCGCGGAAGCTACTGTTTTATCCCCTCCGTGAATGAAAATGATTTTGCCGACGCGGTATTCGAAGGCGAGCAGCCGGACCGCATGGCGCTGCGCGAAGGCTGGCGCAAACTGCTGCCGCACGCGGTGTCTGATCCGCTGAATCCGCAAAGCTGGCGCGGCGGGCGCGGCCATGCCGTCTCCGCGCTGGAGATGCCGGACGCGCCCGTTCAGCCGGGCTGGAATCATCCCGATACGCCGTATCAGCCGCCAGTCTGCATTGAGTGGGAAAGCGCGCGCCTGAAAAATCGCCGTCGCGTCTGGATTTTCACTACCGGGGGCGACGACCCGGAACGTCCGCTGGCGGTGCTGCTCGACGGGCAGTTCTGGGCCGAAAGTATGCCCGTCTGGCCTGCGCTGGCGTCTCTCACCGCCGAGCGCAAATTACCGCCTGCGGTCTACGTCTTAATTGATGTTATCGATATGGAGCATCGCAACCGCGAGCTGCCGTGCAATCCCGATTTCTGGCTGGCGGTGCAGGAAGAACTTCTCCCCCTTGTCAAAAAACGTGCGCCGTTTAGCGACCGTGCCGACCGTACGGTAGTGGCAGGCCAGAGCTTTGGCGGTCTCGCGTCTCTTTATGCTGGCCACAACTGGCCGCAGCGTTTTGGCTGCGTGCTCAGCCAGTCCGGATCCTTCTGGTGGCCGCACCGCGGTGGGCAGCAGGACGGGCTGTTAATCGAACAACTTAAAGCCGGTGAAATATCCCCTCGCGGGCTACGCATCATTCTTGAAGCCGGGCGCAACGAGCCGCTCATCTTCCGCGCGAATCAGGCGATTTACGCCGAGCTGCACACGCACCAACCGGTTATCTGGCGTCAGGTTGACGGCGGACACGATGCGCTTTGCTGGCGCGGAGGGCTGACGCAGGGGCTGATGACCCTCTGGCAGCCGCTAATTCACTAACGGAGTCTGTATGGAATTCAGCAATCCTTTCGATAATCCGCAGGGACAGTTCGCCATTTTGCAAAACGACCAGGGGCAGTACAGCCTGTGGCCGCAGCAGTGCGAACTGCCGGCGGGGTGGCACGTGGTGTGTGAAGCACAGTCTCAGGAGGCGTGCCAGCAGTGGCTTGCCGGGCACTGGCACACGCTTGAGCCGTCCCATTTTGCGGAGGGAAGCGCATGAACCGTCTTCCTCTCGTCGCCGCCCAGCCGGGTATCTGGATGGCGGAACAGCTGTCCACGCTGCCAAACGCCTGGAGCGTGGCGCACTACACCGAACTGAAAGGCGATATCGACGCGCCGCTGCTGGCAAAAGCGATTGCTGAAGGCATGATGCAGGCCGATACCCTGCGGATGCGTTTTGCCGAGGAGAACGGCGAGGTGTGGCAGTGGGTGGACGAGTCCACGATCCTGCCTGAGCCGTCCATCGTTCGCGTTAACTCTCACGACGCCGCCGTGACGCTGATGGAATCCGATCTTGACCAGAACCTGCGCGTCGACAGCGATCAGCCGCTGGCGTTTCAGCAGCTGATTCAGGTGGGTGAAAGCCACTGGTACTGGTATCAGCGCTATCACCATCTGGTGGTGGATGGCTTCAGTTTCCCGGCCATTACCCGCCAGATCGCCGCGATTTACGCCGCGTGGAAAAAGGGCGAACCTACGCCCGCATCTCCGTTTACGCCGTTTGAAGAGGTGGTGGACGAGTATCAGCGCTATCGCGACAGCGAGGCGTACCAGCGCGACGGTGCCTTCTGGGCAGAGCAGCGCAAGGAGTTGCCTTCTCCGGTCTCGCTCTCCTCCACACCGCTGCCGGGCCGAGCCGCGACAACGGATATCCTGCGCCTGAAAATCGCCGCCGACGGTCGTGCTTTTAGTCAGCTTGCGCAGGCGGCAGAAAAGGTACAGCGCACCGACCTGGCGCTTGCGCTGGTAGCGCTCTGGCTGGGCCGCCTGACCGGACGGCTGGACTACGCCGCCGGGTTTATCTTTATGCGCCGCATGGGCTCCGCGGCGCTCACCGCGACCGGGCCGGTGCTTAACGTCCTGCCGCTGGCGGTCAATATCGATCCGCAGGAGAGCCTGCCCTCGCTGGCGCTGCGCCTGGCGAACCAGCTGAAAAAAATGCGCCGCCACCAGCGCTACGACGCCGAGCAGATCGTGCGCGACAGCGGGAAAGCAGCGGGCGATGAAGCGCTGTTCGGCCCGGTGCTGAACGTGAAAGTGTTCGACTACCAGCTGGATATCGACGGCGTGGAGGCCATCACCCACACGCTGGCGACCGGCCCGGTGAACGATCTGGAGCTGGCGCTGTTCCCGGACGAGCAGGGCGGGTTGAGCATTGAGATCCTCGCCAATAAGCAGCGCTACGACGATGCGACGCTGACGCGTAACGTCGCGCGTCTGAACGCGATGCTGAGGCAGTTTGCGGCTAATCCGGACCTGCGCTGTGGCGAAGTGGAAACCGTTTCAGAGCAGGAGTATCAGCAACTGGCGCGCATCAACGATACCGGACTGGCGCTGCCGTCCACCACGCTCGCGGATCTGGTGGCGGAGCAGGCGAGCAAAACGCCGGACGCCCCTGCGCTGGCGGACGCGCACGTTGAGCTGAACTATCGCCAGATGCGCGAGCAGGTGGTCGCGCTGGCAAACCTGCTGCGCGCGCGCGGCGTGAAGCCGGGCGACAGCGTGGCGGTGGCCCTGCCGCGCTCGGTGTTCCTGACGTTAGCATTGCACGGCATTGTGGAGGCGGGCGCCGCGTGGCTGCCGCTCGACACCGGCTACCCGGACGACCGCCTGCGGATGATGCTTGAGGACGCGAAGCCGTCCCTGCTCATTACTACCGACGAACAGCTTCCGCGCTTTAGCGATCTGTCCGTCGAGACGTTTAGTTACAACACACTGTTACCGGCTGCGGGTGCTGAGCCGCTGCGGCTGGCGACGCCGGAGCAGACGGCGTACATCATCTTTACCTCCGGCTCGACGGGGCGCCCTAAAGGGGTCATGGTCGGCCATACCGCCATCGTTAACCGCCTGAAGTGGATGCAGGATCATTACCCGCTGGACGCGACGGACGTGGTGGCGCAGAAAACGCCGTGCAGCTTTGACGTGTCGGTGTGGGAGTTCTGGTGGCCGTTTATCGCCGGGGCGAAGCTGGTGATGGCCGAGCCGGACGCGCACCGCGATCCCCAGGCGATGCAGAGCTTCTTCACCCGGTACGGCGTGACCACCACCCACTTCGTGCCGTCGATGCTGGCGGCGTTTGTTGCCTCGCTGACGCCGGAAAACGTTGCGTGCTGTAAAACCCTTAAGCAGGTGTTCTGCAGCGGCGAAGCGCTGCCAACCGAACTGTGCCGCGAGTGGGAGCAGTTGACCCATGCGCCGCTTCACAACCTCTATGGCCCGACGGAAGCGGCGGTGGACGTGAGCTGGTATCCGGCGTTTGGTCCCGAGCTGGCGGCGGTGGAGGGCAACAGCGTGCCGATTGGCTTCCCGGTGTGGAACACGGGGCTGCGCATTCTGGACGCGATGATGCGCCCGGTGCCGTTCGGCGTGGCGGGCGATCTCTATCTCACCGGCATTCAGCTGGCGCAGGGGTATCTGGGCCGTCCGGACCTCACCGCCAGCCGCTTTATCGCCGACCCGTTTGCGCCGGGCGAGCGAATGTACCGCACCGGAGACGTTGCCCGCTGGCTGGACAACGGCGCGGTGGAGTATCTGGGCCGCAGCGACGACCAGCTTAAAATTCGCGGCCAGCGCATCGAGCTGGGTGAAATCGACCGGGCGATGCTGTCGCTGCCGGACGTGGCTCAGGCCGTGGCGCACGCCTGCGTGTTCAACCGGGCGGCGGCAACGGGCGGCGATGCCCGGCAGCTGGTGGGGTACGTGGTTTCTGAAACCGGCTTACCGCTGGACCGCGACGCGCTGCTCGAATCGCTCAAGGCACAGCTGCCGCCGCATATGGTGCCGGTGGTGCTGCTGCAAATCAGCGCGCTGCCGCTGAGCGCCAACGGCAAGCTTGACCGCAAGGCGCTGCCGCTGCCGGAGCTGACCGGTAAAACCTCCGGGCGGGCGCCGGAAAGCGAAACCGAAATCGCCGTCGCGCAGGCCTTTGCCGCGCTGCTGGGCTGCGAGGTGAACGACATTGAGGCCGACTTCTTTGCCCTCGGCGGCCACTCGCTGCTGGCGATGCGCCTGGCCGCGCAGCTAAGCCGCGCGTTCGAGCGCAAGGTTACGCCGGGGCAGATTATGGTCGCCTCCACGGTGAGCAAGCTGAGCACGCTGCTGGACTCGCAGATGAGCGACGAGCAGGCGCAGCGTCTGGGGTATGAAACGCTTCTGCCGCTGCGCGAGAGCGGCGGCCCGACGCTATTCTGCTTCCATCCGGCTTCCGGCTTCGCCTGGCAGTTTAGCGTGCTGGCGCGCTACCTCAGCCCGCGCTGGTCAATCGTCGGCGTTCAGTCGCCGCGTCCGGACGGGCCGATGCAGCAGTGTGCGGATCTGGATGGAGTGATTGAGCATCATCTGAATACGCTGCGTATGCAGCAGCCGCAAGGGCCGTATTATCTGTTCGGCTATTCCCTCGGGGGGACGCTGGCACAAGGGATTGCAGCCCGTCTGCGCGAGCAGGGTGAAGAGGTAGCCTTCCTCGGCCTGCTGGATACCTGGCCGCCGGAAACCCAGAACTGGGCGGAGAAAGAGGCCAACGGCCTCGACCCGGAAGTGCTGGCGGAAATCGAGCGCGAGCGTCAGGCGTTTATCGCCGCCCAGCAGGGGCAGGGCTCCAGCGAGCTGTTTAACGCTATCGAAGGCAACTACGCCGACGCGGTGCGGCTGCTCACCACGGCGCACAGCGCGCGGTTTGACGGCAAAGCGACGCTGTTCGTCGCCGAGCGCACCCGAACGATGGATCTGCAGGCCGCCTGGGCGCCGTGGGTGGCGGAACTGGAGGTGTACAGTCAGGACTGCGCCCACGTGGATATCATTTCACCGCAGGCGTTTGAGAAGATAGGGCCGGTTTTGAGGGAGATATTGGGATAACGTCAAAAGCCCCTCACCCCAGCCCTCTCCCCAAAGGGGAGAGGGTGTAATCGTCCCCTCTCCCCTTTGGGGAGAGGGTCAGGGTGAGGGGACATCAGACCGCACGCTTTCCAAGCGGCACCACCAGCGGCGTACCCGCCACCGGATCGTCAATAATCATGCAGCGCATGCCGTAGATCCGCTCGATCAGCTCCGGCGTCACAATCTCTTTCGGCGCGCCCTGCGCCACAATCTCCCCGTCTCGCAAGGCAATCAGATGCGTAGCGTAGCGGCACGCCTGGTTTAAATCGTGCAGCACCGCTGCCAGGGTATACCCCTGCGTGCGGTTCAGCTCGCTCAGCAGCTCCAGAAGGTCAATCTGATGGCTGATATCCAGCCAGGTCGTCGGCTCGTCCAGCAGCATGATAGACGTTTCCTGCGCCAGCACCATCGCGATCCACGCCCGCTGACGCTGGCCGCCGGAAAGGGTGTCCACGCTCTGCTGGGCGAGATCGGTGATGCCCGTCGCCTGCATCGCGCGGCTGACCGCCTCGTCGTCCTCTTTACGCCAGCGGGTAAACAGCGGCTGGTGCGGGTAGCGCCCGCGCGAGACCAGCTCCTGCACCGTGATGTCCCCCGGCGTGGTGGCGTTTTGCGCCAGCAGCCCGATGCGCCTGGCCACTTCTTTGCTGGCGAAACGCTGGATCTGCTCCCCGTCCAGTAAGACACTGCCCTCCACCGGCGTCATCAGGCGGCTCAGCGTGCGCAGCAGGGTCGATTTGCCGCAGCCGTTCGGGCCGATAATCGCCGTGAAGTGGCCGTCCGGAATGGCAACGGATAAGTCACGGGCAACGATTTTTTTGCCGTAGCCGAGGGTGAGATGTTCGCCGCGCAAGCGGGTGATTGAATCTGTCATTTCTTGCGTGACTCCTGAACGAGCAAGACGATAAGGTAAATCCCGCCGAGGCTGACGGTCACCACGCCCACCGGAAGCTGGTAAGGCATAAACAGCCGCTGGGCGCAGAGATCGGCGGCCAGCAGCAGCACAGCGCCGCATAGCGCCGCCTGAGTTAATCCCCAGCGCGCGGTACCGCTAAGTCGCCGCGCGATATGCGGCGCGACGAGGGCAATAAACGAGATCGGCCCGGCGATAGCGGTGGAGGCGGCGGTCAGCAGTACGGCGACCAGCATCAGCATCAGGCGCGAGCGTTCGACGCTCACGCCCAGCGCGCAGGCGCTGTCGTCGCCCATCTCCAGCAGCCGCATGCGTCGCACCAGCAGCAGCGCGCCGATAAACATCAGCACAATCAGCGGCGCGGCGGGCCAGGTTTTGCCCCACGTCAGGCCGTTGAGAGAACCTGCGTACCACAGCCCGGCGGAAAGCGCCGTTTCCAGCGAGGCCTGCAGCAGCAGCCAGGTATTAAAGGCCATCAGCATGGCGCGGATGCCGATTCCGATAATGATCAGCCGGAAGGTATCGATGCCGTTGCGCCAGGCCAGCGCCCAGATCAGTAAGGAGGTCAGAATGCCGCCCGCCATTGCCGTAAAGGTAATGGCCGTCAGGTGCTGACCAAACAGCACCATCGCCACCAGCACGCCGCTCCAGGCCCCGGTATTGAGGCCCATCACGTCCGGGCTGCCGAGCGGGTTGCGCATCAGTGACTGGAATATCGCACCGCTCACGCCGAGCGCCGCGCCGACCAGAATCGCCATCGCCACGCGCGGCAGTCGCCATTCGGTGACAACCAGGGTGATGTTGCGCGGCGCGCTGCCGAGCAGGGCGTTAAGCACCTGGGTGAAATCGAGCGTCACCGCGCCGCTTTGCAGGCTCCAGACCGCCAGCAGCAGAATGGCGATAACCAGCAGCGAGACGCTGGTGAGTAAACGACGGGACGGAGCCATCATGCGCCACCTCCGCGTTTACGGCGTACGAGGAAGATCAGCACCGGCGCGCCGATAAAGGCGCTGACCACCGATACGCGCAGCTCGCCGGGCACCAGCAGGCGGCCCAGCACGTCGGCAAACAGCAGCAGGGCAGGGGTGGCCAGCAGCGTCACCGGCAGCGACCAGCGGTGATCCGCACCTACCAGCCAGCGCGCCATGTGCGGCATCATCAGGCCAATAAAGGCGATCGGGCCGACCACGGCGGTCGCGCTGCCGCACAGCACGGTGATGGCGCACAGACCAATCAACTGCGTACGTGCCACGCGGTTGCCGAGGGCTGTCGCGGTGTCGCTGCCGAGGCTCAGGCTGTTGAGCGGCCGGCTTAAAAACAGCGCCACGGCAGCGGCAATCATCACCGGGATCGCCACCACTTTCAGGGTTTCAAGAGTGCGGATATCCAGCGAACCGGCCTGCCAGAAGCGTAGCTGGTCGTAAACGTCCGGGTTGAGCAGGGCGATGCCGTTGGATAAGCCTTCCAGCACCGCCGCGAGCGCCACGCCCGCCAGCGTCAGGCGCACCGGGCTCAGCTGGCCGCCGCCCTGGCTGCCGGTAAACGCGACCACCAGCGAGGCGGCCAGCGCGCCGCAGAAGGCCATCACCAGCTGTTCAGAGGGCGACGTCAACCCGAACAGCGCCGCGCCCAGCACGATGGCAAAGCTGGCACCGGAGTTCACGCCGAGAATGCCGGGGTCGGCCAGCGGGTTACGGGTGAGGGTTTGCATCAGGGCACCGGCAAGGCCGAGCGCGCCACCGGCCAGCAGTCCGGCAAGGGTGCGGGGCAGGCGGGCGTCGAGCACAATGACGCAGTCGGCGCTCTGGCAGGTACCGGAGAGCGCATCAACGATAACGGACGCGGGCAGAGGCTTCGCGCCAACCAGCAGGCTGAGTGCAATCGCCAGGCTCAATAGCAGCAATAAAACGGGCACGGCAACGGCGCGCACCGAAGAAGAGGAAAACGACATAGCAACATCCATGATTTGATAATGATAGTGATTATCGTTATCTATCTTATTTGGCTATGTTAGCATGTGCGCCCATGGAATGGGTAGAATTACACTCAAGGCTTTGTCATGAATCAAAAACCCTGGCTGCTCAACCTCAGCCTGCTCAAAACGCACCCGGCGTATCGCGCCGTTTTTATCGCTCGTTTTATCTCCATTTTATCCCTCGGCCTGCTCGGCGTGGCCGTGCCGGTACAGATCCAGACTATGACCCACTCCAGCTGGCTGGTGGGGTTATCGGTGACGTTAACCGGCGGAGCGATGTTTATCGGCCTGATGGTCGGCGGCGTAATGGCGGACCGCTACGAGCGCAAGAAGCTGATCCTGCTGGCGCGCGGCACCTGCGGCGTGGGCTTTATCGGGCTGTGCCTGAACGCGATGCTGCCGGAGCCGTCGCTGATCGCCATTTATGCCCTCGGGCTGTGGGACGGTTTCTTTGCCTCCTTAGGCGTGACGGCGCTGCTGGCGGCGACGCCCGCGCTGGTCGGGCGCGATAACCTGATGCAGGCGGGGGCGATCACCATGCTCACCGTGCGCCTCGGCTCGGTGATTTCGCCGATGGTGGGCGGCCTGCTGCTGGCAACCGGCAACGTGGCGTGGAACTACGGGCTGGCGGCGGCGGGGACCTTCATCACCACGCTGACGCTGCTGCGCCTGCCGCTGCTGCCGCCTCCGCCGCAGCCGCGCGAGCATCCGCTGAAATCACTGATGGCCGCTATTCGTTTCCTGTTCAGCAACCCGCTGATTGGCGGCATTGCGCTGCTCGGCGGCCTGCTGACCATGGCGAGCGCCGTGCGCGTGCTCTACCCGGCACTGGCGGGAGAGTGGCAGATGAGCGCCTCGGAAATTGGCATTCTCTACGCCGCCATTCCGCTCGGCGCGGCGTGCGGGGCGCTGACCAGCGGCAACCTGGCGCAGAGTGCGCGTCCGGGGCTGATTATGCTGCTTGCCACGCTGGCCTCGTTTATCGCCATCGGCTTCTTTAGCCTGATGCCGGTGTGGGCGCTGGGCGTGTTGTGTCTGGTGATTTTCGGCTGGCTGAGCGCCATCAGCTCGCTGTTGCAGTACACCCTGATCCAGACCCAGACGCCGGAAGGGATGCTCGGGCGCATCAACGGTCTGTGGACGGCGCAGAACGTCACGGGCGATGCCATCGGCGCGGCGATCCTCGGCGGGCTGGGGGCGATAATGACCCCGGTGGCGTCGGCGAGCAGCAGCGGGTTTGCGTTAGCGATAGTTGGTGGAATTTTGTTAGTGGCGTTGGTGGAATTGCGGCGGTTCAGGCAGGAGAGTGTGTTGAACGACGGTGCGGCCTGATGCCCTCATCCCGGCCCTCTCCCACAGGGAGAGGGAGGGAAAATGCCTACTTAAACAACGCATTCAATCTGTCTAATACTAACATCGCGCTGTAATAATCCAGGCGGAACGTCTCCGTTCCCAGCGCCCAGACGCGCTTGTTCTTCACCGACGGCAGATGCGCGAGCAGCGGGTTGCCGTAAATCGCCTTCACGTCTTTCTCGTCACCGGCAAACACAAACAGCCCTTCGCCGTTCAGTCCCGTCGCCAGGTTTTCGCCGCCTAGCTGGATAATGTCGTGGCGCTTGCCCTGGCTAGTTGAGGTCTGCAATCCGGCAGGCAGCTCCGCCAGCGCAAAGCCCAGCTGGTGCAGCAGCTTGCCCTGCGCGGATTCCGCGGTCCACAGGTTGGCGCTGTGCGCGGCGGCGGTGTAGACGATGGCGTTCACCGGCTGCGGCGGCAGCTTCATCTGCTGTTTCACCTGCGCGAGCTGTTTATCAAACGCGGCAATGCGCTCAGCGGCCTGCTTTTCCTGTCCGGTGATGGTGCCCAACTGAGTTAGCAGCGCCTGCCAGCTCTTGTCGTCGTAGTTGATGATAAGCGTCGGGGCGATGGCGGAGAGCTGATCGTACAGCGCCAGTGCGGAATCCCCGCCGGTGGCGCTGATCAAAATCAGATCCGGCATTTGCGCGGCGACCGCTTCAGCGCTCGGCTCGCCAATGTACAGTCGCGCAACCTTCCGCTGCTTCGCGATATCACCCCACTGGCGCAGGAAGCCCTGCCCATCCGCCACGCGGTTATTCGGCGTGGTCGCGCCGCTGGCGACGACCGGTGCGTCAATCGCCAGCAGGGAGCCGGTTAAGGTCACGCTGGTGGAGACAATGCGCGTCGGTTTGCT
This sequence comes from Enterobacter pseudoroggenkampii, assembly GCF_026420145.1. Classification (NCBI taxonomy): domain Bacteria; kingdom Pseudomonadati; phylum Pseudomonadota; class Gammaproteobacteria; order Enterobacterales; family Enterobacteriaceae; genus Enterobacter; species Enterobacter pseudoroggenkampii. The sequence continues at coordinate 334,060 of NZ_JAPMLV010000001.1, forward strand.
CTCAAGCGTGTGAACGCCGCGGCTGTCGGTTACCTGACGCGGCCAGTCGGCGGCAGCGGCTGAGGCAAGTCCGAAAACAATAAGTCCAGGTAAAAGCAGGGTAATACGAAATACGGCGGGGAATTTCACAGCGCGACATCCTGTTTTTGTTGAAGATAATGCTTCTCATTTTCATGGTTGCCGCGAAGGGATGCAAGCTTTTGTCGCACAAGTTATTTGCCCGACGGTTGACAGCGAAGCGATGTGGGATTAGGTTAGCCGACGAAAATATAAATGATAATCATTATTGCTTCTTTTATCATTTTGAGGAGGATGATATGGATACGTCCCTGGCTGAGGAAGTTCAGCACACCGCAAACACGCTCGAATCAGACCGCTTTTTCTTTATGTCGCCTTACCGCAGCTTTACCACGTCCGGCTGCTTTGCCCGCTTCAGTGAACCCGCCGTTGGCGGCGACGATCAGGCAGGCCGTTTCCAGCAGAAATTAGCCCAGGCTTTCCAGAACGCGAAGGCCAGCGGCATCGCCCATCCGGTGATGGTAGGGGCTATCCCGTTCGATACCCGCAAGCCATCCTCTCTGTTTATTCCACAGCGCTGGCAGACCTTTTCCCGTCCGGCGCGTCAGCAGTCCGCACGCTATTTTTCCGGCTCGCAGGCGCTGAAGGTGGAACAACGCACCGAGATCCCGCCGCAGCCCGTGTTCGAAGAGATGGTTGCCCGCGCCGCGTCGCTCACTGCCACGCCGCAGGTGAACAAGGTGGTGCTGTCGCGCCTGATTGATATCACGACCGATAAGCACATTGATAGTGGCGCGCTGATGGAGCGCCTGATCGCCCAGAACCCGGCGAGCTTTAACTTCCACGTGCCGCTGGAAGACGGCGGCGTACTGCTCGGCGCCAGCCCGGAGCTGCTGCTGCGCAAAGAGGGTGGGCACTTTAGCTCGCTGCCGCTGGCAGGCTCCGCGCGTCGTCAGCCGGACGACGTGCTTGATCGTGAAGCAGGCAACAAGCTGCTGGCCTCCGAAAAGGACCGTCACGAGCACGACCTGGTGACCCAGGCGATGAAAGCCATTCTGGCACCGCGCAGCCACCATCTCAGCATGCCGGATTCGCCTCAGTTGATTACCACGCCGACGCTGTGGCATCTGGCAACGCCGGTAGAAGGCGAGGCGCGTAAAAATGAAAACGCCCTGACCCTGGCCTGTCTGCTGCACCCGACGCCGGCGCTGAGCGGTTTCCCGCATCAGGTGGCGAAAGACCTGATCGCCGAGCTGGAGCCGTTCGACCGCGAGCTGTTCGGCGGCATCGTCGGCTGGTGCGACAGCGAAGGCAACGGCGAGTGGGTGGTGACCATCCGCTGCGCGCGTCTTCGCGAAAATACCGTTCGCCTGTTTGCCGGTGCGGGCATTGTGCCTGCCTCCTCCCCGGTGGGCGAGTGGCGCGAGACGGGCGTGAAGCTCTCCACCATGCTCAACGTGTTTGGTTTGCACTAAGGAAGACTCATGACCATTCCCTTTACCCGCTGGCCTGAGGCATTTGCCCGCCGCTACCGTGAAAAAGGCTACTGGCAGGATCTGCCGTTGACCCACATCCTGACGGATCGGGCGGACAGCGATGCGATGGCGATTATCGATGGCGATCGCCACATTACCTACCGCGCGCTGAATCAGGCCGTGAACAACCTGGCCTCAGCCCTTCAGGCGCGTGGGCTACAGCGTGGCGAGACGGCGCTGGTGCAGCTTGGCAACGTGGCCGAGTTCTACATGACCTTCTTCGCGCTGCTGCAAATCGGCGTCGCGCCGGTCAACGCGCTCTTTAGCCACCAGCGCAGCGAGCTGAACGCCTACGCGGCGCAGATCAACCCCGCCGTGCTGATCGCCGATCGCGACCATGCGCTGTTTGCGGGCGATGATTTTCTTCATACCTTTGTGGATGAACATCGCTCGGTGCGCGTCGTGCTCCTGCGCGGCGATAAGGGTGAATATGCCCTGGACGCGGTGATTGCGCGCCCGGCGGACAACTTCATCCCTAACCCGACGCCCGCCGACAAAGTGGCATTCTTCCAGCTCTCCGGCGGCAGCACCGGCACGCCGAAGCTGATCCCGCGCACGCACAACGACTATGACTACAGCATTCGCCGCAGCAACGAGATCTGCGGCATTACTGCGCACACCCGCTATCTGAACGCGCTCCCTGCGGCGCATAACTACGCCATGAGTTCGCCGGGATCGCTGGGCGTCTTCACGGCGGGCGGCTGCGTGGTGCTGGCGAACGATCCGAGCGCGACGCTCTGCTTCCCGCTGATCGAACAGCATCAGATTAACGTCACCTCGCTGGTCCCGCCGGCGGTGAGCCTCTGGCTGCAGGCGATTGCCGACGGCGCGGGCAACGCGCAGCTTAACTCCCTGAAGCTGCTGCAGGTGGGCGGCGCACGCCTCTCCGCCACGCTCGCGGCGCGCATTCCGGCAGAAATCGGCTGCCAGCTTCAGCAGGTGTTCGGCATGGCGGAAGGGCTGGTGAACTACACCGCGCTCGACGACGCGCCGGAGCGCATCATCAACACCCAGGGCCGCCCGATGTGTCCGGACGACGAAGTGTGGGTGGCGGACGAGCACGGCAACCCGCTGCCGCGCGGGGAAGTCGGGCGTCTGATGACGCGCGGTCCGTATACCTTCCGCGGCTATTTCAACAGCCCGGAACACAACGCCAGCGCCTTCGACGCCGACGGCTTTTACTGCTCCGGGGATCTTATCGCCATTGACGAGCAGGGCTACATCACCGTGCAGGGACGCGAGAAGGATCAGATCAACCGCGGCGGCGAGAAGATTGCCGCAGAAGAGATCGAAAACCTGCTGCTGCGCCATGAGGCGGTGATCCACGCCGCGCTGGTGAGCATGGAGGACAGCCTGCTGGGCGAAAAAAGCTGCGCGTATCTGGTGGCGAAACAGCCCCTGCGCGCGGTTGAGGTGCGTCGCTTCCTGCGCGAGCAGGGCGTCGCCGAATTCAAGCTGCCGGACCGAGTGGAGAGCGTGGATGCGCTCCCGCTGACGCCTGTCGGCAAAGTCGATAAGAAACAGTTGCGCCTGTGGCTTGCTGAACGCGCCCGGGGCTGAGGAAAAGAGTATGGCCATTCCAAAATTAACCGCTTACGCGCTGCCGACCGCCGCAGAGCTGCCGACCAGCAAGGTGAACTGGACGTTTGAGCCCGAGCGCGCGGCGCTGCTGATCCACGATATGCAGGAGTATTTCCTGAACTTCTGGGGCGAAAACAGCGAGATGATGCAGCAGGTGGTGGCGAACATCGCCAGACTGCGCGCCTGGTGCAAAGAACACAATATCCCGGTGTACTACACCGCTCAGCCGAAAGAGCAGAGCGACGAAGACCGCGCCCTGCTGAACGACATGTGGGGGCCGGGCCTGACCCGCTCGCCGGAGCAGCAGCGCATCGTCGCAGAGCTGACACCGGACGAAGCGGACACGGTGCTGGTGAAGTGGCGCTACAGCGCGTTTCACCGCTCTCCGCTGGAGCAGATGCTGAAAGAAACGGGCCGCAACCAGCTGCTGATTACCGGCGTGTACGCCCACATCGGCTGTATGACCACCGCCACCGATGCCTTTATGCGCGACATTAAGCCGTTCTTCATTGCCGACGCGCTGGCGGACTTTACCCGTGACGAGCATCTGATGTCGCTGAACTACGTGGCAGGACGCTCGGGCCGCGTGGTAATGACCGACGAGCTGCTGCCGTCCGTTCCGGCGACCAAAACCGCGCTGCGCGAGCTGATCCTGCCGCTGCTGGACGAGTCCGACGAGCCGATGGATGACGAAAACCTGATCGACTACGGCCTGGACTCGGTACGCATGATGGCGCTGGCAGCCCGCTGGCGCAAAGTACATGGCGATATCGACTTCGTGATGCTGGCAAAAAATCCAACAATCGACGCCTGGTGGGCACTGCTTTCCCGCGAGGTGAAGTGATGGGACTGGATTTCACCGGTAAAACCGTCTGGGTGACGGGCGCGGGGAAGGGGATTGGCTACGCGACGGCTCTGGCGTTCGCCGAAGCCGGCGCGCAGGTGACCGGGTTCGATCTGGCGTTTCCGCAGGATGATTACCCGTTCGCCACCGAAACGCTGGACGTGGCGAACGCCGCGCAGGTGCATGAGGTGTGCGGGCGCGTGCTGACAACGCTTGAGCGTCTGGACGTGCTGGTCAACGCGGCGGGCATTCTGCGCATGGGGGCAACGGACCAGCTCTCGCAGGAGGACTGGCAGCAGACCTTCGCGGTCAACGTCGGCGGCGCGTTCAATCTGTTCCAGCTGACCATGGGCCAGTTCCGCCGTCAGCAGGGCGGGGCGATTGTTACCGTGGCGTCCGATGCGGCGCACACGCCGCGCATCGGCATGAGCGCCTATGGCGCATCGAAAGCGGCGCTGAAAAGCCTGGCTCTGACCGTCGGGCTGGAGCTGGCAGGCAGCGGCGTGCGCTGTAATCTGGTGTCGCCAGGCTCAACGGATACCGATATGCAGCGCACCCTGTGGAAAAGCGACGATGCGGAGCAGCAGCGCATCCGTGGCTTCGGCGAGCAGTTTAAGCTCGGCATTCCGCTCGGCAAAATCGCCCGTCCGCAGGAGATTGCCAGCACGGTGCTGTTCCTGGCATCCGATGCCGCCAGCCATATCACCCTGCAGGATATTGTGGTGGACGGCGGCTCCACGCTGGGGGCGTAAGATGATCTGGAAACGTCATATACCGCTCGAGGAGCTGAACGCGACCAGCCTGAACACCCTGGTGGCGCATCTCGGCATTGTCTATACCCGTATCGGCGACGACACGCTGGAAGCGGAGATGCCGGTGGATGCGCGTACCCACCAGCCGTTTGGCCTGCTGCACGGCGGCGCGTCGGCGGCGCTGGCGGAGACGCTGGGCTCAATGGCCGGTTTTCTGATGACCCGCGACGGGCAGAGCGTGGTGGGGACGGAGCTGAACGCCACGCACCATCGCGCGGTCTCCCACGGTAAGGTACGCGGGGTGTGCCAGCCGCTGCATCTTGGGCGTTCGAGCCAAAGCTGGGAGATCGTGGTCTTCGACGAGCAGGGGCGGCGGTGCTGCACCTGCCGGCTGAGTACGATGGTGTTGGGCTAGCCCAGGCAGATCAAAGTGATCGGCTTAACACTGTGGTGTAAATCTCTGGTTTGACCACGCATTATTGCGTTTCAAAGTTGTTAAATTTTTCCGGTTGTTCTAGAAACAAAATGTAACATCTCACTGTTTCACAACAACGGACAACAACTATGAACAACTCAGGGAAATACCTTACATGGGCAGGGCTCTCCGTTGTGGGAGCCTTTGCCCTGGGCTATATCGCCCTCAACCGGGGGGAGCAGATCAACGCGCTCTGGATCGTTGTCGCCTCCGTCTGCATTTATCTGATCGCGTACCGTTTTTATGGCCGCTATATCGCAAAGAACGTGTTAGGCGTTGATGCGACGCGCATGACGCCAGCCGTCCGCCACAACGACGGGCTGGACTACGTGCCGACCGACAAGAAAGTGCTGTTCGGTCACCATTTTGCGGCGATTGCCGGGGCAGGCCCGCTGGTGGGTCCGGTGCTGGCGGCGCAAATGGGTTACCTGCCGGGGATGATCTGGATCCTCGCCGGGGTGGTGTTGGCGGGGGCGGTACAGGACTTTATGGTGCTGTTTGTCTCCACCCGCCGCGACGGACGTTCGCTGGGTGAGCTGGTGAAAGAGGAGATGGGGGCCACCGCCGGGGTGATTGCGCTGGTGGCGACCTTTATGATCATGGTGATCATCCTCGCGGTGCTGGCGATGATAGTGGTGAAAGCGCTGACCCACAGCCCGTGGGGAACCTATACCGTAGCCTTTACCATTCCGCTGGCGCTGTTTATGGGGATCTACATTCGCTATCTGCGCCCGGGGCGCATTGGTGAAGTGTCGGTGATTGGTCTGGTATTCCTGGTGTTCGCCATTATCTCCGGCGGCTGGGTGGCGGAAAGCCCGACCTGGGCGCCGTTCTTCGACTTTACCGGCGTACAACTGACCTGGATGCTGGTGGGCTACGGCTTTGTGGCGGCGGTGCTGCCGGTGTGGCTGCTGCTGGCCCCGCGTGACTACCTCTCTACCTTCCTGAAAATCGGCACCATCATTGGGCTGGCGATCGGCATTCTGATTATGCGCCCGACCCTGACCATGCCTGCGTTAACCAAATTTATCGACGGCACCGGCCCGGTCTGGACCGGTAACCTGTTCCCGTTCCTGTTTATTACCATTGCCTGCGGCGCGGTGTCCGGCTTCCACGCGCTGATCGCCTCCGGGACGACGCCGAAGATGCTGGCGAATGAAAATCAGGCCTGCCTGATTGGCTACGGCGGCATGCTGATGGAGTCCTTCGTCGCCATCATGGCGCTGGTCTCGGCCTGTATCATCGACCCGGGTGTGTACTTCGCGATGAACAGCCCGATGGCGGTGCTGGCACCGGCTGGAACCGTTGACGTGGTGGCCTCCGCCGCGCAGGTGGTGAGCGGCTGGGGGTTTGCGATTACCCCTGATACGTTGACGAGCATCGCCAGTGAAGTGGGCGAGCAGTCGATTATCTCCCGTGCGGGCGGGGCGCCAACGCTGGCGGTGGGCATGGCGTATATTCTCCACGGCGCGCTGGGTGGGCTGATGGACGTGTCGTTCTGGTATCACTTCGCCATTCTGTTTGAAGCGCTGTTTATCCTGACGGCGGTGGATGCGGGAACCCGTGCGGCGCGCTTTATGCTGCAGGACCTGCTGGGGGTGATCTCCCCGAACCTGAAGCGTACCGATTCGCTCCCGGCTAACCTGCTGGCGACGGCGCTGTGCGTGCTGGCGTGGGGCTACTTCCTGCATCAGGGCGTGGTCGATCCGCTGGGCGGGATTAACACCCTGTGGCCGCTGTTCGGTATCGCCAACCAGATGCTGGCAGGTATGGCGCTGATGCTCTGCGCGGTGGTGCTGTTCAAGATGAAGCGCCAGCGTTACGCCTGGGTGGCATTAGTGCCAACCGCGTGGCTGCTGATTTGTACCCTGACGGCGGGCTGGCAGAAGGCCTTCAGCCCGGACAACAAAGTGGGCTTCCTGGCGATCGCCAACAAGTTCCAGGCGATGATCGACAGCGGTAAGATCCCGGCGCAGTACACCGAGTCGCAGCTGTCTCAGCTGGTGTTTAACAACCGTCTGGACGCCGGGCTGACCATCTTCTTTATGGTGGTGGTCGTGGTGCTGGCGTTGTATTCTCTCAAGACCGCGCTGGCGGCGTTGAAAAACGATAAGCCAACGGCGAAAGAGACGCCGTACGAGCCAATGCCTGAAAACCTGGAAGAGATTGTGACCCAGGCGAAAGGGGCGCACTAACCTTTGTGCCGGGTGGCGGCTTCGCCTTACCCGGCCTACATTCCCTGTGAGATCAGAATCATGTTCGACACCCTTTCCAAAGCCGGTAAGTACCTGGGCCAGGCCGCCAAAATGATGATTGGCGTGCCGGACTACGACAACTACGTCGAGCATATGCGCGTCAACCATCCGGACCAGACGCCAATGACCTACGAAGAATTTTTCCGTGACCGCCAGGACGCCCGCTACGGCGGCAAGGGCGGGGCGAAGTGCTGTTAACCCTCTTTCGGGAGATAGAGGCTGATCTGCTCCTGCTTACAGCCGTAGATCGCCGCCAGCTTTTCGCGGGTGCGTTTTTGCGGACGGGAGTCCAGCGCTTCCAGCTGTGACACGGCGGACTGGCTGATACCGAGTTTCTCCGCCACCTCCTGCTGGGATAACCCACGCAGGATACGCCACGCGGCCTGCAGGCTGACGTTCTGCCAGGTCATGATGCTGCACACTTCTCCGGGCAATTCCACGTCATCCAGACTATCGTGTTCGACCTCAATATCCTCCAGATCGTCATCGGTTTCGTCGTCAATTTCTGACATCTGTAAGAGCATACGAAAATATTCGTGATAGGGAATAACGGCGTACTGCGTTTTCCCGTTATCGTCCTTGATTAGCTGTACAGCCATAGGTGGCACTCTCCTCATGCAGGTAAGTCGTTGAAGTTCTGCGCTTGACGGCCAAAACATAACAATGGTCATCGGGATCGTCCCGAAGCGTATAGACGATGCGGTAATCGCCAACGCGTAACCGGAAATGATTTTCTGTCGCCGATATTTTTTTGATATCGGGCCGGGGAGCCGAGCGGTCATCCAGCTCAGTAAGCTTTACCTCAATGCGTCGCTGATACCGCTCGTCAATCTTTGAAAACGCCTTCTTTGCACCATTGGACCAGACAATCTTCATCCGTACCTCCACTGTACGCCCACACAGAATATAAGGAAATAATAAGACTATTAGATAAATTCCGAATTTCTAATGGGGTACTGTAGAGCGGAGAAAAACCGGGAGAAAGCGGCAAAACGTGAACCGTCGAGGGTGCTCGGGAAGGCCTCTGCCGGACGACAGAGGCTTGCAGGAAATGTGCGATCAGGCGTTCAAACCACCGTCCACATCGAGACCGGTACCGGAGATCTGCCCGGCAGCCGGGCTGGCGAGGAAGGTGACCGCCGCCGCGATGTCTTCCGGCTGGCCGTAGTGACCGACCGCAATCATCTGGCGCTGGGCTTCCGCCTGTTCGCCGTCTTCCGGGTTCATATCGCTGTTGGTGGGGCCGGGGTGCACCAGGTTTACGGTAATGCCGCGCGGTCCTAAATCACGGGCCAGACCGCGGGTGAGGGAGTTAAGAGCGGACTTCGTCATCGAGTAAACGGCAATACCCGGCATCGCCACGCGGTTTGCCAGACAGCTGCCGATGTTGATGATGCGCCCGCCGTCGGACATGTGCACCAGCGCTTCCTGAATGGCGATCACCACGCCGCGGATGTTGACGTTGATAAGGGCGTCAATATCCGCCAGCGTCATGGACTCCAGCGGGCCGCCGCGCGCGATCCCGGCATTGTTGACCAGAATGTCCAGCCCGCCAAGGGAACGTGCCGCATGGGTGACGGCATCCTGAATCGCCTGCGCACTGGCGCTGTCCGCCTGCACGGCTTCGCTGTGTCGTCCCAGCGCCTTAATCTCATCGGCGACCGCCTGGGCTTTATCGGCAGATTTTTCATACGTAATAATCACATCCGCACCGGCGCGCGCCAGCGAGAGTGCAATAGCCCGACCCAACCCGCGGCTGGCACCGGTAACCAGCGCCTTTTTACCTGTTAAATCGATCTGCATGATGACCTCGTTGCAAGAGTAGAAAGAATCATCATTAGGTATAGCCTGTCGGCGCGATTAACGGCTGAAGGATTCCACTTTCTCAAACGCGGCGCGCAGAACGTCAGGCGTTAACGCAACCGGTAGATAGTGAATCGACTCCACCGGGCGCAGGGTGTGGGCAATGACCTTATCCAGCGCTTCCCGGTTATTGATGTCGACGTCCAGCTCGCGAAGCGTGGTCGGCAGGTTAAAGCGCTGGTACGCCGTCACCAGTTGCGCCAGCACGTCGTCCTGGCCGAGCAGGGCGCTCTGCACCAGAATGCCGTAGGCCACCTTGGTACCGTGCAGGTATTTTTCGGTCTGCGGCAGCACGGTTAAACCGTTGTGCACCGCATGCGCCGCCGCCACGCGGGTATAGCGTTCGCCCAACCCGCCGACCATCCCGCCGCCGGCGATAATCGCATCCACCACGTCCCGAAACGCCTGCGTCTGTTCGCCGCGCTGCTGGTCGGCCAGTGCTTCCTCACTGTACTCCAGCAGCACGTCGCGGATCGCCAGCGCGCCGTTGATGCCCAGCCGCACGGTCAGCGGCAGGTTCTGCGGCTCAGGTGCCAACACAACCGCTTCGTACCACTTCGCCAGCGTATCGCCGATGCCCGCCAGCAGGTATTCCGCCGGGGCGTTAAGGACGATCTGCGGCTCTACCAGCACCAGGAAGTTGGCGTCGTCGAAGATCTCAAAATGCAGCGCCTGACCTGCATCGTTGTACCAGACGGAGAGCGGGGTCCACGCCGCGCAGGTGGCGGCAACGGTGGGGATGCCCACGAACGGCACGCCCAGACGACGCGCCACGGCCTTGACGGTATCCAGTACCGCACCGCCGCCGACGCCAATCACCACGCTGGCGTCACTGCCGGATTCGTTCACCAGATGGGTGACGTCGCGCTCGCTGCAGTGGCCTTTAAACAGCAGGTGTTTCGCCCCCGGCGCGTGAAAGCTCTCAGGCAGGAAAGGGCGCGCGCCGTCGATAGCGCGCTCGCCGTAGATCCACACCGCACGGGAAAGCTGTTCCGGGGTAAAGAAGTCATTCAGATGCGCAAGGCTTCCGGGATGGGAGAAGTAGTTCGCCGGGCCAGGCACGACGCGGATATCGGTGTTGCTCATGGTGTTGTCCTTTTTTAGCAAGCGCTAACCCGATGTTATGTCTGGACATCCGGATGGCTAATAATATTTCGCTTTAACTTATGCCTTTTCCGTCGTTGTCAGTCAACCGGAGCTGTGAAAAATTCGATAAATCAGAAGAGTAATGAAGGATTTACGCGGATGGTTTCCAGTCGCCTTGAAATGCGCGGTATCAGCCTGGCCTTTTCCGGCTTTCAGGCGCTGTCGCGCGTGAACTTCACCTTAACCGGCGGATCGGTACATGCGCTGACCGGCGCCAACGGCGCGGGGAAATCGACGCTGATGGCGGTGCTGTGCGGGACGCACGACAACTATGAGGGTGAGATCAGCATTAACAACCAGTCGGTGACGATCCGCGAACCGCTCGACGCCAAACGGCTGGGGATCCACCTCGTGCAGCAGGAGGTGGACGTGGCGCTGATCCCGGGGTTAAGCATCGCCGAGAACATCATGCTCGACCAGCTGGCGCAGCCGGGGCATCGCTTCCGCTGGCGCGACGTCCGCCAGCAGGCGAGACAGGCGCTGGCGCAGCTTGACGTTACGCTGGACGTCCGCCGTTCCATCGACAGCTGCACGCTTGCCGAAAAGCAGCAGATTTTGCTGGCGCGCGCCCTGTCACACCACTGCCGTTTTCTCATTCTTGATGAGCCCACCGCGCCGCTGGACGCGCACGAGAGCGAGCGCCTGTTTGCGGTGGTGAGACGGTTAAAGCAGCAGGGCATCGGCGTGGTGTTTATCTCCCACCGCATTCACGAGCTGAAGGCCATCTGCGACACCCTGACGGTGCTGCGCGACGGCAAGCTGATTGAGTCCGGCCCGATGGCCGATCTCAGCGGCGAAGCGATCGTCGAGAAGATGCTCGGCCACGTGCTGAGCGATATCTACCCGCCCGCGCGGCCGCCGCACGGCGCCGAAACGTTGCTGCGGGTAGAAGGGCTGCACGACGACGCGCTGCTGAAAGATATCTCCTTGCACCTGCGTAAGGGCGAAATTCTCGGTATTGCCGGGCTGGCGGGCGCGGGCAAAACAGAACTCTGTAAGGCGCTGTTTGGCGCCAGCAAAAGCCGCGTGTCGCGCGGTGAGTTGAATCAACAGCCCTGGCAGCCGCGCGATCCGGCGGACTCGGTGCTGCGCGGCCTGGCGCTGGTGCCGGAAGAGCGGCGCAAAGAGGGCATTTTTATCGACGAGCCGGTGAGCATGAACCTTGCCGTGTGCGCCGATAACAGCTTCTCGCGCTGGAGCCTGTTTGGCCATCGTCAGGCGTGGCGCTGGGCGGAGGAGGTGATTGCCCGCGTCGGCGTGCGCGCCCGCGGTCCCGGGCAGGTTTTGCGACGTCTCTCCGGCGGCAACCAGCAGAAGGTCGCCATCGGCAAGTGGCTGCGCAATGATGCGAGCGTGCTGATCTTCGACGAGCCAACCAAAGGCGTGGACGTGAAGGCCAAAACCGATCTGTTCCAGCTGATTGACGGCCTGGCGCGCGAGGGCAAAGGGGTCATTTACGCCTCGGGCGAGTTTGCCGAGCTGGTCGGGCTGTGCGACCGCATCTGCGTGCTGTGGGACGGGCGCATCGTGGCGGAAATCGCCGGAGCCGAGGCCCGTGAAGAGACACTACTTTATTATTCAACCGGAGGAACGGCGTCGTGAGCAAGGCCCTTTCAGTAAACGCGACGGCGTCTGGCCGTCAGCAGATTTTCGATTTTCTCTACAAGTGGGGCATGCTGTTAACCGTCGTCGCGCTGGTGGCCGTCTTTGGCCTGGCGTCGGACAGCTTCCTCGATCCAAACAACATCATCAATATTCTGCGTTCGATTGCCATCGTGACGGTGATAGCTATCGGCGTGTCGATCTCGCTGACCATCGGCGGGTTCGATCTCTCCGTAGGATCGACCGCGTCGCTGGCGAACGCGCTGGTGATTTCCCTTTTCGTCTGGCACGGCTTCGGCACCACCGAGTCGATTCTGATCACCCTCGCGCTCTGCACGCTGGTGGGGCTGTTTAACGCCTTTCTGATCGTCATCCTGCGCATTCCGGACATGCTCGCGACGCTGGCCAGCCTGTTTGTGATCCAGGGCGTGGCGATGACCTACAGCTACGGCGGGTCGATTACCGAGAACATGGTGCTGCCGAGCGGCGACATGGCGGAAGGCACCATTCCGGCGACGTTCAGCCTGCTGGGGCAGGTGCCGACGATTGTGATCATCATGCTGGTGGTGACGGTTCTGGCGCAGCTGGGCCTCTCGTTGACCACGCACGGCCGTCGGATGTACGCCATTGGCGGTAACCCGGAAGCGGCGCGCCTCTCGGGGATTCGCACCACCCGCTACAAGGTGGCGGCCTACGTGATTGCCTCCCTGCTGGCGGGCCTGGGCGGGATTTTGCTGGCCTCGCGCATTGGTTCGTCGCAGGTGAATGCGGGCGGCGGATACCTGATGGATGCGGTGGCGGCGGCGTGGATTGGCTTCTCGCTGGCCGGGTCCGGCAAGCCGAATGCGCTGGGGACCCTGGTCGGGGCGGTTATTCTCGGCGTGCTGTCGAACGGGCTGGTGATGCTTTCCGTGCCGTATTACGCCATGGACATTATAAAAGGTCTGGTGCTCGCGGTAGCGCTGGCGATTACGTACATACAAAAACGCTGACAACACAACGGGATAAAAAATGAAAAAAATTGCACTCTCTTTGGTGGCATTAGGGTTATTCACCGCTCTGCCTGGCTTCGCGGCTACGCCCGCGCCGCTTCCGGCGGCCATTGCCAACCATGACGGCCCGATCCGCATCGCGGTGATCCGTAACCTTGGCTCAGACGACAACACCACGCAGTTTATTGCCGGGGCAATTCAGGAAGGGAAGAAGCTTGGCTTTAAGGTCAGCACCTTTTTAAGCAACGGGGACGATGCCAAATTCCAGGACTTCGTGAACCAGGCTATCAGCCAGAAGTACGACGGGATTATCCTGTCTCAGGGCCGCGATCCGTACTCCACCGCGCTGGTGAAGAAGGCGGTGGACGCCGGGATTAAGGTCGCGGTATTTGATACCGCCGTTAACGGCGAGATCCCGGGCGTGACCGTCACCCAGCAGGACGACGCCTCCCTGACGAATCTCTCCTTCGGCCAGCTAGCGAAAGATTTCAACGGCAAGGCCAATATCGTCAAGCTGTGGGTAGCGGGCTTCCCGCCGATGGAGCGTCGTCAGGCGGCCTATAAAGAGCTGCAAAAGCAGTATCCGGACATCAAAGAGCTGGAGTCCATCGGCGCGGTCTCCTCTGACGTGCAGGGCGACACCGCTAACAAAGTGGGCGCGATCCTGGCGAAGTACCCGAAAGGTAAAATCGACGCCATCTGGGGAACCTGGGACGCCTTCAGCCAGGGCGCGTACAAAGCGCTGAAAGAGAACGGCCGTACCGAGATCAAACTCTACAGCATCGACATCTCCAACCAGGATCTGCAGCTGATGCGCGAGCCGGGCAGCCCATGGAAGGTGAGCGTGGCGGTGGATCCGAAGCTGATTGGCGCGACCAACGTGCGTCTGGTGGCGAACAAGATTGCCGGGGAAGCCACGCCTGCGACCTACGATTTTAAGGCGGCCGCTATTCCACAGGCGCTGCTGACCGCCCAGCCGGGCGCGGTGAACGTGGCGTCGCTGGGGAAAATCATTCCGGGCTGGGGCCAGACGGAAGATTTTATCGCGCCGTGGTTTGCGACGCTGGAAGCGAAGAATAAATAAAACCAAGCCGGGTGGCATCAGGTGCGGCCTGATGCCCTCACCCCGGCCCTCTCCCACGGGGAGAGGGGGAAACCAACAGGAGCTAACGGTGAATCATTTACCCCCTCCCGAATACAGCCGCAATATGCGGCTGATTGGCCATAGCGACCAGGGCGGTCGCCCGGACGGCGTGCAGCTGATGGTGCACCGCGGTTTCGCTTATATCGGCCATATGGTGTCGCAGGGCTTTTCGATTGTCGACGTGCGCGACCCGAAAAACCCGAAAGCGGTGGGCTACGTGCCCGCGCCGCCCGGCACCTGGAACGTGCATCTGCAGGCGCATGATGACCTGCTGCTGGTCATCAACGCCCGGGATCTGTTTGCCGATGCCCGCTTTGCCGACGAAAAGGTCTACTACACCCGCCAGGTGGGCGAGACCGTCCGCGACGTGCAGGACAAAGGCTGGAGCGCCGGGCTGCGCGTGTTTGATATCTCCACGCCGGACAGGCCGCGCGAAATCGGTTTTCTGTCGCTGAGCGGGATTGGCATCCACCGCATCTGGTACGTCGGCGGTCGCTGGGCGTACGTATCGGCGCTGATCGACGGCTTTACCGACTACATCTTTCTGACCATCGATCTGGCGGACCCGCGTAGGCCCGAAGTGGCCGGGCGCTGGTGGCTGCCGGGGATGAACCAGGCCGAAGGTGAGAAGCCGAACTGGCCGGAAGGGAAACGCTACGCCCTGCACCACGCGATTATCGCGGGGGATACCGCGTACGGCAGCTGGCGCGACGGCGGCCTGACGCTGCTGGACGTGAAGGATCGTACCCAGCCGAAGCTGATTAGCCACCGTAACTGGAGTCCGCCGTTTGGCGGCGGGACGCACACCGCGCTGCCGCTGCCGGACCGCGATCTACTGGTGGTGCTGGACGAAGCGGTGCTGGATAACCAGGAAGACGGCGAGAAGCTGATCTGGCTGTTTGATATTCGCGAGCCGTCGAATCCGGTCAGCATCTCTACCTTCCCGCAGCCGGACGAAACTGACTACGTGGCGAAAGGGGCGCATTTCGGGCCGCACAACCTGCACGAGAACCGGCCGGGGAGCTTCGTCAGCTCGACGCTGATTTTTGCGACGTATCAGAACGCGGGCGTGCGCGCATATGACATCTCCAATCCGTATCGTCCGGTGGAAACCGGCGCGCTGGTGCCTGCTGCACCGGAGAAAATGATGGATACCCGTCCGAATCGCCCGCAGGTGATCCAGTCGTGCGACGTGTTTGTGGATACGCAGGGAATTATCTACAGCACGGACTATAACGGTGGGCTGTCGGTGATTGAGTATTTGGGGTGAGTTTTTGCCGGGTGGCGGCTTCGCCTTACCCGGCCTACATTTTGTACCCGTAGGCCCGGTAAGGCGAAGCCGCCACCGGGCAAATGCACTCAGCTGTACTGCCGTACCCGCGCCACCAGATCTTCCGCGCTGTCGATACGGTCGGCAATAACAATCAGCGCTTTACCAAGCGTTATCGCGTGGCGAAGGCATTCATGGCGCATCGCCTCGTCCTGAATGGTGTCGATATCCGCGACGTGGGAAAGCCCGACGCTGCGGCGAATCAGCTCGGTACCGCAGAAACCGATGGCATCATGCCAGACCTTTTTCAGGAAGGCGGAGGCATAGCCCGGCGCGCTGAGCGCGGCGTCACGTGTTTTCTCGTGTGCCAGCGCCTGGAAGCGCTCCGCGAAGGTGTTCCACAGTTCCTGAATATCGGTCAGTCGCTGTTCGCGGGCGGCGGCGGCATCGCGAGTGCCCAGATGTCCCGGCAGGCCGCAGAAGTTCAGCAGCAGGTTGCCGATAGCGGTGCCGATGTCAAAGCCCATCGGCCCGAAATAGCCGAACTCGGCGTCGATGGCCTTCAGGCTGCCGTCGGCCACAAAAATCGAGCCGCTGTGAATGTCTCCGTGCAGCAGGGCTTCAGCCTGAGAAAAGAAGCGATGCTTCAGGGAGGCCACGGCAATTTTCAGCTGGGCGTCGTCGCGCAGCGCGGCGACGTCATTTTCCAGCTCGGCCGGGTAGCTGTTGCGTTCGTGGATCTGGTACGGATCGTTGAAGAACAGATCTTCGGTGATCTCGCACATCGCCGGGTTGATGAATTTCGCCACCTGCGCTTTTTTCTCGTGCGGGTGCAGGTAGAAATCGCTGGTGTGGAACAGCGCGTGCGCGAGGTATTCACCCAGCTGACGCGCCGCCTGAGGGTAGTAGATGTTGCCGATCAGCTCGCCGCGCCAGATGCGATGGCTGGAGAGATCTTCCATCACCATCACCGCCAGCTCCGGGTCGAAGTGGTGGATTTTCACCGTGTGCTGCGGGCTGTGCCGGTAGTGCTCGACCAGGGTTTGCGCCTCCAGACGGGCGCGGTCCAGCGTCAGCGGCCAGGACTCGCCGACGCAGCGCACGTAGGGCAGCGCCTGCTTAACGATGATGCGGCTCACGCCCGCGCTGTCGAAGATTTTGAACACCAGATTGAGGTTGCCGTCGCCTACCTCCTGCGCCTCCACCAGCGATGAAGGATCGTCAAGGCCGCCAAACTGCCTGGCATACTCCACGGCGTCCTGAGCGGTAAAGGTACGGTATTGCGACATGGCCTGCTCCTCACGGTTTGCTAATAAAGACATGTAGACGTCTATACATCTGGATTTCATCCTGACACAATGTGCTACAACAACGCAACAGGGAATTAACGACATGCAAACATTACAGACGACCAGCCTGTGGGTAGCGGATAATCAGCTCTTTATTCTCGACCAGCAGGCCCTTCCGCAGGAGAAACGCTGGCTTGATGCCTCAACGGTAGAGGCACTGGTCGGGCATATTCACGCCCTGCGGGTGCGCGGCGCGCCGCTGATTGGTCTCTCTGCAAGTCTGCTGCTGGCGCTGCTGGCGGAAAACGGCAAAAGCCGCGACGAGCTGGCGGTGGCGCTGGAAACCCTGCGCGCATCCCGCCCGACGGCGGTGAACCTGATGAACAACCTTGACCGCATGAAGATTGCGCTGTGGCAGGAAGAGTATGTTCCGGCGCTGGTCGCGGAGGCGCTGCGCCTGATCGACGAAGACAAACGGCTCTGTGACGCCATTGCGCAAGCGGGCAGCGCGCTGGTGAAGCCCGGCAGCCGCCTGCTGACCCACTGCAACACCGGCGGGCTGGCAACGGCGGGCGTCGGCACGGCGCTGGGCGTGATTGCTCGCGCGCATCAGGAGGGCAAGGTCAGCAACGTCTGGGTGGATGAAACCCGTCCGCTGCTGCAGGGGGGAAGATTAACCGCCTGGGAACTTGGCGAGCTGGGCGTGCCGTATCAGCTGATTACCGATTCCATGGCCGCCAGCCTGATGGCGAAAGGGCTGGTGGATGCCGTGTGGGTGGGCGCAGACCGCATTGCGGCTAACGGCGACGTGGCGAATAAGATCGGCACCTATTCTCTGGCGGTGCTGGCGAAATTCCACGGCATTCCGTTCTATGTGGCCGCGCCGCAAACGACCCTCGATCCGGACTGCCCGAACGGTGATGCGATCCCGATTGAGCAGCGCGCCGCAAGCGAGGTGACGGGCGTCGCCGGAAGCTTTGGCGCGGTGCAGTGGGCGCCGGAAAACGCGCAGGTCTACAACCCGGCGTTTGACGTTACGCCAGCCTCGCTGATTAGCGGCTGGGTGCTGGATACGGGCGTGGTCACGCCGGACGCGGTGGCAAACGGGAAATTCGCCTGAGTCGGGCTATTCTTTAAGGGGTTTCCCTGAGAGGACAATATCGTGACGCTCGATCCTGAAACAGACTTAAAACTGGAGCGCGTGGTGGATGCCCCGCGCGACCTGCTGTGGCTTTGCTGGACTACGCCCGAACACATCAAAAACTTCTTCATTCCTGCTCCCCATAAGGTGACCGAATGCGACCTCGATCTGCGGGTGGGCGGACGGTTCAACACCGTGTTTGAGGTGGACGGTCAGCGGATGGATAACCGGGGTGTGTTCCTTGAAATCGACCCGGGGAAAAAGCTGGTCTTTACCGACGGCTATACCGAAGGCTGGAAACCGGCCGAGAAGCCGTTTATGACGGCGATTTTATTGCTGGAAGATGTCGGGGAGGGCAAAACGCGCTATACGGCGATTGCGCGTCACCCCACGAAGGACATCCGCGAGCAGCACGAGCAGATGGGCTTCCACGAAGGGTGGGGGATTGTGCTGGATCAGCTGGTTGAGTATGTGAAGTCTCTTCGACCCCCTCTCCCTTGAGGGAGAGGGTTGGGGTGAGGGGGAGAATTCATTGATCAAGTCGAAGAAAGGTTTCTCTTTTTGGTATTCCTCATCTGACGAAATACTGGCGCTCCCTTTTCATCAAAATATCTTTCCGGCCATATCACATCGGGTGGAATGTCTAGCGCCTGAGCGATAAGCAATTCACCTTTGGGCCATGGTCGGGTAAGCGCGTTTGCCAGTGTGGATGAGGAAAGGCCAGCCTTTCGGGACAAAGCAGCCAGGCTTGTTCCATGTTTCTTTAGTGCGGCAATGATATCGGCAGGATGCCAGTTCTGATGACGCATAGTGTCCTCCTTACGTGTGCTCATTACGTGCTCAATTATCCTGTTTTGGGATAAAAAGGCAATAGGAGGATATTCGATTTCAGGATATTTGTATGGAATCGGAACAATGGCCTCAGTTTATTCGGATGAATATCAGCGAGTTATCAATGCGTTGAAGAAAGCGCGTAAAGAGAAGGGCATTACTCAGGCGCAGCTTGCTGAGGCGCTGGGTAAACCACAATCGTTTATTGCAAAAGTGGAAAACGGTGAGCGCAGGTTAGATGTGGTGGAGTTTGTGCATCTGGCGAGGCTGGTTGGCGCTGATGTGCAGAGGATCATCACCAGTATTTAATTAATGCCTGAATATGGAACTGACCACCTGAGCCGTATGTTCCCCTCACCCTAACCCTCTCCCCGGAGGGGCGAGGGGATAGCACAGTGCTCGCATGACTTTGTGGGGTTCCCTCAGTTCACAGGGAGAGGGAGAAAAGCTCAAGCGAGGCGCGGATACGCATCCGCAATGGCGTTACCGGTAAACTGCGCCACCCAGCCTTCCGGGTTATCGAAAATACGAATGGCCGTAAAGTTCGGCTCTGAGCCCATATCAAACCAGTGCGGCGTGCCCGCGGGCACGGAGATCAGGTCGTTTTTCTCGCACAAGACCAGATATACCTCATCGCCGATGTGCAGGCAGAACAAGCCCGCGCCTTCCACGAAAAAACGTACTTCGTCTTCGCCGTGGGTGTGTTCGTTCAGGAACTTCGCGCGCAGCGCCTCTTTCTGCGGGTTGTCGGCGCGCAGGCTGATCACGTCCCAGCTCTGGTAACCCTTCTCTGCGACCAGTTTGTCGATCGCATGTTGATACGCCGCGATCACGGCTTCAGGCGCGGGATCGTGTCCTAAATCGCGATCCGCCGCCCAGCGTTCAAACCGCACGCCTTTCGCGTTGAGCTGTTGGGCAATCTCGGCGGCGTCGGTACTGTGCCACTGGTGGTGACTGGCGTCTTTATCGGAATAAATGGTCAATGCGCTCATGAAGGGATCTGCTCCGGGTTAATCTCGTCAAACTGGTGGACCTGATGATGGTGGCTTGCGCCGTCATCATCGCCGCGAATCAGCTGCAGGGTGCGAAAACCTGCCTGTTCAGCCGCGTCCAGCTCCTGATGAATATCGGAGAGGAACAGGATCTGCGACGGGGCGATGCCCGTTTGCGCCGCAATGTTCTGATACGACTGCACCTCGCGCTTGGCGCCGATGTGGGTGTCGAAATAGCCGCTGAACAGATGAGTAATATCACCTTCGTCGCTGTAGCCAAATAACAGTTTCTGCGCAGCAACGGAGCCAGAGGAATAAACATAGAGATCAATCCCTTGCGCTTTCCATTTTTCCAGCGCGGGCAGCACGTCCGGGTAAAGATGTCCGGTAAAGTCGCCGTTGACGTAGCCGTCGTGCCAGATTATCCCCTGCAGCGCTTTGAGCGCGGTAGACTTGCGGTCTTCATCCATAAAGGCAAACAGGGCGTCGATAAGCTCGCTGACGCTGGCGTGCGGATTACCGATTTCATCACGCAGGTTGTCCAGAATGGATGTGACCGGCTCGGCGTACTGCTGCGCGGTCACGAAGGCCGCCAGCCGCTCACGCGCGTAGGGGAACAAAACATCATGAACAAAACGAATATCGCTGGTGGTGCCTTCAATATCCGTCACAATCGCGCGAATCATACTCTCTCCAGTTGTCGTAAACGCATTTCACATTCAAACAGGAATTCCAGTCCTTCCAGATGACGGCGGGCTTCGGCCACATCGCGTCCCCAGCAGGTTAAGCCATGGCCGCGCAGAAGAAAACCATAATTAAGCGGGCGTTTCTGCGCGTAATGGGCGATTCGCGAGGCGAGGGCGTCAATATCCTGATCGTTATCGAAGACCGGGATAGCCACCGTATCCAGATGCGTGGTCTGCCCGGTGAGGGATTTTTGCATCTCAAAGCCGCTGATTTTGAGCTCCGCTTCTTTGACCAGACGCGAGAGCACCGTGGCGTTGACCGTATGAACGTGCAGGACGGCGTTGGCCTCCGGGAACAGACGATAGATAAGGGTGTGTAGCCCCGTTTCGGCTGATGGCTTACGACCAGACGGTGCGCGGTTGGTGGCGATCTCCACCTGGAGAAAATCCTCCGTCGTCAGGCTGCCTTTGTCTTTGCCCGATTCGCTGAGCCAGCAGAGGCGTTCATCCTGACGCACCGACATATTGCCCCCGGTGGCGGGTGCCCAGCCTTTGGCGCCAATCCAGCGGCAGGCGTCGACCAGATGCGTGAGTTGCAGGTTGTCTGTCATTTTCCTTTTACCCTCTCGGCCAGGAATATTCATATTGTTTAGACGTCTAAGCGTCTTGATTGCCAAAGACTAACATCGTGTTATAGTGGCAGCAACATAAGTATTACAAGCAGGCACAACACAATGAGCATTAACGCATTGATTCCGCAAAGTAAACTTCCTAATCTCGGTACGACCATCTTTACGCAGATGAGCGCCCTGGCGCAGCAGCACAATGCGATTAACCTCTCGCAGGGGTTCCCGGATTTTGACGGGCCGTCATATCTGCAGGAGCGCCTGGCGTACCACGTTGCCCAAGGGGCCAATCAGTATGCGCCGATGACCGGCGTGCAGGCGCTGCGGGAAGCCATTGCGGACAAAACGGCTGAGCTCTATGGCCATAAGCCCGATGCGAACACCGACATCACGGTGACGGCAGGGGCAACCGAAGCGCTGTATGCGGCCATCACCGCGCTGGTGCGCGCGGGCGATGAAGTTATCTGCTTTGACCCGAGCTACGACAGCTACGCGCCTGCGGTTGAACTTTCCGGCGGCGTGGTGAAGCGCGTGGCGCTCCAGCCGCCGCATTTCCGCCCGGACTGGCAGGCGTTTGCCGCGCTGCTGAGCGATAAAACCCGTCTGGTGATCCTGAACACGCCGCACAACCCGTCCGCGACGGTGTGGCAGAAAGCCGATTTCGCCGCGCTGTGGCAGGCCATCGCCGAACGTGAAATTTATGTTCTGAGCGACGAAGTGTACGAGCACATCTGCTTTGCTGAGGAAGGGCACGCCAGCGTGCTGGCCCATCCGCAGCTTCGCGAGCGCGCGATCGCCGTCTCGTCGTTCGGTAAGACCTACCATATGACTGGCTGGAAAGTGGGCTACTGCGTCGCACCGGCCGCCATTAGCGCTGAGCTGCGCAAGGTGCATCAGTACCTGACGTTTGCCGTAAACACGCCGGCTCAGCTGGCGCTGGCGGATATGCTGCGCGCGGAGCCTGAGCATTATCGCGCGCTGCCGCGTTTCTACCGTGAACGTCGGGATCTGTTCGTGACGGCGCTGAGTAAAAGCCGCCTGGAAATTTTGCCGTCTGAAGGAACCTACTTCCTGCTCGCGGACTACAGCGCGATTTCCGATCTGGACGACGTCAGCTTTTGCCAGTGGTTGACAAAAGAGGTGGGGGTGGCCGCCATTCCACTGTCGGTATTCTGCGCCGATCCCTTCCCGCACAAGCTGATCCGCCTTTGCTTTGCCAAGCAGGAATCGACGCTGCTGGCGGCGGCAGAGCGTCTGAACACGCTCTGATTATTTCACCGTCCAGGCTTCGGAATAGCGACGGTCTGCAAACAGCATCAGCAGGCCGTTGATTTGCTTGAGGCGCAGCACCTCGTCGCTGTCCATCCCGAGCTCTTTGCCAATTCGCTCATCGTTCCAGCCGAGCTGTGCCAGTTCGCGCACGATATCTGACATGGCGTTAATCTGGTGCCGACCCCGCGCCCGGTTGTGACGGATCGTGGCGGCCATACGGTCATGCTTTTCCTGTCGATCCTGGCGCAGGCAGGTGACGGGGAGATATCCCCTGAGCTGACGCTTCAACGCCGCCCGAGTTTTGCCGATTTCATGGCGGTGGAAACCATCCACAATTTCGTAATGTTGCGGTTCACTTTCCGTCACGACAATAGGTTGGGTGAATCCATCGAGTTCCAGCGACTTGCTGAGCAGCCGTTTTTCTGGAGGGGCAACGTTATTGGGGTTGTAGTCGTTAGCGGTAATCGCGTCCTGTTTGATCCAAAGCACGCAGTCTATCGGTTGCTCACGAAAAGGACTGTTTCGATGGATCGCTTCACGAAAAGCATTAATGGCGTTAATCCGATCCTCTTCGGGAAGAGACTGAAGGTACGTTTCGATCTCGGTGATTAATCGTTGTCGCATAATATGCCCCACTCCTTGCGTTTCGCCTTCACTCTTTCACTGTAGCGCTGATAATGTTTGGGTTTATTTGGGCTGAACGACAGCGCCCTGCACCAGTAGTCATTATTAAGTAAAACCTTACAAATACGGCGCCATGAGGGGATGTCTTTGGCGCCGATATCGCCCTCCTGCGTCTCGGGAATATCCGGCATGCCTCTCTTCTGATACCAGTGCAGATAGATCGCGATTTTATTGCGGTAATGCTCAGCCGTGTTTTGCGGCATGCTGTCCAGCAGGAGCATGGCGTAGTCGCGCCAGCCGAGGTGCCCGGGTTTGAGGATTTTGCGGTGGCCATAAAAATGGTTGTCCTGCCCGGCGTAGATACCGCCGCTGCGCATGCCGCTGACGCGCTCGCACATCGCGGCCCAGCGCTCGGGCTCGAGAACGTGATAGAGCCAGAGCCCCTGGCGCTGTTCCGGGCCGAAGGGTTCGCAGATGCGCATATAGCGCGGCGGGACGCCCGCCTGAAACATGAGGTTGTAGAGCGGGTTATAGCTGCACCCGGATTTTGCAAACCATGTCCAGATGTCTGCGGTTTTCCAGTCGTAGAGAGGATAGACGTACCAAGCGTGCCCCCCGGGAGCGGTGGTTGTCCAGGGCTTATCGTCCGCGAAGCGCTGCTTGCGGTTGTTGGCGATGGTCAAAAACCGGTTGTAGGATTCATCGGCGCGGATGCCCACCAGCATGGCTGCAGGCCGGTGCAGGGCAAACCAGTCGGAAAACGAGCGGACAAACGCTTCAAAGGTCATTCCCGCCTGGTAAAAATCAAAATAATCGGCAGCGGTGATGGCGTCTTCCGGCGGCTGGCGCACCCAGCGCACGTCCGGCGCCCAGCACTGCCATTCCGGCTGATACTGTGAGAGCGAATTTTGCGTGGTCAGCGGAAGCGCCACCCAGTAAAAGTGCTCGATGACGTCCCGGTAGCATTCGCGCAGCGCATTAACGTGCTCAATGGTGCAGGAGAACTGAGCCTCCCAGTCAATAAACAGCACGCTGATTTTTCGCTTTTGCGCCCGGGCCATTTGCGCGGTGAGATGCAGCATGACGGTGGAGTCTTTGCCGCCGGAAAAGGAGACGCAGATGCGGGAAAAAGTGGCGAACGTCCAGGCGATGCGCGCCTGCGCGGCCTCCAGCACGTTAAGCTGCAGGGGATGTTTATACAGTGACATGTGCAATTTCTTCCTGAGGATGACTGTCGGGGCTTTTATTTACGCTAATTAAACATGAAGAGTAAAGATATTAAAGCGAAACCGGAATAATGTGATTTGTCCATTCCTGGATTGTTGCCAAAATGTAATTAAAAGGTACTCGGGCAATATCGGAAATTATTCCGATTCGATTTTTTCAATGAATTGCGAAAACACGCTGCTGTTTAACGCTGAACGATTATATAGCATAAAGATATCTAATTTCGGAACCGTGAAAGGCAAGGCGACGCGCTTCAGGTTGAGAATGTCTTTATATCGCTCAAACATTGCGGTTGGAACAAAACCGACTAAATCACTCATGCCAATAATATTCATAATCGAAATCAGCGAGTCGCTGCGGAAGCAGAAATTCCGTTCCGGAAGGAGCACGTTCGACTGCTGCTGGAAGTCCTTTATGCCGTTCTCCTGGCTGCGCATCAGCGTGAATTTTTCCTGGCAGAGCTCCTCAAGCGTTGCGCTATCGCCAAGGCGGGGGTGCTCTTTGCAGCAGACCAGCTGTGCCGAAAACTGGATAAAGCGGGTACAGACGATAGAGCGGCTGTTAACCGGCGCAAAACTAAACACCAGATCGGCCTTGCGGTAGGCGAGCAGATCCTCGGCCGACTCAGGTGATAAGACCACATCATTATGTTCTATCTCGTAATTCCCGTCCGCAAGCAGTGACTTTAGCAGGCCGCCGAATCGGCCCTGGACCAGAATCTGCGGGCAGTAGATGACAAAGCTCTTTTTGATCTGCGCGTTATTCAGGATATTGATGGTTTGCTCAAGCTGGTTAAGATTTTCTTCCAGATGATGATGCAGGTTGATCCCCACGGTCGTCGGGGTGATACCTTTACCCGAACGAATAAAAAGCGGGTCATTCAGCTGCGTACGCAGGCGTTGCAGTGACTGACTCACGGCAGAGGGTGTGATATACAGCGTCTCGGCGGCTTTACTGATACTAAGATGTTGGTAAATGCACTCGAAAATGACTAACAGATTAAGATCGAATTTTTTAAGGTCGTAGAGGTTTGCCATGTTTCGTCCTGAGGATGCTGTGTTTGCTGTGGTTATCACATCACTGATAACTATAGTTTGAAGGTAACCATTTACAATCCTTTCGATTAACCCTCTTAAATCTAAATTAAATTCACCTTAATATATCACGACGCCAGATTATTGAAATAGTGCTTCAAGGAATATTAAGGTAATTTTATCTCAGATGCTTGAATGAGCATTTTAAATAACAATTGTCATTTATATATTGAGGTATTTTTATAATGAAAATAAATTTATAACGTTCTGAAATGATGTTTGGCAAAACCTATCGCAGCCATAGGCAGGATTACCTCTCTTATGGATTGCCCAATCCCTGTACGGGTGGTGTAATCAAAGGGCTGTTATCCCTTGAGATAAAGGGTTGTAGAGCGCAACGCAACGCCAGCTTCGGCTGGCACTGAATGTACCTGCGGGGAATTCAGGTATCAGGGCCGCCCGTTGAGGCGGCCTTTTTACTTTCAGGCTTTCCTGTAAAAGGTTCACCTTGTTGACTTGTCGACGTTGTAAGGTTTGGCTGATTGATTTGATAAAGCATACGCATTAGCCCCGATGGATAAAGTTGGTTACCTTACATCTCAACGAAAACACGGAGGAAGTACAGATGTCTTTGATTAACACTAAAATTAAACCTTTCAAAAACCAGGCGTTCAAAAACGGTGAGTTCATCGAAGTAACCGAGAAAGATACCGAAGGTCGCTGGAGCGTCTTCTTCTTCTATCCGGCTGACTTCACCTTCGTTTGCCCGACCGAACTGGGCGACGTGGCTGACCATTATGACGAACTGCAGAAGCTGGGCGTAGACGTTTACTCTGTGTCTACCGATACCCACTTCACCCACAAAGCATGGCACAGCAGCTCTGAAACCATCGCAAAAATCAAATACGCGATGATCGGCGACCCGACTGGCGCCCTGACCCGTAACTTCGACAACATGCGTGAAGATGAAGGCCTGGCTGACCGCGCCACCTTCGTTGTTGACCCGCAGGGTATTATCCAGGCTATCGAAGTTACCGCTGAAGGTATCGGCCGTGATGCGTCTGACCTGCTGCGTAAAGTGAAAGCAGCGCAGTACGTGGCTTCTCACCCAGGCGAAGTGTGCCCGGCGAAATGGAAAGAAGGCGAAGCGACTCTCGCTCCATCCTTAGACCTGGTCGGCAAGATCTAAGTCTGTAAAGCCTGGCGGGGCTGCGCTTGCACAGGCCTACAGTATCGTAGGCCGGGTAAACGAAGTGCCACCCGCAATCAATGGGCGCCCCCCGCGCCCATTTCATTCCAGCACCATGATGCAAGTTGCATTCAGGCCGCCTGTGTAAGGCAGCTTGCATGATGACGTTTTAAGAGAGGGAAGAATAATGCTCGACACTAATATGAAAACCCAGCTCAAGGCCTATCTTGAGAAACTGACCAAACCCGTTGAGCTGATTGCCACGCTGGACGACAGCGCGAAATCGGCAGAGATCAAGGAACTGCTGGCTGAGATCGCCGAACTGTCGCCAAAAGTGACCTTCAAAGAAGATAACTCGCTTAACGTCCGTAAGCCTTCTTTCCTGATTACTAACCCAGGTTCTGAGCTGGGACCGCGCTTTGCCGGCTCGCCGCTGGGGCACGAATTTACCTCGCTGGTGCTGGCGCTGCTGTGGACCGGTGGCCATCCGTCGAAAGAGGCGCAGGCGCTGCTGGAGCAGATCCGCGATATCGACGGCGATTTTGAGTTTGAAACCTATTACTCGCTCTCCTGCCACAACTGTCCGGACGTGGTGCAGGCGCTGAACCTGATGTCAGTCCTGAACCCGCGCATTAAGCACACGGCGATTGACGGCGGTACCTTCCAGAATGAAATCACCGATCGCAACGTGATGGGCGTTCCGGCGGTGTATCTGAACGGTCAGGAATTCGGTCAGGGTCGTATGACGCTGACGGAAATCGTCGCCAAAGTGGATACCGGTGCCGAAAAACGTGCGGCGGAAGCACTGAACAAACGCGATGCCTACGACGTGCTGATCGTCGGTTCCGGTCCGGCGGGCGCGGCGGCGGCGGTGTACTCCGCTCGTAAAGGGATCCGCACTGGCCTGATGGGCGAGCGTTTCGGCGGCCAGGTACTGGATACCGTGGACATTGAAAACTATATCTCCGTGCCGAAAACCGAAGGTCAGAAGCTGGCGGGGGCGCTGAAGGCGCACGTCAGCGACTACGACGTGGACGTGATCGACAGCCAGAGCGCCAGCAGGCTGGTACCTGCTGCGGTTGAGGGTGGTTTACACCACATTGAAACCGCCTCCGGCGCGGTGCTGAAAGCGCGCAGCATCATCATTGCCACCGGTGCGAAATGGCGCAACATGAACGTCCCGGGTGAAGATCAGTATCGCACCAAAGGCGTGACCTACTGCCCGCACTGCGACGGCCCGCTGTTTAAAGGTAAACGCGTGGCGGTGATCGGCGGAGGTAACTCCGGCGTGGAAGCGGCTATCGACCTGGCGGGGATTGTTGAACACGTCACCCTTCTGGAGTTCGCACCAGAGATGAAGGCCGACCAGGTTCTGCAGGACAAAGTGCGCAGCCTGAAAAACGTCGACATCATACTGAACGCGCAGACCACGGAAGTGAAGGGCGACGGCAGCAAGGTGACCGGCCTGGAATACCGTGACCGCGTGAGCGGCGACGTTCACAGCGTTCAGCTTTCAGGGATCTTCGTGCAGATTGGTCTGCTGCCAAACACCACCTGGCTGGAAGGCGCGATTGAGCGCAACCGCATGGGCGAAATCATCATCGATGCGAAGTGTGAAACCAGCGTGAAGGGCGTGTTTGCGGCGGGTGACTGTACTACCGTACCGTACAAACAGATCATCATCGCCACGGGCGAAGGGGCGAAGGCGTCGCTGAGTTCGTTTGACTATCTGATTCGCACCAAAACCGCATAATAGAAGAAAGTAAGGCGATACCTGCAATAGCGAGAGGCCACCGAAAGGTGGCCTCTTTTTTTATCTGACGACCATCACCGGTATGTGTGTGTGGCGGATCACGCTGGAGGCGTTAGAGCCCAGCAGATGTGTGGTAATGGAAGGGTTGCGCGAACCGATGACCACCACGTCTGCTTTCAGCTCGTTCGCCAGTTCATTTACCGCATCACGTACGCTGCCGAATCTGACGTGCGTTTTGATCCGTGAAGGGTCAATACTGAAGTGGCTGACCATGGTTTGCAGACGCGTTTCCGCTTCATGCTGCAAATGCTCCTCGAAGCGGCGCACATCGGCAGCGAAGCGGTGCAGGCTCAGGCTGGCTGATCCCGGGAGCACGTGCAACAGATGGATGACACCGTCCTGCTGCGCCAGGAACTCCGCGTGGCGAACGGCCTTGTCGCTCAACTCCATCTCAAAAACATCAACCGGCATAATGATTCTCTGATACATACCCGTTTCTCCTTGTTTATAAACGCTGTACTCATTTAACCACAAAATATTAATGGTTTCTGTAAGCGCCCCGTCAGTTTTCTTATCTCGCCAGGATAAATCTCAAAAGACCCGTATTCCGGGGCAGACCTTCAGGGGTAGCTACCCTTATAGACTTACCTGGAACCTTTCGGAGGTCGCATGAAAGCACTTACGTATCACGGTCCACACCATGTTCGCGTCGAGAATGTCCCTGACCCCATCATCGAACAGCCCGACGATATCATTCTGCGCGTCACGGCCACGGCGATCTGCGGCTCCGATTTGCATCTCTATCGCGGAAAGATCCCGAAGGTGCAGCACGGCGATATTTTTGGCCATGAGTTTATGGGGGAAATCGTCGAGTGCGGTGCAGAGGTAAAGAATTTGCAAAAAGGCGATCGCGTGGTGATCCCCTTTGTCATCGCCTGCGGGGACTGTTTCTTCTGTCGTCTGCAGCAATACGCGGCCTGTGAGAATACCAACGCCGGGCAGGGTGCCGCGCTGAACAAAAAGCAAATCCCCGCGCCGGCCGCGCTGTTTGGCTATAGCCACCTCTACGGTGGTGTGCCGGGGGGACAGGCGGAATACGTTCGCGTGCCAAAAGGTAACGTCGGGCCGTTTAAGGTCCCGCAGCTTCTTTCTGACGATAAAGCACTTTTCCTTTCCGACATTTTGCCCACGGCCTGGCAGGCGGCAAAAAATGCGCAGATTGAAAAAGGTTCAAGCGTAGCCGTTTTTGGCGCCGGGCCGGTGGGGCTACTGACCATTGCCTGCGCACGGCTGCTGGGGGCTGAGCAGATCTTTGTTATCGATCACCACCCGTACCGTTTGCGATTTGCCGAGGCGCGTTACGGCGCAATTCCCATCAACTTTGACGATGATAACGACGCTGCGGAAAAAATCATCGAGCAGACCGCGGGCCAGCGCGGCGTTGACGCCGTGATTGATGCGGTCGGGTTTGAAGCGAAAGGCAGCACCACGGAAACAATCCTCAGCAATCTTAAAATTGAAGGCAGCAGCGGCAAAGCGTTGCGTCAATGCATTGCTGCCGTGCGGCGCGGTGGGGTAGTTAGCGTACCCGGCGTGTACGCCGGGTTTATCCATGGCTTCCTGTTTGGCGATGCCTTTGATAAGGGGCTGACGTTTAAGATGGGTCAGACGCACGTCCATGCCTGGCTGGGTGAACTGTTACCGCTGATCGAAAAAGGGCTGCTTACGCCGGAAGAGATCGTGACCCATTATCTCCCCCTTGCGGATGCGGAACGCGCCTATAAGATTTTCGAAAAACGGGAGGAGGAGTGCCGGAAGGTGATTCTGGTCCCGGGGGCAGACACCCCCGAAGCCGCAGAGCAGACCGTTAAGGGCCTGGTGAATGCCTTCCCGGGTGGGGTGGCTTGAGAATGTTCGCTTACCAGTGGCGTTCAAGATAGAGCACTGCCGTGACGATAATCGCCACAAAAATCAGAAAGATAAGTGTGATAACGCCTATCTCACTCATGACCGTCCCCGCGGCACCAAAACAGATTAAGCGTGGATTAAGGCCATTTTGCGCGGTATAGGAAAATCGTGTGAATTTGCGGAAAGAGGATGCGGTGGCATCCTCTGTGCAAAGCGGATAGGCGCTTATTCAGAAGAGATTAACGCAGGTAATCGCCCGCGGCTTCTGGCTGGTAGAGCAGCTCCAGCACTTCCAGATGGGTTGAAGCGCCGCCCGGCAATTCCCAGTGGATCGTATCCCCCGTACGCAGTCCCAGCAGTGCGGCACCCACAGGCGCAAGCACAGAAAGCTGTGCGCTGCTGTCGGTCATCTGCGCCGGGTAAACCAGCGTGCGGGTCAGCTCTTCACCGGTGGTCAGATTGCGGAATTTCACCTGGCTGTTCATGGTGACTACGTCATGCGGCATCGTCTCAGGCGTGCACATCTGTGCCCGGTCGAGCTCCTCATTCAGGGCGTCGGCCACGGGGAGCGAGGCAAATTCTGCTTTTTCCAGCAGCCTGTCGATACGTTCTGCGTCGAGCTCATTGATGATAATGGTAGGTCTGGACATTTTTTACTCCATGTCGTTAATGCTGCGTCTAACGCAGAAACTGATCCAAAAGAAAACCCTCGCCGTCTGGCAGCGAGGGTTTAACTCTCCCGATGATACTGGCTGAGCGCGCAAGTTTGAAGTGATGAAAGTCACATTCATGGTCCATATGAATTTTCGCTGAAATTTATTCAGTCTTCATTCCTGGCGGAATACGTTACGCTGAGTGTCCTGAATCCGGGCGTTGCCCGCCAACGAGAGAGCACTATGTACTTCTATCAACCGTCTCAGGGGCACGGCCTGCCGCATGACCCGCTGAACGCCATTATTGGCCCACGTCCGATCGGCTGGATCTCCTCATGCGATAAGGCCGGTCAACTGAACCTTGCGCCGTATAGCTTCTTTAACTGCTTTAACTATCGCCCACCGATCATCGGCTTTTCCAGCAACGGCTGGAAGGACAGCGTGCGTAATATTACTGAGACAAAAGAGTTTGTCTGGAATCTGGCGACGCGCGATCTCGCGCAAGCGATGAACCAAACCTCCGCGATGCTTCCCCACGATCGGGATGAATTTAGCTTTGCCGGACTCACGCCAGCGGCCAGCCAGCTGGTTAACGCCCCACGCGTTGCAGAAAGCCCGGTGAATTTTGAGTGTCGACTGTCGCAGTGCATTCAGCTGACCGGTGCCGACGGTACGCCGGTGGACACATGGCTGGTGTTGGGGGAGGTGGTCGGTATCCATATTGCCGAAACGCTGCTGGAAGAGGGGATATACCAGACGGCGAAAGCGCAGCCCATCCTGCGTGCGGGTGGGCCGACGGCGTACTATGGCATCAGCGATGAAAACCGGTTTGATATGGTGCGCCCGGGCGCGGATCAGTAGCCGGCTTTATCAATCACGAATTGGTTTCCGCAGTTACCCGGATGTGGCTGCGGGGCAAACGAGGTCGCAGAAAGCGGGTTGTTAATGGCGTTTGCCTTCAGCGAAATCTGCATCTCGGTGAGATACGCCGGATTGCCGTTGCAGGTCAGCTTGAACGCTTTGACGTTCTCGTTGCCCCAGCTTTTGGCCACGGCACTGTCAAAATCACTACGATTGACGGGTTTCCCGTAGTTATCGGCGAGGAATTTTCCGACCGCACTGTTTTTAACTTCCTGATTCATCCGCACCATCGTGCCGAAATAGGCATCCGGGTCAAAACCAAAGCAGACGCCATGTTTGGCGTATTCGTAGCGTTCCAGGCAGGAATTCCCGCCCGCGCCCGGCATCACGTCATTGAGCTTTGCGGCAGCGGAAAGCGACAGTCCGGTTTCGGCGGCATCGCATTTGCGGCTGGCCTTCACTTCCGGCATGTTCGGAATGGGGCGTGTGGCGCAGCCAAAACGCATCCATCGACGGTCATCCACGCCGCGTGCGGCAATAGATTTCGGCAGGCCGGGCCATAACCCGTGAACGGTCAGAAAATCGGCTTTATTCTCGCGCTCTTTTTGCAGGCGACATTCGTCAGGTTCATTACGGTTGCGCTCAACCATGCTCTGACAAAACCCGGTTTGCCAGGACAAAGCCAGCACATAGCGATCGAAATCGCCATACTGGGTTGCCTTCAGCGGTTCCGCCTGTGCGGAGAAGATACAGAGTGCAAGCGCCAGTGCGCCAGACGGGATGACGATATCCTTCCTGAACATATGATTTCCTGATCGAATGAGCGTGATTAATTTCTGAGGGTTATTAAAGCATAAAAAGCGCCCGCAGGCGCTTTTTGGATATCCCTAATTTAGCTTAGGCCGCGCCGGGAACCAGCACTTCCGTGGTGATAATCACGATAATCAGGCCAACCATAACGGGCACTGAGGTGCGTTTTACCACTTCGAATGGTGAGATTTTCGCCATCCCGGCAACGGCGACCACCACACCTGATACCGGGGAGATGGTACGGCCCAGGTTTGACGCTTGCAGCATGGGTATGGAGAGATAGGCCGGGTTAATACCGGAGGAGTGAGCCAGTTTCGGGATCATCTCAACGAAAGCGTAGAAAGGCGCATTACCGGAACCCGTGGTCATCGCCGCCAGCATGGTGAGCACCACCAGAACCAGCATCAGGATAATACTGGCCGATCCGAACGAGGTGGCGATAGAGATCAGGCTCTGGATAAAGCCGATGGTGCTCAGACCCTGGGCAAAAACGCCCGCTGCCACCAGCAGCATCACCACGCCAGCGAAGGCATCCGCCATACCGCGATAGGCAACTTCCAGACCGGAGAACACCTTTTGCGTGTTAAAACCACGCACAAATTCCAGCACGGCAGCCAGCAGCATGCAGATAACCAGAATGGTGATGATGTGCAGCTGCGGACCCCATTTGCCGTCAAAAATCAGCACCCCGATAATCGGCGTGAAGGGCAGAATGGCATAAAACGCGGGAGCGGTGGTGGTGATTTCACTCACGTCCATCATTTCATGGCTGATGTTTTCTTTCTTATCGAGATAGCGCTGCCAGAAGAAATGCGCGATACCCATGCCGACAATGGCAACAATGGAGATCGGCAGCGTGGTTTTAAAGGCGAAGTCGATGAGCGACATCTCCGCTGCCTTTGCCGCCAGCACGACGTCGCCGGAGGTAGGGGAAAGAATAATCGCGGCCGGAGACGCGCAAATGGCTGCTGCCGCGCCGCGGCTGATACCGACGTTCACCATGACCGGGAACAGCGTGGCCATCAGCAGTACGCCAAGTCCGGTAGCCGACGAAACGGCCAGCGACATCAGGCAGGCGAGGAAATAGGCGGCGACCATCAGCAGATACGGCGAGTTAATGTACTGCAGGGGTTTTGAGGCAAGTTTAACGACCATGTCGTTGGCGCCGATGTGGGTCATGTAGGCCGCAAAACCACACAGCATCATGATCATCATGCCCAGATCGCCGCCGCGGCTCATGAGCAATATTTTAATGTATTCAACAATATCTGTAGCGATGTAACCGGTGCTCGTGGCGCTGGCAGGTAACACCTGGTGCCCCATCAGTGCGCTGATAATCAACAGCGTTAAACCGCCAACAAATAATACGCCCGTGGCCGAGTAGCCTTTAATGATGTAGCGCGCGACGCCGACAATGACGACGACTCCAATAAGGAGCTCGAATAACGTAAGCATGATTTCCCCTGTATCTCTGCTGCAGTGGAGCACAAAAAATCAATAAAAAAAGAAGGATGGAAATGTGCCGAATAATTGGCCTGTTCTTGCTGATTAAAATCAATAAACAGACGACTAGAGAACAGAACAAGCGTGTTTTTGCCATGGCCCATACATTTATACCATGAGGGTCTTGACCATCAGAAATGGCGCAATGTGTCCCAATAATGATAACAAATTGTTAATGTTTTGTATGGTTTTGCATGTCACTGATTACGAACGCTAAATGGCAAAAGTCACACCTCTTGTGGGCTTATTTGAGCATATCCCCCCATTTCTTTAAGAATATTCCCGGAAAATGGCCGAATAATTAGGAATAACGCCGATGCCGTTAAGCCTTGATTCAACTATTTTATGGTAAACTTTGCCTCGAATACTAAGAATGGTAATTGCATTGTGATCGTACGTAATACATTTTTCTCTGTTTTGTTGTTTATTTTTGGGCAGTTAACGTTTTCTTCTGTTGCACAGGCAGAAGGCAACGCGACGGACAAAGGCTGGTTCTCCACCTTTACGGATAATGTTTCCCAGACCTGGACGGCTCCTGAACATTATGATCTCTATGTTCCGGCAATAACGTGGCATGCGCGTTTTGCTTATGACAAAGAGAAAACCGATAAATACAACGAGCGTCCGTGGGGCGCGGGTTTTGGTCAGTCTCGCTGGGACGAAAAGGGAAACTGGCATGGCATCTATCTGATGGCCTTCAAAGACTCGTTTAATAAATGGGAGCCGATTGGGGGATATGGTTGGGAGAAAACCTGGCGTCCGCTAGCGGACGAGAACTTCCACGTCGGTTTGGGCTATACCGCCGGGGTCACTGCACGTGACAACTGGAACTACATCCCGATCCCGGTGCTGCTGCCTTTGGCCTCTATTGGCTATGGCCCCGCAACGTTCCAGATGACCTACATCCCGGGTACGTACAACAACGGAAACGTTTACTTCGCCTGGATGCGTTTTCAGTTTTAACTGACAAAACGTTACATTGCGGTGAAAAAACGCGCAGGCGTTGATTCATAAACGATAAAAATCTGCCAGTGAAAATTAACGCGACTTTAGTCACTTTTTATCAAAGATCCGCTGGACAAAAGGTCCCACAATTGATGTACTGGTAACCGACACAGCATTTGTGTCGTTTTTTAATGTAAAGGTAATTTTGATGTCTAAGATTAAAGGTAACGTTAAGTGGTTTAATGAGTCCAAAGGATTCGGTTTCATTACTCCTGAAGATGGCAGCAAAGACGTGTTCGTACACTTCTCTGCAATCCAGTCTAATGGTTTCAAAACTCTGGCTGAAGGTCAGCGTGTAGAGTTCGAAATCACTAACGGTGCCAAAGGCCCTTCTGCTGCTAACGTAATTGCTCTGTAATTCAGACGCGTCAGCAAGAATTTCAAAACCCGCTCCCTGAGCGGGTTTTTTTCGTTTTGAATCAGCCAAGCAGATACATTTTCAGGAAGCTGGCAACGATCAGCACGCTCAACAACACCATGCCTGCGCTCATCAGACTCTGTTTCATTCTGTCACCCTCGTTCAGTTCTGCATTCAGAGTGACAGAGAAAAATTAAGCCAACATTAACGGTTCGACGGTTAATGCGTGCTTGCGGAGGAAAAGAGCCAAAATGCGATCCCCGTCATCGCAAACGAGCCGAGCATGTTAATCGCGATGTTCGCCAGTGCCCAGCCGATACGGCCTTCCTGAAAGAGAAACACGACTTCTGCGGAGAACGTCGAGAAGGTGGTTAACCCGCCGCAGAAACCCGTCGTAATCAGGACCTTCCACATCGGGTCGATGTGCGTCATTCGGTTAAACCAGGCCAGACCCATGCCAATGATAAAGGCACCAATCAGGTTAGCGGCCAGTGTCCCCATAGGAATCGCCTGATGCAGAGGATTAAACCGCATACTCAGAAACCATCGCGCAACGCTACCCGTTCCCCCACCAATAAAAACGGCTAAAAGTAGTTGTAACACGCTAAATACCTGCTATTTGATGTGTAAGAGAAGCGAGTTTAACGCCGTTTATGATGAGGGGACAAATATGTATGTTGCGGTAGGGCAATTTGCGGTCACGCCTGACTGGCAGGCGAACGCGATAACATGCGTCAACCTGATGATGCAGGCCCGGCAGAAAGGCGCGTCGCTGCTGGTTCTCCCTGAAGCGCTGCTGGCCAGGGATGATAATGATCCGGATTTATCGGTGAAGTCCGCGCAGTCGCTGGACGGCGAATTCTTGCAGCAACTGCTCGCCCAGAGCGTGGGCAATACGATGACGACGATCTTAACGATCCATGTCCCCTCAACGCCGGGTCGCGCAGTCAATACGCTTGTGGCTATCCGTGGCGGGGCCATTGTCGCACGCTACGCCAAGCTGCATCTCTATGATGCGTTCAGCATTCAGGAGTCGCGGCGCGTTGACCCCGGAGACAGTATCCCACCGCTTCTGGAGATTGACGGATTTAAGATCGGGTTGATGACCTGCTATGACCTGCGTTTTCCCGAGCTGGCGCTCCATCTGGCGCTGCAGGGTGCGGACGTACTGGTACTCCCTGCCGCGTGGGTTCGCGGGCAGTTAAAAGAGCACCACTGGGCAACGCTGCTTGCGGCGCGTGCGCTGGATACAACCTGCTATGTGGTTGCCGCAGGGGAATGTGGCACGAAAAACATCGGGCAAAGCAGGGTGGTCGATCCGCTGGGGGTGACGATCGCCGCCGCCGCTGAAGCCCCGCATTTGCTGGTGGCGGAGCTAAACTTAGAGAGAATTACGCTTGCACGTCAGCAACTACCTGTTCTTCGCAATCGTCGGTTTGCGCCACCGCAATTATTGTGATGTTTTTTTCAACAATGCTTGATTCACCTTGTTACAGATTGCTATTGTGTGCACGCGCTAAATGACCGTTAATACAATCAGGTTTTGGCGCTGAATGCAGCCTGTTTTAAGTAAAGAAGGTATCTATGGGTGAGATTAGTATTACCAAACTGCTGGTGGTTGCCGCACTGGTCGTCCTGCTGTTTGGTACCAAGAAGTTACGCACGCTGGGTGGTGACCTGGGGGCTGCCATCAAAGGCTTTAAGAAAGCGATGAACGACGATGATGCAGCGGCGAAGAAAAGCGCCGAGGATGACGTCCCGGCAGACAAGCTTTCTCATAAAGAATGACAGCAGCGCCTGAGGGCTTGCGAAAAAAAAACCGGCTCATGAGGCCGGTTTTTTTGTATTACTGTAAAAGAATATTACAGCATTATTTAACTTCTTCGCCTTTTGCCTGCATATCGGCGTGGTATGAGGAGCGAACGAACGGGCCGCAGGCTGCGTGGGTGAAGCCCATCGCCATCGCTTCGGCTTTCATTTCATCGAACTCATCCGGGCTAACGTAGCGCTGTACCGGCAGGTGGTGACGGCTTGGCTGCAGATACTGCCCCAGGGTCAACATGGTCACACCGTGGCGGCGAAGATCGCGCATCACCTCAATGATTTCCTCATTGGTTTCACCCAGCCCCACCATCAGACCAGACTTGGTCGGAATATGCGGATGCGCTTCTTTGAAACGCTCCAGCAGTTTCAGAGACCAGTTATAGTCAGCACCCGGGCGGACCTGACGGTAGAGACGCGGCACGTTCTCCAGGTTGTGGTTAAACACATCTGGCGGCGTTGCTGTCAGGATATCCAGCGCGCGGTCCATACGGCCACGGAAGTCAGGCACCAGCGTCTCGATTTTGATGTTAGGGCTTTTCTCGCGAATGGCCGTAATACAGTCGGCGAAGTGCTGAGCACCACCGTCACGCAGATCGTCACGGTCAACGGAGGTGATAACCACATAGCGCAGCGCCATGTCAGCAATGGTCTGCGCCAGTTTCTGGGGTTCGTTAGCATCAGGTGCAACCGGACGGCCATGAGCAACATCGCAGAACGGGCAGCGGCGGGTACAGATAGCACCCAGAATCATAAACGTCGCGGTACCGTGATTGAAACATTCAGCAAGGTTCGGACAAGAGGCTTCTTCACATACGGAGTGAAGGCCATTCTTGCGCATCGCCGCTTTGATCCCCTGGATACGCGAAGAGTCGGCCGGAAGTTTGATTTTCATCCATTCCGGTTTTCTTAACAGCGCCTCGCGCTCTGTAGCCACGTTTTTAACCGGGATAAGGGCCATTTTATCGGCATCGCGGTATTTAACACCGCGTTCCATCACAATGGGTTTACTCATAGCGTGCGTGTTCCAGTTGCGAATATCGAAGGAAAGCGTTTCAATTCAAGGGAATGTTGTATTTATCAACTATTTTTGAACGAACGACAGGCAGTATATCATTGAAACGGTCGTTAAAGCAGCCTGCCAGATCGCCAATTTGTAAAATAGTTGTTGTTTTGTGCCTTTCGCCCTGCCTGTTGCAGGGGCTTGTGCTGGCTAAACCTGTCAGAAGGCCTGACGGATAAT
The DNA here is from genome assembly GCF_026420145.1 of Enterobacter pseudoroggenkampii. NCBI lineage: Bacteria > Pseudomonadati > Pseudomonadota > Gammaproteobacteria > Enterobacterales > Enterobacteriaceae > Enterobacter > Enterobacter pseudoroggenkampii. The sequence continues at coordinate 372,363 of NZ_JAPMLV010000001.1, forward strand.
GCGGATGACGTTTTCCAGGACTGGGTCGCGTAAACTCAGCTTGTTGTAATGCAGTGAAATCTCGATTGATTCCGCATTAAGCTGACTGAGTGGAATGCTCTCCAGCGGCCAGCATTTTTGTAGCAGGCTGTACAGGCGTGATGGCATAACGCACAGCATATCGCTGCTGCCAATCAGCGATGCGGTGGTAAACATATTGTAACTGCTGAAGCTGATCTGACGTTCCGGGAAAATTTCATCAATACGCTGACGAAGGGCGTGGTTAGACTGCCCTTCGGTCATGAAAGACGAGTGGTCGTAGTTGCGCAGGTTTTCGATGGTCAGCGGTTCGCTGAGAACCGGATGCTGCTGCCGGCAAACCAGCACCAGGTTATCCGAATAGAGCACATTTTGACCCAGCGCTCTGGCACTGAAGCTGCCGCTTTCAATAATCAGGTCCGTCTGGAACTGGGCAAGCTGAATGTCAGGTTCATTGAGCGGCACATTACGAAGCAGGAGCTGCGGAGCATGCTCTTTCACGGCCTGGAAGATCGCCGGCATCACCAGCACACCCACAGAAGGGGAGCAGCCGATGGTGATGGTTCTCTGCTTATCATAGCTCCCGGTTAAATCCAGTGCGCCCAGAATCGACTCCAGCCCCTGGCTGATGTACTCGTGGAGATGCGTGGCGTAAGCCGTCGGCGTTACCCCCTGGCCCTTACGAATAAATAACGGGTCAGGAAATATAGCGCGTAGCTTTTGGATTGACTGACTTATTGCTGATGGCGTGAGATTAAGAATTTTCGCAGCGTTAACGATACCTTTATGGACATATACTGCCTCAAAAATAGTCAGTAAATTGAGATCAATATTACGTAAAGTCCGAAAAATTTGCGGCTTGTCTTCGCCACCAGGTTCATTCAGTCGTTTGGCTGGTAAATTATTATACTCCACGCTTTCACCCCGTATACATTCACAATATGAATGATAGTTGAATTTATTTATTATGCTTGTAGAGATTCGTAAAGTGTTGGTTTTGTATCACTTGTTTATCAAAAGCAAACAGTTGTGTGATAATTGCTCACGTTACTTATGCCGTGTTTGCCGAGCTTTCTGGAGGCTAAATAATATGTAGCGGTAATATTCGGGCGCTTCGAAAATATAGAATCTGTGGATTATTGTAAAGTGCAAAAGCGGTAAATAAACAGTGGCCCGTCAAATTATCGAGCCATGTTGTACGATATATTAAGCAGGGATATATTCGTGTGGGGGATTGTTAAGTAGCGCTAACACGTTCTTCAAAAGCACGGGACGAATATGTTCGGGCGTAGCGGCTTCTACCCACTGGCGCATTTGCGTCATTTCCATGCCGGCGTAGCCGCAGGGGTTTATGCGCTGGAACGGCGCGAGATCCATATTAATATTCAATGCCAGGCCATGGAATGAGCAGCCTTTTCGAATACGCAGCCCCAGGGAGCAGATCTTCATTTCCCCAACGTAAACGCCCGGCGCATCGGCACGCGGATGCGCGTCAATACCATATTCCGCCAGCGTGTTGACGACGGTTTGTTCCAGTAAAGTGACCAGTTCACGCACGCCCAGCTTTCTGCGCTTCAGATTGAGCAGGACGTACATCACCTGCTGCCCGGGCCCATGGTACGTGACCTGACCGCCGCGATCGCTCTGAATAACCGGGATATCTCCCGTCATTAATAGATGTTCTGCTTTACCCGCCTGACCCTGCGTAAATACCGGCAGGTGTTCGACCAGCCAGATTTCATCTGGGGTGCTGTCATCGCGTGAATCGGTGAAGTCATGCATGGCCTGGGAGACAGGCTCATAAGGTTGCAGCCCGAGGTGACGGACCAGAATTTTATCCTGATACAAAACTGCGTCTCCGAAGACGAGGGACAAAAAGTGTGGGGGGAGTATATCACAGCGGGGAGAAGGGTTACCCGGCAAACCGGGTAACCGCAAAGGGACTACAGTACCATACGAACGATTTCGATATTGCCGAGCTCTTCGTACAGCGTCTCAACCTGCTCAATGTGTGTCGCAGTGATGGTGATAGAAACCGAGTGGTAGTTGCCCTTGCTGCTTGGTTTTACTGACGGAGAGTAGTCACCCGGCGCATGGCGCTGTACCACTTCAACCACCTGATCAACCAGCTCAGGTTTCGCCAGACCCATTACTTTGTAGGTAAATGGGGTAGGGAATTCAAGCAGTTCGTTAAGTTTGGTTTTCATGTCAGCTCCGGCGTAACGTCAAAAAATAATAACTCCCACGTCAGGTGGGAGTTATCAGGATACTTAGTATATGGGGATCAAAATCACACTTTCAAGTGTTCAATTTTTAACCAAACCAGTGGTGGAACATCAATTTAATGTAATCAATGATTTTGCCGAAGAAATTGCCTTCAGGAATTTCTTGCAGGACAACCAGCGGACGCTGATCGATCGTTTTTCCATCCAGCTGGAAGTTGATCGTGCCTACAACCTGGTTTTTCTGCAGCGGGGCGTGCAGCTCGGTGCTGTTCAGCACGTAGCTGGCTTTCAGATCCTTCATACGACCGCGCGGAATGGTCAGGTAGAGGTCTTTATCAACGCCGAGAGAAGCACGGTCGTTGTCGCCGAACCAGACGGGTTCAGACGCAAACTCTTTGCCTGCTTTCAGTGGATTCACGGTTTCGAAGAAGCGGAAGCCCCAGGTCAGCAGCTTCTTGCTTTCTGTTTCACGACCTTTAAAGGTGCGGCCGCCCATCACGGCAGAGATCAGACGCATCTGACCTTCAGTAGCAGAGGCCACCAGGTTGTAGCCCGCTTTGTCGGTATGGCCAGTTTTAATGCCGTCAACGTTCAGGCTGTTATCCCACAGCAGACCGTTACGGTTGGTCTGACGAATCCCGTTGAAGGTGAACTCTTTTTCTTTGTAGATAGAGTATTCGTTAGGGACATCGCGGATCAGCGCCTGACCAATCAGGGCCATATCACGTGCGGAGCTGTACTGACCGTCTGCGTCCAGGCCGTGTACGGTCTGGAAGTGGCTGTTTTTCAGACCCAGCGCGGTAACGTAGCTGTTCATCAGACCCACGAAGGCATCCTGGCTACCGGCGGCGAAATCGGCCATCGCCACGCAGGCATCGTTACCCGACTGCAGGTTGATACCACGAATCAGCTGGGAAACAGGAACCTGCATACCCGGCTTCAGGAACATCAGAGAGGAACCTTTGAAGACAGGGTTCCCGGTTGCCCACGCATCGTTACCGATGGTGACCAGATCCGATTCTTTGAATTTACCTGCCTTCATCGCCTGGCCGATAACGTAGCTGGTCATCATTTTGGTCAGGCTGGCCGGATCACGGCGGGCATCGGCATTCTGTTCTGCCAGCACTTTGCCAGAGTTGTAATCGATCAGGATGTAGGATTCCGCATCGATTTGCGGAACGCCAGGGATCATGGTCTTGATATTCAGGTCATCGGCGTGAGCTGCAGAAAGAGCAGCCGCGCAAAGGGCCGTGGTCAGCGCCATGCGCTGCACAAAACGAGCAGAAAAAGTGGTCTTCATGGTCAGAACTACGACATCCGTGATGGAATTAAAAAAAGTGCCTTACTATAGCAAATGCTATTCAGGCAGGCATCCGACTTTAAGCATGAGTTTGTGAATGTGTTTTACACTAACTGACAATTCGGATACCGCCGGTTAATTATTTCGCAACAGCGATAAATGACTGAAGTTGAGCTTCATTCTGCAGACGCTGCTGCAGGGAGGCTGCCTGCGATTTGCTGGCAAACGGCCCCATCTGAATGCGCCAGACCGCGCCGTTCTGCTCAACGCGTCCTGGTACGCCAAACTGCTGGCTCAGACGCTGTTGATACTGTTTGGCCCGGGCCTGATCGCTCACTGCGCCTACCTGAACCACATAGCTTCCGCTGGCCGCTGCTGGAGCCGCCACCGCCGCACTTTGCGTGGCCGCTGGCGCCGTTACGGGAGCCGGCTGGGTCGCTGGCGTAGCGACGGGAGCAGGGGCTGGAGTGGGTTCACTGCCTTCCAGCACGCCCGCGGCTAAGGTCGTCGGTGCGCCAAGAAAGCCGCTACTCTTTACCGGCGCGCCGGTAGCATCCTCGCTTTGCAGCGTGTCATTGCTAATCGGGCGTATTTCTCCTCCCGGCTGAGCAGGCTCTGCCGGAGACGAGACGCTTCCCATTCCGCCGTCAAGATTTGGGCGGTCAGGAAGGGCATAGGTCTGTTTCGCCACCGTTGTACACGCGGTACCCGGTCCGGAGAGCGAACCATCCTGCGCGACGATAATCGGGTCAATACGAACTTTGGTGTTGTTCGAGGTGTTCAGGCGATCGGCAGACGCGCGCGAGAGGGAAATCACCCGGTCATTCCCGTACGGGCCGCGATCGTTGATACGCACGACGATCATGCGGCCATTCGCCAGGTTGGTGATACGGGCGTAGCTCGGAATCGGCAGCGTTGGGTGTGCCGCCGTCAGTTGCATTGGGTCGAACGCCTCCCCGGAAGCCGTCAGGTTACTGCCTGGCTCGGCATCATAAATGGCGGCAAAGCCTGCCTGACTGAAACGGGAAGGATCCTGAACAATTTTATAGCTTTTGCCGTCGCGCTCGTAATCCTGATTGGCACTGGCATTCAGCGGTTCATAAACGGGATCGGCACCGCTGATTTCAACGATCGGGCCATTACACACCGCAGGCTGCGGCGGCGCGACGGTTGCCTGTTGCTGACCATCATCACTTGTGCAGGCCGCAAGTAAACTTGCCGCGATGCAGATCCCCAGCCACTGCTTACGCATTCCGATCCCCTTATTTTTATACGCTTTTTGACAACATTTTTCTGTGGGTATGGATCGACATCACGATACCAAACCCGGCCATCAACACGATCAGTGCCGAGCCTCCGTAACTCACCAGCGGCAGCGGTACGCCTACCACCGGCAGAATACCACTCACCATACCAATATTTACGAAGACATAAACGAATAAAATCAGCATCAACCCGCCAGCCATGACGCGACCAAACGTGGTTTGTGCACGCGCTGCAATCCACAATCCCCGCATGATCAGCAGGACATACAGCGCAAGAAGTATCAGAATGCCAACCAGCCCCAGCTCTTCCGCCAGTACGGCAAAGATAAAATCGGTGTGGCGTTCCGGTAAAAATTCCAGCTGCGACTGCGTACCGTGCAGCCAGCCTTTACCGCGCAGCCCCCCGGAGCCAATTGCAATCTTCGACTGAATAATATGATAGCCCGCGCCCAGCGGATCGGTTTCCGGATCGAGTAGCATCATGACGCGCTGGCGCTGGTAGTCATGCATCAGGAAGAACCAGAGGATAGGGATGAACGCCGCAATCAGCACCACTGCGATACCAATCAGGCGCCAGCTCAGTCCCGACAGGAACAGGACAAACAGGCCGGAGAGGGCAATAAGGATTGAGGTCCCCAGGTCAGGCTGTGCCGCAACCAGCAGCGTTGGCAGGAAAATCAGCACCAGCGCGATAGCGGTATTCTTCAGAGACGGCGGACAGACATCGCGGTTGATAAAGCGTGCCACCATCAGTGGCACGGCGATTTTGGCAATCTCCGAGGGCTGGAAGCGGACAATCCCCAAATCCAGCCAGCGCTGCGCCCCTTTTGATATGGCGCCAAACGCATCTACCGCAACCAGCAAAATAATACAGAAGATGTAGAGGTAGGGCGCCCAGCCTTCGTAGACGCGCGGCGGGATCTGCGCCATTACCACCATAATGATCAGACCCATGGCGATCTGGCCGATTTTGCGCTCCATCATGCCGATGTCCTGGCCGCTCGCGCTCCAGATAACCAGGGCGCTGTAAACCAGCAGGGCCAGCAGGATCAGCAGCATGGCTGGGTCGATGTGGATTTTGTCCCACAGCGATTTTTTATTTGGATTATCCGTCATGATTATTGGTCCTCCGCCGCAGCGGCGGCCGGGTTTTCAGCCGGCAGTTCGGTGTTGTTATCACCCAGCATAATGTGGTCAAGGATCTGGCGCATGATGGTCCCTACAGCTGGACCGGCACCGCCGTTCTCCAGAATCATCGCCACCGCGACCTGCGGGTTATCATAAGGGGCAAACGCCGTCATCAGCTTATGGTCACGCAGACGTTCAGCAATGCGGTGCGCGTTATAGGTTTCGTTGGCTTTCAGACCGAACACCTGCGCAGTACCGGATTTCGCGGCCACTTTGTACGGCGTACCGGTGAAGTACTTATGCGCGGTACCGTTCGGGCGGTTTGCCACGCCGTACATACCGTCTTTCGCAATTTCCCAGAAGCCGGAATGAATGTCACCCACCGGGGCCTCATGCGGCTGGTTCCACGGCACTTTTTTGCCGTCTTCAACCGTGCTCTGTAGCAGATGAGGCACTTTTACCACGCCGTCATTGATGAGGATCATCATGGCCTTGTTCATCTGAAGCGGTGTTGCCGTCCAGTAGCCCTGGCCGATACCCACCGGAATGGTGTCACCCTGATACCACGGTTTTTTAAAGCGCTTCAGCTTCCATTCACGCGTTGGCATGTTGCCAGAACGTTCTTCGGAGAGGTCAACGCCGGTGTAATGCCCGTAACCGAATTTGCTCATCCACTCTGACAGGCGGTCGATCCCCATGTCATACGCCACCTGATAGAAGAAGGTATCCGCAGATTCTTCCAGTGATTTGGTGACGTTCAGATGACCGTGGCCCCATTTTTTCCAGTCACGATAGCGTTTATCTGAACCAGGCAGTTGCCACCAGCCCGGGTCAAACAGACTGGTATTACGGTTAATGACGCCGGCACTCAGCGCAGAAACCGCTACGTACGGCTTAACCGTTGATGCCGGCGGATAAACCCCTTGCGTCGCGCGGTTCACCAGCGGCGTGTTCGGGTCATTCAGCAGACCGGAATAGTCCTTACTGGAAATGCCGTCAACGAACAGGTTCGGGTCATAGCTAGGCATGGACACCATTGCCAGGATGCCGCCGGTACGAGGATCGGTGACCACAACGGCTGCACGGCTGCCCGCCAGCAGGGTTTCGATATACTGCTGCAGCTTAAGGTCGAGGGTCAGATAGACGTCATGCCCCGCCTGAGGAGGGACTTCTTTCAGCTGGCGAATCACGCGGCCGCGGTTGTTAACCTCAACTTCTTCATAGCCGGTTTGCCCGTGCAAAACGTCTTCGTAGTAACGTTCGATCCCCAGCTTACCGATATCGTGTGTTGCAGCGTAGTTTGCCAGCTTGCCGTCTTTATCAAGGCGGTCGACGTCTTTGTCGTTAATCTTGGAGACGTAGCCAATCACATGCGTCAGCGCGGAGCCGTAGGGGTAGTAGCGACGCTTGTAACCCTTCACTTCCACGCCGGGGAAGCGGTACTGGTTTACCGCAAAGCGGGCTACCTGGACTTCCGTCAGGTTGGTTTTAACCGGGATGGAGGTGAAACGGTGAGAGCGGGAGCGCTCTTTTTTGAAGGCCGCGATATCGTCATCGTTAAGGTCGACAACGCTTTTCAGCGCTTCCAGCGTATCCTGAACATTATCAACTTTTTCCGGCATCATCTCGATTTGATAGATGGTGCGGTTTAACGCCAGCGGCGTGCCGTTACGATCGTAAATAATGCCGCGGCTGGGAGCGATAGGCACCAGCTTGATACGGTTTTCGTTTGAGCGCGTCTGGTAGTCGGTAAAGCGGACAATTTGCAGATTATAAAGGTTGGCGATCAGCACGCCGGTAAGCAGCAAAATCCCGGTAAAGGCGACCAGCGCCCGGCGCACAAACAGCGCGGACTCAGCCGTATAGTCGCGAAAAGAATTCTGTAGTTTCATCCGCTGCTTAATCTACCCTGGTCAGTCATTACTCGCGGTGATAGGGGTGGTTGGTAGTAATGCTCCACGCGCGATACAGGCTTTCTGCCACCAGTACCCGAACGAGCGGGTGGGGAAGCGTCAGCGCGGAGAGGGACCAACTTTGTTCAGCCGCCGCTTTGCAGGCGGGGGATAACCCTTCTGGACCGCCAATCAACAGACTGACGTCACGGCCATCCTGCTTCCAGCGCTCCAGTTCGTGCGCCAGCTGCGGCGTATCCCAGGGTTTTCCTGGAATATCGAGGGTGACGATGCGGTTTTTGCCTGCGACAGCCAGCATCAGTTCGCCCTCTTTATCGAGAATACGTTTGATATCCGCGTTCTTGCCGCGCTTACCGGCGGGAATTTCCACCAGTTCGAACGGCATGTCTTTTGGAAAACGACGCAGATATTCAGTAAAACCGGTTTGTACCCAGTCCGGCATTTTGGTGCCGACGGCGACCAGCTGCAACTTCACGCATTAACCCCAGAGTTTTTCCAGCTCATACAGGCGACGGCTCTCGTCCTGCATGACGTGGACAATCACATCGCCGAGGTCGACAACCACCCAGTCAGCCGTTGCTTCACCTTCAACACCCAGTGGCAACAGTCCTGCTGCACGCGATTCCTGAACCACATGATCGGCAATCGAAACAACATGACGCGTAGATGTACCGGTGCAGATGATCATGCAGTCGGTAATACTGGATTTACCATTAACGTCGATAGCGATGATGTCCTGACCTTTCAGGTCATCAATTTTGTCAATAACAAAATCCTGGAGTGCTTTACCCTGCAAGTTTTCCCCCTGGGGTGAATGAGATTGTAAAACGTTGAATTCGTAGCCAGACAGTATACCTGAACTCACGCCTGTGTCGGGACAAATGTCTCCGACCGGGCTTTTGAAGGCGGGTATCATCCCACCCTCTGCCTGAGATTGCATCGCCATTTTTGTAAAACAATTTCTGTAAAGCAATGATCGGCGGGAAAGTCTGGCAGCGGAGAATAACAGTATGGCTTAACCTGTCAAGGCAGGATAAACAATAAGCCGCTTTTTATGCCCTCCGGCTATTCATCTGCGCTTTTCTGATACAACCCGTGCGTATGGATATACGCCAGCACCGGGGCTGGCAGTAGATCGTCACAGGCTAAACCCTGCTGTAAACGCTCACGTATGAGGGTTGCAGAGATATCGAACCACGGCGTTTCCGCCAGATAGATCTTCCCGGCAGGCCGATTGTGAAGATCTTCAACATTATCGGTGAGATGATCTTCCAGCCACTGCTGGTACTGCGCTTCACGCATGGTCAGAGGATAGCCAGGGCGGCGGCAGACGAGCAGATGGCTGTTCTCCAGGATGGTTTCATACTGATGCCATGTGGGTAAATTCAGCAGGGAATCCTGGCCGATGATAAACGCCAGCGGCTGGTCTGGACCCTGTTCTGTGCGCCACTCCTGAAGCGTCTGTGACGTCCAGGAGGGCGTGTCGCGACGCAGCTCACGCTCATCAAGTTGGAAGAGCGGTTTATCTTCGATGGCAAGGGCGAGCATCGCTTTTCGCTGCTCGCTGGTCGCCTCCGGCTGTGGGCGATGGGGCGGAACATTATTGGGCATGATGGTGACGCGCTGAAGGCCGATCAAATTCGCCAGAATTTCAACCGGCTTCAGGTGCCCGTAATGTACCGGGTCGAAGGTGCCGCCATACAGGGCCTGTAAAGAATGCATACTATCCATCAATAAAAACGTCTGCCAGCGCCTTGTGGCAGAGCAGCAGAGAAAGGCTTTCCAGCTCCGCCCAGACCGACTGGCCGTAATCTTGTTTTAACGTGAGCTCAGCGCGCATCAGAAGCTGTACAGCCTGACGAAGCTGTTCATGACTCAGGCGGTTGACGGCCTCGGTGGTCAAAGCCCGGCGATTTTGCCACACGCGGTGTTTATCAAACAGCGAACGCAGCGGCGTATGGGCAGACTGGCGCTTGAGCGTAATCAGCAGCAGTAATTCGCGCTGCAGCGTACGCAGCAGAATAACGGGTTCGCTCCCTTCAAGACGCAGTTGTTGCAGAATATGCAGGGCGCGTTTGCTTTTTGCCGACAGTAGCGCGTCCACCCAGTGGAACGGCGTGAAGTGCGCCGCGTCGTTAACAGCCTGCTCGACGCGCGGCAAGGTCAGCTTGCCATCCGGCCAGAGCAGGGAGAGTCTGTCCAGCGCCTGCGCCAGGGCCAGCAGGTTACCTTCATAGCAGTAGCAGAGCAGCTGATTTGCCGCGTCATCCAGCTGAAGGTTGTGCTGTTTCGCTCTCGCGGCGACCCATTTAGGCAGATGTGCCTGCTCAGGCGTCTGACAGGTGACCAGCACCGCGTGGGTCGCGATCTGGGTAAACCACGCCGCGTTTTCCTGGGCTTTGGTCAGCTTGTTGCCACGCACAATAAGGAGCAGATCGCTGTGTAAGAGGCTGACCAGCGTAGCGAGCTGCTCGTTCATCATCGCGTTAGGGCCGTTCTCCGGCAGCAGGATCTGAATTGTCTGGCGCGAGGCGAAAAGGCTCATCGCCTGACAAAGCGAGAAGAGGGCGTTCCAGTCGGTGTTGTTGTCCAATTGGACGGTGTGGTGTTCATCGAAGCCCTGCGCGGCGGCGGCATGCCGCACGGCATCCTGGCTTTCCTGAAGTAATAACGGATCGTTTCCAAGAAGCAGATACGCCGCGCGCAGCCCTTCATTGAGCTGCGCGCGGAGTTGTTCAGGATACAGCCTGATCATCATTTACCCAGAGAGTTAGCAGCAGGAAGCGTGCCAGCAACCGGTTTTTCAACGATGTCAGATCCTTGTTTAGTTGACGCTGCAATACTTGGCAGTTTACGGATCAGCTGTTCCGCTGCCTTGTCGTACATTTCGTTGATGATAATCTGCTGTTCGGCATCTTTTGCCAGCGCTGTCTGCGGGTTATCGAAGAACGAACGGTATACTTTCGTGCTGATCGGGTAGATGTCTTTACCGGGGATCAGGACTGCCGCGTCGACCGTCAACACCATCTGATATTCAGCTGTACGGCCATCCTGGAAGATAGAGGCTGTATCTCTCGACAGGCCGCCACCTATAACACGCAGAGACGGTACATCCTGGCGCAGGGTTTGTTTTTCGACAATCTCTACGCCGTTGAGACGCAGCTGATTACGAATGGCCCGGCTGAGTGGGCCATTCGGATCTGGTGAGTCGAACATCATCGTTTTCATCTCAGCGGGCACCGCCGTGGTATTGCGCAGGTGCCAGCCACAGCCAGCGGTGACAAGCACCGCCAGTGATAAGAGTATTGTTGCCAGTTGTCGCACGTTTCCTCCCGCGCTTAGCCAACGACCAGATTGAGCAGTTTACCCGGTACGTAGATCACTTTACGTACGGTAACGCCCTCAAGATATTTTGCGACCAGAGGTTCCTGGCCCGCGCGCTCGCGAACCTGTTCTTCGGTTGCATCGACCGCCACGGTAATTTTACCGCGGACTTTGCCGTTCACCTGGACCACGACCAGCGTCGTGTTTTCCACCATCGCTGATTCGTCAGCCTGCGGCCACGGCGCGTTGTCGATATCGCCTTCGCCTTTCAGCTCCTGCCACAGGGTAAAGCTAACGTGCGGCGTGAACGGGTTCAGCATGCGAACAACGGCCAGCAGCGCTTCACGCATTAAAGCACGATCCTGCTCGCCGTCCTGTGAAGCCTTCGCCAGCTTGTTCATCAGTTCCATAATAGCCGCAATTGCGGTATTGAAGGTCTGACGACGACCAATATCATCGGTCACTTTTGCAATCGTTTTATGAACATCGCGACGCAGCGCCTGCTGATCTTCAGTCAGTGCGGCGGCATTCAGCGCCGGGGCATCGCCCAGTGCAGTGTGTTCGTAAACCAGTTTCCAGACGCGTTTCAGGAAGCGGTTTGCACCTTCCACGCCAGACTCCTGCCACTCCAGCGTCATGTCCGCCGGAGAAGCAAACATCATGAACAGACGCACGGTATCTGCACCGTAACGCTCAACCATCACCTGCGGGTCGATACCGTTGTTTTTCGACTTAGACATCTTGCTCATGCCGGTGTAGACCAGCTCATGACCTTCGGCGTCTTTGGCCTTCACGATACGGCCCTTCTCGTCGCGTTCAACGATCGCGTCAACCGGAGAAACCCAGTTACGCTCGCCGTTGGCACCGACGTAATAGAAGGCATCCGCCAGCACCATGCCCTGGCACAGCAGCTGTTTTGCAGGTTCGTCAGAGTTCACCATGCCCGCATCGCGCATCAGCTTGTGGAAGAAGCGGAAGTAGAGCAGGTGCATGATGGCGTGTTCGATACCACCGATGTAGATGTCTACCGGAAGCCAGTAGTTTGCCGCTTTGGAATCCAGCATACCGTCCTGATACTGCGGGCATGTGTAGCGCGCATAGTACCAGGATGACTCCATAAAGGTGTCAAAGGTATCGGTTTCACGCAGCGCAGGCTGACCGTTGACGGTGGTTTTTGCCCACTCAGGATCGGCTTTGATCGGGCTGGTGATGCCGTCCATGACGACGTCTTCCGGCAGGATCACCGGCAGCTGATCTTCTGGCGTTGGCATCACGGTGCCATCTTCCAGCGTCACCATTGGAATTGGCGCACCCCAGTAACGCTGACGGGAAACACCCCAGTCGCGCAGACGGAAGTTAACTTTACGCTCGCCCACGCCAAGGGAGGCCAGCTTGTCGGCGATGGCGTTAAAGCCCTCTTCGAAGCTCAGACCGCTGAATTCACCGGAGTTGAATAGGGTGCCTTTTTCAGTCAGCGCGTTTTCGGACAGGTCTGGTTCAGAACCATCGGCGGCCAGAATAACGGCTTTAATCGGCAGGTTGTATTTGGTGGCAAACTCGTAGTCGCGCTGATCGTGGCCCGGAACAGCCATTACCGCACCTGTACCGTACTCCATCAGCACGAAGTTCGCTGCCCAGACCGGGATCGCTTCGCCAGTCAGCGGATGCTTAGCATAGAAGCCTGTCGCAACGCCTTTTTTCTCCATCGTCGCCATGTCGGCTTCGGCCACTTTGGTGTTGCGGCACTCATCGATGAAGGTAGCCAGTTCCGGATTGTTTTCTGCCGCTTTCTGCGCCAGCGGGTGACCTGCAGCCACGGCCAGGTAGGTCGCGCCCATGAAGGTGTCCGGACGGGTGGTGTAGACAGTCAGAGTCTGGTCGTAGTTCTCAACGTTGAAGGTAATCTCCACGCCTTCAGAACGGCCGATCCAGTTGCGCTGCATGGTCTTAACGGTATCTGGCCAGTGGTCGAGGTTATCCAGATCGTTCAGCAGCTCATCAGCGTAAGCGGTGATTTTGATAAACCACTGTGGGATCTCTTTACGCTCAACTTTGGTGTCACAGCGCCAGCAGCAGCCATCAATAACCTGTTCGTTCGCGAGAACGGTCTGGTCATTCGGACACCAGTTAACGGCAGAGGTCTTCTTATACACCAGGCCTTTTTTGTACAGCTCGGTGAAGAACTTCTGCTCCCAGCGGTAGTATTCCGGGGTACAGGTTGCCAGCTCGCGGCTCCAGTCATAGCCAAAGCCCAGCATTTTGAGCTGGTTTTTCATGTACGCAATGTTGTCGTATGTCCACGGGGCCGGTGCGGTGTTGTTTTTGACCGCCGCGCCTTCCGCAGGCAGACCGAACGCATCCCAGCCGATAGGCTGCAGAACGTTTTTGCCCAGCATGCGCTGGTAACGTGCGATCACATCGCCAATGGTGTAGTTACGCACATGGCCCATGTGTAGTCGACCAGAAGGATAGGGAAGCATCGACAGGCAGTAATACTTCTCTTTGCTCTCGTCTTCGGTTACTTCAAAGGTGCGCTTCTCGTCCCAGTGTTGCTGGACTTTTGATTCTATCTCTTCCGGGCGGTATTGCTCTTGCATGGCAGCCAGTGGTCCTGTTTTCAATACAGCTACAAATGTAGCCAATGGATGTGGTCATTCAGATCCGCATAGCATAGCCCAAACGCCCGCGTCAAAACAGCCTTTCGCACAAATGCGCTTTGCAGGAATTTACCGGGTCTGTGCTTCACCTGACAAAGCGGCGATGAAATAAGGTCTATTATTAGAAATAGTTACTTACCCGGGAGGCAAAATGATGAACAAGGTTGCTCAATTTTACCGCGAACTGGTGGCGACACTGACGGAACGACTGCGTAACGGCGAGCGCGATATCGATGCGCTGGTGGAGCAGGCGCGTGCCCGCGTGTCGCAAACGGGTGAGTTAACGCGAACCGAAGTGGAAGAGGTGACGCGCGCCGTGCGTCGCGATCTGGAAGAGTTCGCGCGCAGCTACCAGGAGAGCCAGGAGGAGGTCACGGACAGCGTTTTCATGCGGGTGATTAAAGAGAGCCTGTGGCAGGAGCTGGCCGATATTACGGATAAAACGCAGCTGGAGTGGCGTGAGGTCTTTCAGGATTTGAACCACCATGGTGTGTACCACAGCGGTGAGGTGGTCGGGCTGGGAAATCTGGTGTGCGAGAATTGCCACCACCATATTGCGGTGTATACGCCGGAGGTTCTGTCGCTGTGCCCGAAATGCGGCCACGATCAGTTTCAGCGTCGGCCGTTTGAGCCCTAGGTAAAAGCGCAGGTTTGCTCCCTCTCCCCATGGGAGAGGGTCGGGGTGAGGGCATCAGGCCGCACTATAGTAAGCCAGTCTCTCCGCCAGCAAATCCACAAACGCCTCCCTGTCGATGTCCACCATCACGGTAGTATTCGGCGTATTCCCCGTCAGCGAGTAATAATCCACCACCGTCATTCCCTGGGTGTATTTTCCCTGCGTTTCCACGCCAACCCAGCGGTCAACCGTGGTGAATATCTCAGGCTTTAACAGCCAGGCAATCGTGCACGGGTCGTGCAGGGGCGCGCCGTGGAAGCCCCACTTCTCGGCTTTGTGATACTCCATAAAGAAGTCGAGCAGCTCGGCCACGGTTGTCGCGACCGGATTACCAACGGAACGGAAGCGCTCAATATCGTCCGCCATAATCTGCGCGCGATGGGTAACGTCCAGTCCCGCCATTACAATCGGTAAGCCGGACTGGAAGACAATCTCAGCGGCTTCCGGGTCGACAAAGATGTTGAACTCCGCCGCAGGCGTCCAGTTACCCAGCCCTATGGCCCCGCCCATGATGACGATACGGGCTATTTTGCTGTGCAGTTCAGGGTGGCTGTTCAGCAGCAGCGCGACGTTGGTTTGCGGCCCGGTAGCCACCAGCGTCACGGGTTCCATGCTCTCGTGCAGCACCTTCGCCATCAGCTCCACGGCGGTGCAGTTTTGCGGCGCGAAGCCCGGCTCCGGCAGCGCCGGACCGTCCAGCCCGCTTTCACCATGCACGTTATCCGCGATAATTAATTCACGCATCAGGGGCTTGAGGGCTCCACCAGCGACGGGAATATCGGTGCGCTTGAGCAACGTCAGCATACGCAAAACGTTACGCAGGGTTTTATCCGGCGTCTGGTTTCCGGCAGAAGAGGTGACGGCTTTGAGGTCGAGTTCAGGGGAGGCAAGTGCAAGGACGAGCGCGATCGCGTCATCATGACCCGGATCGCAATCGAGAATAATAGGCTGTGCCATAGCGTTCTCCATACGTAGCGTTATTTTGTGACAAGGTTAACGCTGCGATGTGATGCCGACGAGAGGAAGTGAGTGAAAGCGTGAAGCAGTGCGCAATCCGCAGATTGCGCACCGGGAAGATTAGTGCAGGATTTTGGCGAGGAAGTCTTTGGCGCGCTCGGATTTCGGGTTAGCGAAGAACTCTTCTTTCGGTGAGTCTTCGACAATTTTCCCTTCGTCCATAAAGATCACGCGGTTGGCCACCTTACGGGCGAAGCCCATTTCGTGGGTCACCACCATCATGGTCATCCCTTCGTGCGCCAGTTCGACCATCACGTCCAGCACTTCGTTGATCATCTCCGGATCGAGCGCCGACGTGGGCTCATCAAACAGCATCGCCACCGGATCCATGCACAGCGCGCGGGCGATCGCCACACGCTGCTGTTGGCCGCCAGAAAGCTGCGCCGGGAACTTATCGGCATGCGCAGAAAGCCCAACGCGTTCCAGGAGCTTCAGACCTTTCTCGCGCGACGCTTTTTTATCACGCTTAAGCACTTTAACCTGCGCCAGCGTCAGGTTCTCAATAATAGAGAGGTGAGGGAACAGCTCAAAATGCTGGAATACCATGCCAACGTGAGAGCGAAGCTGGGCGAGGTTGGTTTTCTTGTCGTTGACTTTAGTACCGTTGACGACGATCTCACCCTGCTGCACTGGCTCCAGTCCGTTGACGGTTTTGATCAGCGTCGATTTACCGGAACCTGACGGCCCGCACACTACCACCACGTCGCCTTTTTTCACTTCGGTGGAGCAGTCGGTCAGCACCTGAAAGTGCCCATACCATTTAGAAACATTTTTCAGGGAAATCATTATACCGTCCTTTTCTTCAGCCAGCTGACCAACAGCGACGCGCTTAAACTAATCACAAAATAGACCGCACCCGCGAAGAGCACCATCTCAACCTGCGTACCATCACGCTCACCGATGGTTGACGCGGTACGGAAGAAGTCTGCCAGGCTCAGAACGTAGACCAGCGAGGTATCCTGGAACAGCACGATACCCTGGGTCAGCAGGAGCGGAACCATGGCGCGAAACGCCTGCGGCAGAATAATGAGCTGCATGGACTGCCAGTGCGTCATCCCCAGCGCCAGCGCGGCGCTGGACTGTCCGCGGGAGATACTCTGAATGCCCGCTCGGATAATCTCTGAATAGTAAGCGGCCTCAAACATCGAGAACGCTACCATCGCCGAGATCAGACGGATATCGGTTTTCGGCGACAGCCCCAGCACGTTCTGCAGGAAGCCGGGCACGATCAGGTAAAACCACAGCAGCACCATTACCAGCGGGATGGAGCGGAACACGTTAACGTAGGCGGTCGCGAACCAGGCGAGCGGCTTAAAGCTCGACAGACGCATAACGGCCAGCAGGGTGCCCCAGACGATACCGACGATGATGGCAATGACGGTGATTTTTAAGGTAATCATCAGGCCATCAAGCAGGTAAGGCATGGATGGAACGATAGAACTCCAGTCAAATTCGTACATTATTTGCCCCCCATGTTGCCCGGCAGGCGAATTTTGCGTTCAACCAGGTTCATCACCAGCATGATGAAAGCGTTTATCAGAACATAGGCGAGCGTGATCGCGGTGAAGGATTCCCACGCGTGAGCGGAGTAATCCAGCAGCTTGCCCGCCTGCGCAGCCATATCGACCAGGCCGATGGTCGAGGCGATGGCCGAGTTTTTCACCAGGTTCATCATCTCGGAGGTCATCGGCGGAACGATGACGCGGTAGGCGTTAGGCAGCAGCACGTAGCGGTAGGTTTGTGGCAGGGTTAATCCCATCGCCAGACCCGCATTTTTTTGTCCACGGGGCAATGACTGAATGGCGGCACGCACCTGCTCGCAAACGCGCGCAGCGGTAAACAGCCCCAGACACATCATGGAGGAGACAAAGAACTGTACGTTCGGATCCAGTTCCGACTTGAACCACATGCCAATATTTTCCGGAAGCAGTTCCGGGATAACCAGATACCAGGTAAAGAATTGCACGATCAGCGGAACGTTACGGAACAGTTCCACATACAGGGTGCCGAGTGTTGAAAGAAAACGGTTAGGGACGGTGCGCAGAATACCGAACAAAGAACCGACAAGAAACGCGATGATCCACGCCGTTATCGATAATGCCACGGTGACCTGAAAGCCGCTCCACAGCCAGCCAAGATAGGTGGTGTTGCCGAACGGGGCTTGTTGCAGAAATATGCCCCAGTTCCAGTCGATTGACATAATAAACTCCAGAAAAAAAAGGGTAGCAGCGCTACCCTCGAAGATTGGTGAGAAGCTCATTTTTCGCGCTGAGTGGGGAACGACCACTCAACGTATAGTCTGTCCATGCTTCCCGACAATCGAGAGGGCAGGAGATCCCGCCCCTGTTGTTCTAATTAGTTAAGAGCCTTGTCATTTGGAGATTTGAACAGCGCTTTCATGTCGTCAGACAGTTCAAAATTCATGTTCAGGTTTTTAGGTGGAATCGGGTTCTTGAACCACTTGTCGAACCATTTTTCCGCTTCGCCGGAGGTCTGCACCTGAGCGATGGTGTCATCGATCAGCTTTTTGAACTGCGGATCGTCTTTACGCAGCATACAGCCGTAGGCTTCTTTCGACTGCGCGGTGCCGACGATATCCCAGTTGTCTGGTTTTTTCGCTTTCGCACGTTCACCCGCCAGCAGGGCGTCATCCATCATAAACGCGACGGCACGACCGCTTTCCAGGGTACGGAAGGAGTCGCCATGGTCTTTCGCGCTGATGATGCGCATATCCATTTTTTTCTCGTCGTTCAGCTTGTGCAGCAGCACTTCTGACGTGGTACCGGAGGTGACAACAACCGCTTTGCCTTTCAGGTCAGCGAAGTCTTTAATCTCACCGCCTTTCTTCGTCAGCAGGCGGGTGCCTACAACAAAGATGGTGTCAGAGAAGGCAGCCTGTTTTTGACGCTCGAGGTTGTTGGTGGTGGAGCCACACTCGAAGTCAAAGGTGCCGTTTTGCAACAGTGGAATACGGTTTTGTGAAGTGATAGGGATCAGCTTCACCTGCAGGTCAGGTTTGTTCAGCTTTTTCTTCACGGCTTCAACGATAGCGTTGGAGTAATCCTGTGAATAGCCCACGACTTTTTGCGTGTTGTCGTAGTAAGAGAACGGGACAGATGATTCACGGTGGCCGACCACGATGACGCCGTTTTTGGCAATCTTGTCGAGAGTGCTGCCTGCTGCAGGCGCATCTTCAGCGTGAACCACGCCAGCAGACATTCCCATAACCAGCATTGCTGTGGCCAGTTTACGTAATTGCATACCCAACTCCTTTTTTATCAGCGCCAGAGACGCATTGATACCCATTGTGATGTTGTTATATCTCGCGCAATGCGAGTGCAGTGTTATGCAAGCTTGTTAACATTTAGTCTGGCTTAATGTAAAGATTTTGCTGCGTTATTGTTTATTTTTGCGAAGCGCGCCGCACCATTCAGAGGCAAATATCTCCCGTTGCACCGTTTCGGTGCTACCGATGATCTACGCTGGTGCGACAAAGTTGCACGTTAAGCCAAACTGCGTTTACCTGAATAAACAAAGCAATAGGCGTGCCAGAATGGGAGTTTGGGAGGATTTGCCGGGTAAGCGTCAGCGCCACCCGGCAACAGAAGGGAAGGTTATTTACGACGCTGACGCAGGCTCATCAGCACCGCGCCAAAGCCGAACAGCACGGTCAGTATCCACAGCGACCAGTTGCCGGTACGGGCGTATGGCGTCAGTCCCGTGGTCGGCGTGACGTTAGCGGTCAGTACCTCACGGGTAAACTGCGGGATCATCGCCTGAATTTCACCCTGAGGACCAATCACGGCGGTGATGCCGTTGTTGGTGCTGCGCAGCAGCGGACGCGCCAGCTCCAGGGAGCGCATACGAGCCATCTGGAAGTGCTGCCACGGGCCGATTGACTTACCAAACCAGGCATCGTTGGAGATAGTCAGCAGATAGTCCGTATCCGGGCGGAAGTTATCGCGCACCTGCTCGCCGAGAATGATTTCGTAGCAGATGGCCGGCGTCAGGGCAGCGCCGTGCGCGTGCAGCTGAGGCTGAACGTACGGTCCGCGGCTGAAGGAGGACATCGGCAAATCAAAGAACGGGGCCAGCGGGCGCAGAATCGATTCCAGCGGCACAAATTCACCAAATGGCACCAGGTGGTTCTTGTTGTACCGGTCAGTGGAGTGGTAGCTGTATTCGCTGTCTTTGCCGAGCGTAATGATGGTGTTGTAGGTGTCGTAGCGGTTCTGCTGATTCAGACGCGCATCGACAATCCCGGTGATAAGCGTGCTGCCGCGGGCCAGCAGCAGGTCGTTCATCATGTTGAGGAACGGCTGCTGGTTAATTTCCAGATCGGGGATCGCAGATTCCGGCCAGATAATCAGCTGTGATTTACCCATCACCTCTTCAGTGGCGTTGGCGTAGATCTTCAGCGTATTCAGCAGCTCTTTTTCGTCCCACTTCATGGACTGCGGGATATTCCCCTGCACCATGGAAACCCGCATGGCGCGATCGGGCTCAGGCGTGAACCACTGGATATAGCACAGCGGGAAGGGCAGGGCGAACAGCACCAGCGCCACAGCCAGCGGTTTCCAGCCGCGCGTGACCAGCGCTAATACCAGCAGGCCGCTCACGACCATCAGCAGGAAGTTGATAGCTTCAACACCCATTACCGGTGCCAGGCCTTTCAGCGGGCCGTCAATCTGGCTGTAGCCGAACTGCAGCCACGGGAAGCCGGTCAACACCCAGCCGCGCAGGAACTCGGTTACCTGCCAGACCACCGGCGCGGCAATGGCGACGCGCAGCCAGTTGGTTTTGGGCCACAGGCGAGAAAGGATGCCGGCGAACAGACCGGTATAGAGCGAGAGATAGGCGGCGAGCAGTACCACCAGGAAGACGTTTACCGGGCCAGGCATACCGCCAAACTGGGCGATGCTGACATAAACCCAGTTGATGCCTGAGCCAAACAGCCCCAGCCCCCAGAAGTAGCCGATAGCGGCAGCCTGTACCGGACGACGGTTCAGGGTCAGACCCTGAAGCCCCATCAGGGAGAGAATGGCCGCGGGCCAGATATCGTAAGGAGAAAAAGCCAGCGTACCGCTGGCTCCGAGTAACAGCGCCAGCAGCAAACGGACGCGCTGGCGTTCAAGCAATGGGGCAAATGCCATTTACATTAATCTTCCAGTTTTGGCACCGGTGAGTCGTCCGGCGTTCTGACGTGAACCTGTATAATACGTCGGCTGTCGGCCATGGCTACTTTGAACTGGTAACCGTCGATGTCAACGGTCTCTCCACGCGCCGGGAGGTGGCCAAAGGCCTGCATCACCAGCCCGCCAATGGTATCGACCTCTTCATCGCTGAAGTGGGTTCCGAAGGCGTCGTTGAAGTCTTCGATGGAGGCCAGCGCGCGCACGGTCCAGGTGTGGCGGCTAAGCTGACGGAAGTCGATATCTTCTTCTTCGTCGTACTCGTCTTCGATTTCGCCCACGATCAGCTCAAGGATATCCTCGATCGTGACCAGACCGGAAACGCCACCAAATTCATCAATAACAATCGCCATGTGGTAACGCTGAGAGCGAAACTCTTTCAGCATCCGATCCACACGTTTACTTTCCGGCACAACCACGGCCTGGCGTAACACTTTTTCCATGCTGAAGGCTTCGGCATCGCTGCGCATAAACGGCAGCAGGTCTTTCGCCATCAAAATCCCTTCGATGTGATCTTTGTCTTCGCTGATGACCGGGAAACGCGAGTGGGCGGATTCGATGATCACATCGAGGCACTCGTCCAGCGTCTGGTTACGTTTCAGGGTGATCATCTGCGAGCGGGGGATCATGATATCGCGAACGCGCTGGTCGGCGATGTCCATTACCCCTTCGAGCATTTCGCGCGTATCTTCGTCGATAAGGTCGTTCTGCCCGGAATCACGAATCAGCTCCAGCAGTTCATCACGGTTTTTCGGTTCGCCGTGGAAAAGCTGGTTCAGAATGAGGGAGAAAAATCCCTTTTTACTGGTTGTCGTGTCGCTACTGTGTGAATTGTCGTCGCTCATGGCGTTTGTTAAGGGTTCTCTTGTTAGTTCAACGTTTACCGCCACGCGATGTCCTTTCGTGGCGGCAGGGGAGTCCGTCAGGTGACGGACTATTCTTTCTCGGCAATGTACGGATCCTCATAGCCCAGAGCAAGCATTATCTCTGTCTCGAGGGACTCCATCTCTTCCGCTTCGTCGTCTTCAATATGATCGTAGCCGAGCAGATGCAGGCTGCCGTGTACCACCATATGCGCCCAGTGGGCCTCAAGCGGCTTTTGCTGCTCTTTGGCTTCCTGCTCAACCACCTGACGGCAGATGATCAGATCGCCCAGCAGCGGCATCTCGATGCCCGGCGGCGCTTCGAACGGGAAAGAGAGCACGTTGGTCGGCTTATCTTTCCCGCGATAGGTCAGGTTAAGCTCATGGCTTTCCGCTTCATCCACCAGGCGAATCGTAACTTCTGATTCTTCCTGAAACTGAGGAATAACGGCATCCAGCCATTTCTGAAACTGTGCCTCATCTGGCATGCCGGAATTGTTTTCACAGGCCAGCTGTAAATCGAGGATCACCTGACTCATTTCTGTTCTTGCTCCTGCGCTTCGCGCTTACGTTCTGCGGCCAGTTCGGCCTTACGCTTCTGATCCGCCTCTTCCCAGGCTTCATAGGCATTAACGATACGCGCGACCACCGGGTGGCGTACCACGTCTTCACTGTGGAAGAAGTTAAAGCTGATTTCGTCGACCTCGGCCAGCACCTCAATGGCGTGGCGCAGGCCGGATTTGGTGCTGCGCGGCAGGTCAATCTGAGTGACGTCGCCGGTAATCACCGCTTTCGAGTTAAAGCCAATACGCGTCAGGAACATCTTCATCTGTTCAATGGTGGTGTTCTGGCTCTCATCGAGAATGATGAACGCATCATTCAGCGTACGGCCGCGCATGTAGGCGAGCGGGGCAACTTCGATAACGTTACGTTCAATGAGCTTCTCGACCTTCTCAAAGCCCAGCATTTCGAACAGCGCATCGTATAAAGGACGCAGATACGGGTCGACCTTCTGGCTCAGATCGCCCGGCAGGAAGCCCAGTTTTTCACCGGCTTCAACGGCAGGGCGGGTCAGCAGGATACGGCGGATTTCCTGACGTTCCAGCGCATCGACCGCCGCGGCAACGGCGAGATAGGTTTTACCCGTCCCCGCTGGACCCACCCCGAAGGTGATGTCGTGGTCGAGGATATTGGCGATGTACTGCGCCTGGTTTGGCGTACGCGGCTTAATGACGCCACGTTTGGTCTTGATGTTAATGGCCTTGCCGTAGTCCGGTACGCTCTCCGCGCTCTGCTCAAGCACGCGCGCCTCTTTAATCGCGAGGTGGATCTGTTCCGGTTCGATATCCTGCGTTTCGCCGCGCATTGGGGCGGTATCAACATACAGGCTACGCAGAATGTCCGCAGCGGCGTTGACGCAGATAGGGCGTCCGGTAAGTTTGAAATGATTATCGCGACGATTGATTTCGATACCCAGACGTCGCTCCAGTTGTTTGATATTGTCATCAAACGGCCCGCACAGGCTCAGCAGGCGAGCGTTGTCTGCTGGCTCAAGGCTAATTTCACGCGTATCTATGTTCAAACTGTTCCTCTTTAATTGGTTAACCGATCCGTTGCGACAGGACGTAATAAAACGGTCATTACCGAAATTATTCACGCCACAGAATAAAGGCGCAAGCGTTGCGGAAGATATTGGGGACGATGAGAGGAAATACAAGGCCTGCCGGAAGGGCAGGCCATGAGGATTAAGGCTGGTAAATCCCAACGCCAGAATCGTTTTCTTTACGGGTACGCGAGATCACGGATTCCGGTGACTCGGCAATGCGCAGGCCCATTTCGTCCTCGGTGCGGACTACCTTCGCGCGCAGCGAGTTGGTCAGCACTTCAACAATCTCGACGTCTACGAATTTACCGATCATATCCGGGGTGCCTTCAAAGTTCACCACGCGGTTGTTCTCGGTACGACCGGACAGTTCCATAATGCTCTTGCGTGAGGTGCCTTCCACCAGAATGCGCTGAACGGTGCCGAGCATGCGGCGGCTCCAGGCGTTGGCCTGCTGAAGGATACGCTCCTGCAGAATATACAGACGCTGTTTCTTCTCTTCTTCCGGAACATCGTCAACCATATCGGCCGCAGGTGTTCCAGGACGCGCAGAGAAGATGAAGCTGTAGCTGACGTCAAAATTCACTTCACCGATGAGCTTCATGGTGCGCTCGAAGTCATCAGCGGTTTCGCCAGGGAAGCCGACGATAAAGTCGGAGCTAATCTGGATATCCGGACGCGCTTCACGCAGCTTGCGGATGGTGGACTTGTACTCCAGCACCGTATGCGGGCGGCCCATCAGGTTCAGCACGCGGTCAGAGCCGCACTGAATTGGCAGGTGCAGGAAGCTCACCAGCTCTGGCGTATCGCGATAGACGTCAATAATGTCGTCGGTAAATTCCATCGGATGGCTGGTGGTAAAGCGAATGCGGTCGATACCGTCAATCGCGGCCACCAGACGCAGCAGTTCGGCAAAGCTGCCGGTGGTGCCGTCGTAGTTTTCCCCGCGCCAGGCGTTAACGTTCTGGCCCAGCAGGTTCACTTCGCGAACGCCCTGCGCGGCAAGCTGTGCGATTTCAAACAGAATGTCATCTGCCGGGCGGCTGACCTCTTCACCACGGGTGTACGGTACCACGCAGTAAGTACAGTATTTGTTGCAGCCTTCCATGATGGAGACGAAGGCGGTTGGGCCATCGGCGCGCGGCTCAGGCAGACGGTCAAACTTTTCGATTTCCGGGAAACTGACGTCAACGACCGGGCTGCGGTTGCCGCGAACCTGATTGATCATCTCGGGCAGGCGGTGCAGAGTCTGAGGACCAAAGACAATATCCACATACGGGGCTCTCTGGCGGATCAGCTTGCCTTCCTGCGACGCAACGCAGCCACCCACGCCGATGATCAGGTCCGGATTTTTTCGCTTGAGAAGCTTCCAGCGGCCTAACACGTGAAAGACTTTTTCCTGCGCTTTTTCACGAATCGAACAGGTGTTCAGCAGCAGCACGTCCGCTTCTTTCACATTTTCTGTCAGCTGGTATCCGTGGGTTGAATCCAGCAGATCGGCCATCTTGGATGAATCGTATTCGTTCATCTGACAGCCCCAGGTTTTTATATGGAGTTTTTTAGTCATCGACTTGCTCAGCTCAGGATTGCAAGCCGCGTATTGTAATGCTTTGGTGGGGTTGTGACCAGTATGAAGGTTATGTGTCTCAGGACCGCAAAAATCCGGTAAACTTAAGGGATTCTCCAATAAGGAAAATTGACCATGACACTCCTACACACCGAAGTTGCCGTTGTCGGCGGCGGTATGGTCGGCGGCGCGCTGGCGCTGGGGCTGGCGCAGCAGGGATTTGAGGTAACGGTAATTGAACAGGCTGCACCGCCGGCCTTCGATCCCGCCAGCAAACCGGATGTGCGCATTTCCGCGATCAGCGCGGCTTCCGTCGATCTGCTGCGCGGGCTGGGCGTCTGGGAGGCGGTGCTGGCAATGCGCGCCCATCCTTACAGCCGTCTTGAAACCTGGGAGTGGGAAAATGCCCACGTTGCGTTTGATGCCGCTGAGCTGAAGCTGCCGCGCCTGGGTTATATGGTGGAAAACAACGTGCTCCAGCTGGCGCTCTGGCAGGCGCTGGAGACGCATCCGAAGGTGACGCTGCGTTTTCCGGCCTCGATTAAGGCACTGCATCCTCACGAGAGCGGCTATCTACTGACGCTCGACAGCGGCGATGAACTGGCCGTGAAGCTGGTCGTTGGGGCGGACGGCGCTAACTCGCAGGTCAGACAGATGGCGGGTATCGGGGTTCATGCCTGGCAGTATGAGCAGTCCTGCATGCTGATTACCGTCGAGTGCGAGAATGCGCCGGGAGAGAGCACCTGGCAGCACTTTACGCCGAACGGCCCGCACGCCTTTTTACCGCTGTTTGATAACTGGGCGTCGCTGGTGTGGTACGACAAACCGGCGCGTATTCGCCAGCTGCAGGGGCTTTCAATGGAACAATTGCAGCGGGAAATCCGCCTGCACTTCCCGAGCCGCTTGGGCAACGTTACGCCCGTCGCCGCCGGGGCGTTCCCGCTCACGCGCCGTCACGCTTTGCAGTATGCCCGTGAAGGGCTGGCGCTGGTGGGCGATGCGGCACACACCATTCATCCGCTGGCCGGGCAGGGCGTGAACCTGGGGTATCGAGATGTCGATGCGTTACTGGATGTGCTGGGCAGCGCCCGCGGACACGCGGAAAACTGGGCCAGCCATCAGGTGCTAAAGCGTTACCAGACGCGGCGCATGGCGGACAATTTCATCATGCAGTCGGGGATGGATCTGTTCTATGCCGGGTTCAGCAATGACTTAGCCCCGGTGCGCATTCTGCGTAATATTGGCCTGATGGCAGCGGAACGCGCCGGTGGTCTTAAGCGTCAGGCCCTGAAGTACGCCCTCGGACTCTAAACTTTTTTCCCTCTCCCCGTGGGAGAGGGCCAGGGTGAGGGCATCAGGCCGCACAATTCTGTACAAAAACAAAAAAGCCCGCAGAGCGGGCTTTTTTGTTACTAAGTGGCTGGGGTGCAGGGATTCGAACCCCGGAATGCTGGTATCAGAAACCAGAGCCTTACCGCTTGGCGACACCCCAATTGCGTTAAACAAACTGCTTAACGACTTTTTAAATTGGCTGGGGTACGAGGATTCGAACCTCGGAATGCCGGAATCAGAATCCGGTGCCTTACCGCTTGGCGATACCCCAACAATTTTTTTTCATTACCGAACAACATCGATAATCTAAATTTGGTGGCTACGACGGGATTCGAACCTGTGACCCCATCATTATGAGTGATGTGCTCTAACCAACTGAGCTACGTAGCCAGTACTGCAATCTTCGATGGCTGGGGTACCTGGATTCGAACCAGGGAATGCCGGTATCAAAAACCGGTGCCTTACCGCTTGGCGATACCCCAATACCGCGGAGAACCGCAAAATCGAAGAAATATGGCTGGGGTACCTGGATTCGAACCAGGGAATGCCGGTATCAAAAACCGGTGCCTTACCGCTTGGCGATACCCCATCCGTGCAACGCTTACCCGGGAATGGTGCGGGAGGCGAGACTTGAACTCGCACACCTTGCGGCGCCAGAACCTAAATCTGGTGCGTCTACCAATTTCGCCACTCCCGCAAAAAAGATGGTGGCTACGACGGGATTCGAACCTGTGACCCCATCATTATGAGTGATGTGCTCTAACCAACTGAGCTACGTAGCCATCTTTTTTCGCGTTACCTTATCGGCGTTGCGGGGCGCATTATGCGTATAGACCCTTGCAGCGTCAACACCTTTTTCAACGAAAATAGCCGGAATGTGACTGTTTGGTTAGGTTGCGAACAGCGTGACCGAATATTCGGCAATTATTGGTTATTAATCGGTTTTAGCTGTGCAAAAGCGGGGCAAAAAAAATCAGGCCCCGCAGGGCCTGATGATGAAATACGCGATTATTTGTAGGCTGACTGGTGAACGCCTACCGCACGTCCTGACGGATCGTTCATGGATTTGAACGATTCATCCCATTCAATCGCTTTGGCAGACGAGCAGGCGACGGACGGGCCACCCGGCACACACTCCGCAGCGCTCGGTACCGGGAACAATTCTTCAAAAATTTCACGGTAGAGATATGCTTCTTTCGAACCCGGCGTGTTGTACGGGAAGCGGAAGCTTGCGGTTTCCAGCTGTTGGTCAGAAACCTGTTTCGCCGCGACCTCTTTCAGGGTGTCGATCCAGCTATAACCTACGCCATCAGAGAACTGCTCTTTCTGACGCCACGCCACGCTCGCCGGCAGGTAGGATTCAAAACATTCACGCAGGATATGTTTTTCCATTTTGCCGTTGCCGCACATCTTGTCCTGCGGGTTGATGCGCATCGCCACGTCGAGGAATTTCTTATCCAGGAACGGCACGCGCGCTTCCACGCCCCAGGCGGACATCGCTTTGTTGGCACGCGCACAGTCGAACATGTGCAGCGCCTGCAGTTTACGCACGGTCTCTTCGTGCAGCTCTTTGGCATTCGGCGCTTTGTGGAAGTACAGGTAGCCGCCAAACACTTCGTCAGAACCTTCACCGGAGAGCACCATCTTGATGCCCATCGCTTTGATCTTACGTGACATCAGGTACATCGGGGTCGAGGCGCGGATGGTGGTCACGTCATAGGTTTCAATGTGATAGATCACATCGCGGATCGCATCCAGACCTTCCTGCACGGTGAAATGAATTTCATGGTGCACGGTCCCCAGGTGGTTTGCCACTTCCTGCGCGGCTTTAAGGTCAGGTGCGCCTTCCAGGCCCACGGCAAAGGAGTGCAGCTGTGGCCACCAGGCTTCTGAGCGCTCCTGATCTTCCACGCGACGGGCCGCGAATTTCTTGGTGATCGCGGAGATCACGGAGGAGTCCAGACCGCCGGAGAGCAGCACGCCGTAAGGCACGTCGGACATCAGGTGGCTTTTCACGGAATCTTCCAGCGCCTGACGTAGCTCGGCTTTGTCCGTGACGTTGTCTTTTACCGCGTCGTAGTCGAACCAGTCACGCTGATAATATTGACGGATCTCGCCGTCTTTGCTCCACAGGTAGCTGCCTGCCGGGAACTCTTTGATGGTGCGGCAGACCGGTACCAGGGCTTTCATTTCAGAAGCAACGTAGAAGTTGCCATGCTCATCGTGGCCCATGTACAGCGGGATAATGCCGATATGGTCGCGGCCAATCAGGTAAGCGTCTTTTTCGCTGTCGTACAGCGCGAAGGCGAACATGCCCTGCAGGTCGTCCAGGAACTCAGGCCCTTTCTCCTGATACAGCGCCAGGATCACTTCACAGTCAGAACCGGTCTGGAACGCGTAGCGGTCGCCGTATTCGGCGCGCAGCGCCTGGTGGTTGTAGATCTCACCGTTGACAGCCAGCGCGTGCGTTTTTTTCTCGTTATACAGCGGCTGTGCACCGGCGTTGACGTCAACAATAGACAGACGTTCGTGAGCCAGAATCGCTTTGTCACTGGCGTAAACGCCTGACCAGTCCGGTCCGCGATGGCGCATCAGGCGGGACAGTTCGAGTGCCTTTTTACGCAGTTCGCCTGCGTCAGTTTTAATATCCAGTACGCCAAAAATTGAACACATAACCTTCTCCGTTAACCCTGTTGCTTTGTAATGTTGCTTGCTTATGAAAATGCCGCAAAGGGGCAGGGCGCGCAAGCGTTTTACGGGTGAAAACGGAAATAGTGCAATGGCGGTTGCCGATCTGTGAAAAATGCGTATGTCATGAGCGCTTTTATTGATGATTATGCAATGAAAGCGCTTTTCCGTTAGATGCAGTTGTGTTTTACAGGCGAGAAAATAAAAAACCACGCCCTGAGGCGTGGTTCGGAATCAGATAATGTCGATTTCGTCGACGGAGGGGTAAATCCAGCTTGGCCGGAACGGCATCGAATCAATGTCATCAAGCTGAGAGACGCCAGAGAGGACCAGAATCGTCTCCAGACCCGCCTGGAAACCGGCCAGAATATCGGTGCGCAGGTTGTCGCCGACAATCACGGTTTCTTCAGAGTGGGCCTGCATTTTGTTCAGTGCGGCACGAATGATCCACGGGCTCGGTTTCCCGACAACGAACGGCTGACGACCAGAGATTTTTTCGATACCGGCACACAGCGCGCCGCAGGCCGGATAAAAACCGCGGCCGTGGGTATCCGGGTTGGTGGCGATAAAGCGCGCACCGCTGGCGACAAAGTATGCAGCTTTATGCATCATCTCCCAGTTAAAGGATCGCGTTTCGCCAACAATCACAAAGTCCGGGTTGACGTCGGTGATGGTAAAGCCCGCTTTGTATAGTTCATGGATCAGCGCACCTTCACCCACCACGTAGGCTTTTTTCCCTTCCTGACGCTTCAGAAAATCCGCCGTGGCCATCGCCGAGGTATAAAACACGCTGTCCGGGACATCTACACCCGCCGTGGCAAAGCGGTTTGCCAGATCCTGACCGGTCTGAGAAGGGTAGTTCGTGAGAAGAACCAGAGGCATTCCTTTGTCGATGATGCGGTGAAGAAACTCCGCAGCACCCGGCACGGCAACGTTGTCGTGCATCAGCACGCCGTCGATATCACAAATTACATTCTTAATGGTCATGGACAGTCCGACATTAAAAAAAAGAAGGCGTTACTATAAGGTCCGATCAACTTTCCAGCAAATGCTGCAGCAGAATTCCGTTGAGCATGGCGCGTTTGACCAGCGCGAACGCGCCAATCGCCGAGCGATGGTCAAGCTTTGAACGAACCACCGGAAGATTCTGGCGGAATGCTTTCAGCGCCTGGGTGTTAATACAGCCTTCAATCGCGGGGAGCAGCACCTTTTCCGCTTCCACAATTTCACCGGCGATCACCACTTTTTGTGGGTTAAACAGGTTAATGGCGATGGCGATAGTTTTCCCCAGATGGCGCCCCACCTGCTCGATCACTTCACAGGCCAGCGCGTCGCCTTTATTAGCGGCTTTGCAGATGGTGCCTATTTTGCAGTCGTCCAGCGTGACGCGGCTTTGGTAACCCTGTTCAAGCAGATGGCGGACGCGCTGCTCGATGGCCGTGTTGGCGGCGATGGTTTCAAGACAGCCGAAATTGCCGCAGTGGCAGCGCTCCCCAAGGGGCTCAACCTGAATGTGGCCAATCTCACCGACGTTACCGTTGCGACCAATAAAAATACGGCCGTTAGAGATAATGCCCGCGCCCGTTCCGCGGTGAACGCGCACCAGAATAGAGTCTTCACAGTCCTGACTCGCACCAAAGTAGTGCTCCGCCAGCGCCAGCGAGCGAATATCGTGGCCCACAAAGCAGGTCACTTTAAAACGCTTTTCCAGCGCATCGACCAGCCCCCAGTTTTCAACCGGAATGTGCGGCATATAGCGGATCACGCCGCTTTCCGGGTCGACCAGGCCGGGCAGAATTACGGAGATAGCGATGAGTTCGCGGATCTTGCGCTGACAGCTTTCAATAAACTGCTCGATGGTATTCAGCAGCGCATGCTCCAGCGTCTCCTGGGTGCGCTCCGGAAGAGGGTAGTGCTCTTCCGCGATGGCTTTACTGCTCAGATCGTATAGCGTGAGCGTGGTGTCATGACGGCCCAGACGGACGCCAATTGCCTGAAAATTACGGGTTTCAGTAATAATGGAGATGGCGCGACGGCCTCCGGTGGAGGCCTGCTGATCGACTTCTTTGATCAGACCGCGCTCAATAAGCTGGCGGGTAATTTTTGTCACGCTGGCGGGTGCAAGCTGGCTTTGTTCGGCTATCTGAATTCGCGAGATGGGGCCGTGTTGGTCAATCAGGCGATATACCGCCGCACTGTTAAGTTGTTTAACGAGATCGACATTACCGATTTGAGCTTGTCCGCCAGGTGTCATACTTTTACTTACTCAGTGACGACCTCGTTACCATTAACGATGGTCTTAATAATTTTATAATCGTGTGTGAATGCCGTCAGGTTTGCAACCATACCTGGTGCAATTCCGCCTAGCTGTTTATCCACGCCCATTGCGCGAGCCGGATAAAGGGTTGCCATACGCAGGACTTCATCAAGCGCAATCCCGCAATGCTCAACCAGGTTACGCACCCCTTCAATCATGGTCAAAGAGGAACCACTCAGCGTACCGTTTTCATCAACACACAGTCCATTGCGGTAGTATATTGTTTTACCGGCAAAAATGAACTGCTCAATATTTGCACCTGCCGGTGCAGTGGCATCCGTCACCAGACAAAGCTTGTCACCTTTCAGCCGCTTAGCATTGCGAATGTTGGTGTAATCAACGTGTAAGCCGTCAGCAATAATACCGCAGTAGACGTCTGGCTCATCCAGAATCGCCCCGACCAGACCCGGTTCACGGCCTGTGATATACGGCATGGCGTTGTAAAGGTGCGTCGCGAAGGTAATGCCCGCGCGGAAACCGGCTTTCGCTTCTTTCAGCGTCGCGTTTGAGTGACCGGCTGAAACGATAATCCCGGCGGCAGCAAGTTTGCTGATGACATCCGTACCCGTCATTTCAGGTGCCAGCGTCACTTTGGTGATCACATCGGCGTTGGCACACATGTAGTCAACCAGCTCCGCATCAGGCTTACGCACGTAATTCGGGTTATGCGTTCCTTTCTTGACCATGTTCAACCATGGCCCTTCAAGGTGCAGACCCAGCGCCTGATTAGGATGTTTGGCCAGATATTCACGCATCACGCGGATACCCTGCTTCATGAGGTCATCACTGCTGGTGATGAGCGTTGGCAGATAGCTGGTGCAGCCCGATTTCTCATTGGCTTTTTGCATGATCTCCAGCGTTTCGACCGTTACCGCTTCGGCGGTATCATTGAATTGCACACCGCCGCAGCCGTTGAGCTGAACGTCGATGAAACCGGGGGAGATTACTGCTCCATTGAGTGAGCGCTGTTCAATCTCCGGCGGCAGTTCTGCCAGCGGGCAAACACGTTCAATCAGGCCATCAGCGATAACAATCGCATGGTCATCCAGAATTTCATGGCCGGTATAAATCCGACCGTGGGTTAAAGCGTACATAACGACCCCCGGTTAAAAAAAGCGGCCGCCTCCTGATGAAGAGGCGGTTATTCAATTACAGACCTTTAATATTCTCGGCTTCTAACTCGTTGAAGTATTTCAGCGTTTTTACCTTCAGCTCCATCGTGGACGGTTCGTCACAGACGATGACGGATTTCGGATGCAGCTGCAGGCAGCTGATGGTCCACATATGGTTAACGTTGCCTTCAACGGCAGCCTGGAGCGCCTGCGCTTTCACGCCGCCCAGCACCAGAATCATCACTTCTTCGGCATCCAGCAGGGTGCCTACGCCTACGGTCAGGGCGTATTTTGGAACCTGGTTAACATCGCCGTCAAAGAAGCGGGAGTTTGCCACGCGCGTGTCATGGGTCAGCGTTTTAATACGGGTGCGGGAAGCCAGAGATGACGCCGGTTCGTTAAACGCGATATGACCATCATTACCTACACCACCCATGAACAGGTGGATCTTACCGTAAGAACGGATTTTTTCTTCATACTGACGGCATTCTGCGTCAATATCCGGCGCGTTTCCATTCAGCAGGTTAATATTTTCAGATGGAATATCAACGTGATCAAAGAAATTGCGGTGCATAAAGCTATGGTAGCTTTCCGGGTGGTCTTTCGGTAAGCCAACGTATTCATCCATATTGAAGGTGACAACATGTTTGAAGCTAACCTGGCCTGCTTTATGCATTTCAACCAGCGCCTTATAGGCTGTCAGCGGCGTGCCGCCTGTTGGAAGTCCAAGAACGAAAGGACGATCGGCAGTCGGCTTGAATGCGTTAATGCGGTTTACGATATGGCGAGCGGCCCATTTACCAACTTGTTCAGCAGTTGCCAGGGGAATCAGTCTCATTGTTCACCTCGAGAGTTAAAGTAGAAGAGTGGGCGGATGGCTATCGGAACCTGATACTTAAGCGTAACCTGGAAACTTTCAGGCCGGATCAATCCGTCTTGATTTTTTGAATGATAAAATAAGTTTTCGCTGTTAGCCAGTATAAGGGAGGGTGAATAACGATATTTGGTGACAAAAATCACAAAAGGTACGCGTTTAATTTGCGATACGAATTAATTTTTCACACACTCACAATGCCAGTGAATCATCAACTGTATCTATAGTTCGTGACACAATAAAAAAACAGAGCTGAGAACATGCCTTAAACGGGGTCTCATAGGGGGAAGAAAGTGAGTATTCTAGGTTATTTACAAAAGGTTGGTCGCGCACTGATGGTGCCGGTCGCCACGCTGCCTGCCGCAGCCATCCTGATGGGTGTCGGCTACTGGATCGACCCCAACGGCTGGGGTAATACCAGCGCGCTGGCGGCGTTCTTTATCAAGTCGGGCTCTGCCATTATCGACAACATGTCCGTGTTGTTTGCTATTGGTGTGGCTTATGGTATGTCCAAAGACAAAGACGGTGCCGCTGCGCTGACCGGTTTTGTCGGTTTCCTTGTGTTAACCACTCTCTGCTCACCGGCAGCGGTGGCCATGATCCAAAAAATCCCGGCGGACCAGGTTCCGGCGGCATTTGGTAAGATCAGTAACCAGTTTGTCGGTATCCTTGTGGGTATCATCTCCGCTGAACTGTATAACCGCTTCAGCAGCGTAGAGCTGCCAAAAGCGCTCTCCTTCTTTAGCGGCCGCCGTCTGGTCCCCATCCTGACCTCGTTTGTGATGATCGTTGTTGCGTTCATCATGATGTACGTCTGGCCGATGATCTTCGACGGTCTGGTGAACTTCGGTGAGCACATCCAGAAACTGGGTTCTGTCGGTGCGGGCGTGTACGCGTTCTTTAACCGTCTGCTGATCCCGGTCGGTCTGCACCACGCGCTGAACTCTGTATTCTGGTTCGATGTTGCCGGTATTAACGATATTCCTAACTTCCTGGGTGGCGCACAGTCCATCGAAGCAGGTAAAGCGGTTGTCGGTATCACCGGTCGTTACCAGGCTGGCTTCTTCCCGATCATGATGTTTGGTCTGCCGGGAGCTGCGCTGGCTATCTACCACTGCGCACGTCCAGAGAACAAAGCGAAAGTGCTGGGTATCATGATGGCGGGGGCGTTCGCGGCCTTCTTCACCGGTATCACCGAGCCGCTGGAGTTCTCCTTCATGTTCGTGGCGCCAGTTCTGTATGTGATCCACGCTGTGCTGACCGGTATCTCCGTGTTCATCGCTGCCAGCATGCACTGGATTGCCGGTTTCGGCTTCAGTGCGGGTCTGGTGGATATGGTGCTTTCTTCCCGTAACCCGCTGGCAACACACTGGTGGATGCTGATTCCACAAGGTCTGGTGTTCTTCGCGATCTACTACATGGTGTTCCGTTTCACTATCACCAAATTCAACCTGATGACCCCGGGTCGTGAGCTGGCCGTGGCCGGTAGCGAAGCGGATGGTCAGGATGTGAACGTGAGCGGTGCTCAGGATCAGGACGTTTCAGGTCTGGCGCGTCAGTACATCGCCGCTGTTGGCGGTTCTGACAACCTGACTGGTATCGACGCCTGTATCACCCGTCTGCGTCTGAACGTGAAAGATTCTTCCCTGGTGAACGAAGCGCTGGCCAAACGTCTGGGTGCTTCCGGTGTTATCCGCCTGAACAAAACCAGCGTGCAGATTATCGTTGGCTTCGTGGCAGAGAAAATTGCTAACGCCATGAAAACCACCGGTCCGGTAGCCGCAGCAGAAGCTTCTGCCGCACCTGCCGCCGCGCCAGCGGCTGCAAAACCGCAGGCAGTACCTAACGCCAAAACGGTAGCCGCGCTGGTTTCACCGGTAACCGGTGAAGTCGTTGCGATTGAGCAAGTGCCTGACGAAGCCTTCGCCAGCAAAGCGGTCGGTGACGGTGTGGCGGTGAAACCAACGGAAAAAACCGTTGTGTCTCCGGCGGCTGGTACCATCGTGAAAATCTTCAACACCAACCACGCGTTCTGCCTCGAAACCGAAAATGGTGCGGAGATCGTTGTCCATATGGGTATCGATACCGTTGCGCTGAACGGTCAGGGCTTTACTCGCCTGGTGGAAGAGGGCGCTGAAGTGGTGGCAGGGCAGCCGATTCTGGAAATGGATCTGGACTTCCTGAACGCCAACGCGCGCTCCATGATAAGCCCGGTGGTTTGCAGCAACATTGACGACTTCAGCGGTCTGGTCATCCAGGCGAAAGGTCAGGTTGTTGCGGGTCAAACACCGCTATATGAGATTAAAGGCAAGTAATCGCTCCTGAGTAGAGTCATGCCTTAAGCGGCGGGGGATATCCTCCGCCGCTTTTTTTTGCAGCAAATGCCCCCATTATTTTCTTCAGAGACGTTTTAAGGGTTGTCACTACGTCCGGCTTATAAGATCATACGCCGTTATACGTTGTTTACGCTTTGAGGAATCCACGATGAGTGAGGCAGAAGCCCGCCCGAGTAACTTTATTCGTCAGATCATCGATGAAGATCTGGCCAGTGGTAAGCACACCACAATCCATACCCGTTTCCCGCCGGAGCCGAACGGCTACCTGCACATCGGGCATGCAAAATCTATCTGCCTGAACTTTGGCATTGCCCAGGACTACCAGGGCCAGTGCAACCTGCGTTTCGATGACACCAACCCAGTAAAAGAAGACATCGAATACGTTGAGTCCATTAAGAACGACGTGCAGTGGCTGGGCTTCAACTGGTCTGGCGACATCTGCTACTCCTCTGACTATTTCGATCAGCTGTACGCCTATGCGGTAGAGCTTATCAACAAAGGTCTGGCGTATGTCGACGAGCTGTCTGCTGACGAAATCCGCGAATACCGCGGTACGCTGACCGCGCCGGGCAAAAACAGCCCGTTCCGCGATCGCAGCGTGGAAGAGAACCTGGCGCTGTTTGAAAAAATGCGTGCCGGCGGCTTCGAAGAAGGCAAAGCGTGCCTGCGTGCCAAAATCGACATGGCGTCTCCGTTCATCGTGATGCGCGATCCGGTGCTGTACCGCATCAAGTTCGCAGAACACCACCAGACCGGTAACAAGTGGTGCATCTACCCGATGTACGACTTTACCCACTGCATCAGCGATGCGCTGGAAGGCATCACTCACTCGCTGTGTACGCTGGAGTTCCAGGATAACCGTCGTCTGTACGACTGGGTGCTGGATAACATCACCATTCCTGTGCACCCGCGCCAGTACGAGTTCTCTCGTCTGAATCTGGAATACACCGTGATGTCCAAGCGTAAGCTGAACCTGCTGGTGACCGACAAGCACGTTGAGGGCTGGGATGACCCGCGTATGCCGACCATCTCCGGTCTGCGCCGTCGTGGTTACACCGCGGCGTCAATCCGTGAATTCTGCAAGCGTATCGGCGTGACCAAGCAGGATAACACCATTGAGATGGCTTCCCTGGAATCCTGCATTCGTGAAGATCTCAACGAAAACGCCCCGCGCGCGATGGCGGTTATCGACCCGGTGAAACTGGTCATCGAAAACTATCCGCAGGGTGAAAGCGAGCTGGTCTCCATGCCTAACCATCCGAACAAACCGGAAATGGGAAGCCGTGACGTGCCGTTCAGCGGCGAGATCTGGATTGACCGCGCTGACTTCCGCGAAGAAGCCAACAAGCAGTACAAGCGTCTGGTGCTGGGTAAAGAAGTGCGTCTGCGTAATGCTTACGTCATCAAAGCCGAGCGCGTTGAAAAAGATGCGGAAGGGAATATCACCACCATCTTCTGTTCTTATGACGCTGAAACGCTGAGCAAAGATCCTGCTGACGGCCGTAAAGTGAAGGGCGTTATCCACTGGGTGAGCGCATCCCACGCGCTGCCGGTAGAAATTCGTCTGTACGATCGTCTGTTCAGCGTGCCTAACCCGGGTGCGGCGGAAGACTTCCTGGCGACCATCAACCCGGAATCGCTGGTGATCAAGCAGGGTTATGCGGAACCTTCTCTGAAAGCCGCTGAAGCGGGCAAAGCGTTCCAGTTCGAACGTGAAGGTTACTTCTGCCTGGACAGTCGTTACAGCACCGCGGAAAAACCAGTATTTAACCGTACTGTAGGTCTGCGTGATACCTGGACGAAGATCGGCGAATAATATTGCTGCTCTGGTCAATGAGAGACAAACGCCGCACTGTGCGGCGTTTTTTTATATAACGATCAGGGTATTAAGCCAGGGCCTAAAGAGGTGTCATGAAAATATCAGGTCAATGAGGTGCTACTTATTTTTTAAAAAAAAGTTTGTGCCATTGCGAAAATCAAAAATGTTACATAAAAGGAAAGAGATACCACGTCTACCCACTGAAATACCTGATAATTCCCCATCATTCCTCGCCTTCCCGTAAATGTTACAAAGCACTACCAATTATGTGCACTTCGTCATAATCCTGACTTTTGTCCGCTAAAAAGCATTGATAATTCGCGTCGCGAAAAATAACCTAAAGACGGTAGTTAATTCGAGGGTATTTAAAACTACCCCTGACCATTTGGTCTTTTTTATTTACGCCGTTTCAGGCGTTTTAATTCGTCAAAGAGGAATAATCTATGCGTACGTTCAGTGGCAAACGTAGTGCGCTGGCGCTGGCTATTGCCGGTGTGACAGCAATGTCGGGACTTGTGATTGCGCCAGAGGCAAAAGCAGCGGGTTTCATCGAAGATTCTACCCTCACGGGCGGTATTTATTACTGGCAGCGTGAGCGTGACCGTAAAGACGTCACTGAAGATAAATACAAAACCAACCTTTCTCACTCCACCTGGAACGCCAACCTGGACTTCCAGTCAGGCTATGCCGCGGATATGTTCGGTCTGGATATTGCTGCGTTTACCGCGATTGAAATGGCGGAAAACGGCGACAGCGGCCACCCGAACGAAATCGCCTTCTCCTCCAGCAACAAAGCCTATGATGAAGACTGGTCCGGGGATAAGAGCGGTATAAGCCTTTACAAAGCCGCGGCGAAATTTAAATACGGTCCGGTA
Organism: Enterobacter pseudoroggenkampii; assembly: GCF_026420145.1. Classification (NCBI taxonomy): domain Bacteria; kingdom Pseudomonadati; phylum Pseudomonadota; class Gammaproteobacteria; order Enterobacterales; family Enterobacteriaceae; genus Enterobacter; species Enterobacter pseudoroggenkampii. The sequence continues at coordinate 410,464 of NZ_JAPMLV010000001.1, forward strand.
TGGGCGCGCGGCGGTTATATTCAGCCAACTGGCCAGACTCTGTTAGCGCCACACTGGAGCTTTATGCCGGGTACCTATCAGGGTGCGGAAGCGGGGGCTAACTTTGACTACGGTGATGCGGGTGCGTTGAGCTTCTCCTATATGTGGACCAACGAGTACAAAGCGCCTTGGCACATCGAGATGGACAAGTTCTACCAGAACGATAAAAAAACCAAAGTCGATTACCTGCACTCGCTGGGCGCGAAATACGACTTCAAAAACGATCTGGTGCTTGAAGCGGCATTTGGTCAGGCACAAGGCTATATCGATCAGTACTTTGCCAAGGCCAGCTATAAGTTTGATGTCGCGGGTAGCCCGCTGAGTACCAGCTACCAGTTCTACGGTACGCGCGATAAAGTCAGTAACGGTGGGGTCAATGACATTTATGACGGCACCGCGTGGCTGCAGGCACTCACCTTCGGCTACAAGGTTGGTCAGGTTGATTTGCGTCTGGAAGGCACATGGGTGAAGGCGGAAGGGCAGCAGGGCTACTTCCTGCAGCGTATGACTCCGACCTACGCCTCCTCCAACGGCCGTCTTGATATCTGGTGGGATAACCGCTCAGACTTCAACGCCGACGGCGAGAAAGCGGTCTTCTTCGGTGCAATGTACGACCTGAAAAACTGGAACCTGCCTGGCTGGGCGGTGGGCGCTTCTTACGCTTACGCCTGGGACGCAAAACCTGCCGATATGGCAACACCGGACGCATACTACGATCCCAACTATCGCCTGAAAGAGTCTTCCTACAGCCTGGATGCAATCTATACCCTGCAGGATGGCCGCGCGAAAGGCACGATGTTCAAACTGCACTTCACCCAGTATGACAACCACTCCGATATCCCGAGCTATGCGGGCGGTTACGGCAACATCTTCCAGGATGAACGTGACGTGAAATTCATGGTTATCGCCCCATTCACCATCTTCTGATAAACGCACTGGCGGGCTGAGTCCCGCCGGTATGGAGACTGTATATGATGAAAAAAATCGTAGTCGTCGCGTTGCTGGCATCAGGGCTGGTGGCGTGTGCGCAGACTCAGGCACCAAAAGAGGACTCCCGCCTGAAGGAGGCATATAGCGCCTGCATTAATACTGCGGAAGGTTCGCCGGAAAAAATTGAAGCCTGTCAGAGCGTGCTAAACGTGCTGAAGAAAGAGAAAGCGCATGAGCAGTTCGCGACGCAGGAAAATGTCCGCGTAATGGATTACCAGGCCTGTATCCAGGCGCGTAAAACCGGTAACGATCAGGAAGTGGCGAAGCGTTGCGACCAGATTTGGAAAGAAATTCGAAGCAATAACAGTAAGTAACTCGCTGTTATCATGCCCGGTGGCGCTGCGCCACCGGGCATTTTTTTAGGCAAAAAAAAGCCAACCTTACGGCTGGCTCAGAGTATGAACACTTGTTTATTTCGCGTCGTGCGCGTGGTCGTCTTCGCGGCAATCGCCTTCAGCACAATGACCGTAAAGGTACAGGCTGTGGTTGGTCAGGCGGATGCCATGACGCGCGGCGATTTCACGCTGGCGTGATTCGATGGAATCATCGCTGAATTCAATGACCTTGCCGCAATCGAGGCAGATCAGGTGATCGTGGTGCTGCTGCTGGGTCAGTTCGAAAACAGATTTACCGCCTTCGAAATTATGACGGGTAACAATGCCCGCGTCATCAAACTGGTTCAGCACGCGATAGACGGTAGCCAGCCCAATCTCTTCACCCATGTCGATAAGACGTTTATAAAGGTCTTCCGCACTGACATGGTGATTGTCTGGACCCTGAAGCACTTCAAGGATTTTTAACCGAGGAAGCGTAACTTTCAGGCCAGCCTTCTTTAATGCGGTATTGTTGTCAGTCATGCGGAATCTGTCCTGTTGCTAAACGATTCACTTCTGTAGGAAGTGACAGAAAATGCACCTGGGATAATGCGTCTCATTATAGAACTGCCATGGCTAAATGAAAACTGCAAGTCTCAGGCAAAATATGCTTATAAAAATGGGGTATCACCAACAAACTTGCTCAATGGAAAACCACATTTTATCAGGGAGACATTGTACAGGTCTGGGCGAAAAAGTTAAAAGATTGTAGCGATTAATTTAATCGGTTTGACCTGGGGCATGGGCGCAACCGCAGTTGCGCCGCGAAATAATCAGGCGTTCAGAATATCGTCCAGGTGCAGTTCTTCACGGATCTGCTTCACCCACTTCTCAACACGCTCGGCGGTCAGTTCTGGCTGACGGTCTTCGTCGATGGCCAGACCCACGAAGTGATCGTCATCGGCCAGGCCTTTAGACGCTTCGAAGTGGTAACCGGCGGTCGGCCAGTGGCCTACAATAACCGCGCCATTCGGCTCAATGATGTCGCGGATGGTGCCCAGCGCGTCACAGAAGTATTCGGCGTAGTCTTCCTGATCGCCACAGCCAAACAGGGCGACCAGCTTACCGTTGAAGTCGACTTCTTCCAGCGTCGGGAAGAAATCATCCCAGTCGCACTGGGCTTCACCGTAGTACCAGGTTGGGATACCCAGCAGCAAAATGTCATAGCCTTCCAGATCTTCTTTGCTGCTCTTGGCGATGTCATGCACATCAGCAACGTCTTTACCGAGCTGTTTTTGAATGTTTTTTGCGATATTTTCGGTATTGCCGGTATCACTGCCAAAGAAAATGCCGATGATTGCCATGAGTAAAATAACCTCTTGAAACTTAATAGTATGGTGGCGCAATTCGGCCACGGATAAGGGCAATAATAGCAGAACTGGCAACCCTGCGGAAACAGCTATCGCGCAGGACTGCACTCTGTGCTACATGAAAAGGGCGATAAAGGGGATTTTCAGACTTATGCCTGGCCGCGTAACGTTTCAAGCTGAGCGATCAACATCTCTTCAATGAGTTCACTGCGGCTGATATTTCGCGCGTCGGCCAGCTCGTTCAGCGCATCGACGGCGTCGGCGTTAAGCTTCAGTTCGACACGCTTAAGCCCACGATTTTTATCGCGTTTAAGCTGGTTGCGTTTATTGATACGCAGCTGTTCATCGCGCGAAAGCGGATTCGTCTTGGGTCGTCCCGGGCGACGCTCATTCGCGAACAGATCTAGTGTCGTACGGTCCGTTTGTTCTTTGGCCATGATTCTGAGACTTCGGGGGAAACACGCCGCCCTGCTAATGCCCGGGCGATAAGCGCGCCATCATACATCACCAAAAACGGCACGCCAACGACTGGACGCCTGCAGCCTTCCAGTCGCTCTCTTTTTAATCAATTTGCAGTATCAGCAAGATAGCGGCGAATGGCGCGCAGCACGGCGTCAGGTTTTTCCGCATGCACCCAGTGCCCGGCACCGGCAATAACGTGGGCGCGAGCCTGCGGGAACTGGGCCAGCAGCGTGTCGCGGTACGCGTCGGTTACGTAAGGTGAGTTTCCGCCGCGAATAAAGAGGGTAGGGTGCGGCCAGGCGGGGACGGTTTTCCAGCCCACGATGTTGTTGTACTGGTCCCAGAGCACCGGCACGTTAAAACGCCATTGCCCGTCAACAAACGACTTCAGCAGGAACTGCACGACGCCTTCTTCATCAAGATGCTCACGCATGACGGCAGCCGCCTGTTGGCGTGTCGCGACACCCGCTTCTGTGACCGCATTAATGGCGGCAAAAATCTCGTCGTGACGACGGACGTCATAATCCACGGGCGCGACGTCAATTACCACCAGGCCGCTAATACGGTCCGGGGCCAGTGCCGTCAGGGCCATCACCGCTTTACCACCCATTGAATGCCCGATCAGCGTTACCTTCTGCAGGCTATGTGCGTCCAGCGTATCCAGCAGATCCTGCGCCATCGCCGCGTAGGTCATCTCGTCGGAACGCCCGGAAAGACCGTGATTGCGCATATCGACCTGTAAAATATCGTGGTCGGTAACCAGATCGCGTGCCAGCACGCCCAGGTTATCCAGGCTGCCAAAAAGCCCGTGAACCAGTACGATGGGAGAATTATTGTTCGGCGATTGTGCAGTTTGCGCTCGGGTATTCAATTTCATGGCAAAGTTCTTTTTTTACGTATGTCAGGTTAGGGTATCATGTTGACCATTCTGCCGCCCGGCTGCAAGGTTCCAGTTTAATCTGACTTTTGCCGCCAACCTGGTTTGACGCTATCCGCTGTTGGGATTTGACCTTATAATCCCAATGACTTGTATTCAGATAAGATATCGCACTGGATTAAGATGAAAACAATCGAAGTTGATGACGAACTCTATCAGTATATTGCCAGCCAGACGCGGCATATCGGGGAGAGCGCGTCCGACATTTTACGGCGCATGCTTAAAATTTCCGCCGCTTCACAGCCTGCTACCCCAGTCACCAAAGATGTCGTGTCTCAGCCGAGCGTTGTTGCACAAGCAAAACCTGCCGTGACGCCGGCAAAAGATAAAGTGCGCGCGATGCGCGAGCTGCTGCTCTCCGATGAATATGCGGAACAGAAAAAGGCGGTTAACCGCTTTATGCTGGTGCTGTCTACACTTTATTCACTGGATAACAAAGCGTTTGCTGAAGCGACCGAGTCGCTGCACGGTCGTACTCGCGTCTATTTCGCGGGCGACGAGCAGACGCTGCTGCAAAATGGCAATCAAACCAAACCCAAACATGTTCCTGGCACCCCGTACTGGGTGATCACCAATACCAATACGGACCGCAAGTGCAGCATGATTGAACACATCATGCAGTCCATGCAGTTCCCGGCGGAATTGATTGAAAAGGTTTGCGGTACAATTTAACCCTTGCATCAGAAGGACCCGGTAATGGCAAATCACAGCCGTGCAGGCCAACCTGCACAACAAAGCGATTTGATTAACGTCGCTCAGCTGACCGCGCAGTATTACGTGCTGAAGCCGGTCGTGGGCAACGCAGAACACGCAGTGAAGTTTGGTACATCTGGTCACCGCGGCAGCGCGGCGCGCCACAGCTTTAACGAACCGCACATTCTGGCCATTGCTCAGGCCATTGCGGAAGAGCGCGCTAAAAACGGCGTTACCGGTCCGTGCTACGTGGGGAAAGATACCCATGCCCTGTCTGAACCGGCGTTCATCTCTGTTGTGGAAGTGCTGGCTGCAAACGGCGTCGATGTCATTGTTCAGGAGAACAATGGCTTCACCCCAACGCCTGCGGTCTCTAACGCTATCCTGGTACACAACAAAAAAGGTGGCGCGCTGGCTGACGGTATCGTTATCACGCCATCCCACAACCCGCCGGAAGACGGTGGCATCAAATACAACCCGCCTAACGGTGGCCCGGCCGACACCAACGTCACCAAAGTGGTGGAAGATCGTGCGAACGCGTTGCTGGCTGACGGCCTGAAAGGCGTGAAGCGCATCTCTCTGGATGCGGCCATGGCGTCCGGCCGCGTGAAAGAGCAGGATCTGGTTCAGCCGTTCGTGGAAGGGCTGGCGGATATCGTCGATATGGCGGCCATTCAGAAAGCTGGCCTGAAGCTGGGCGTGGATCCGTTGGGCGGCTCCGGTATCGAATACTGGAAGCGTATCGCCGAGCATTACAATCTGGATCTGACCATCGTGAACGATCACGTCGATCAGACCTTCCGTTTTATGCACCTGGATAAAGACGGCGCGATCCGTATGGACTGCTCTTCCGAGTGCGCAATGGCGGGCCTGCTGGCGCTGCGTGATAAATTCGATCTGGCGTTTGCTAACGACCCGGATTATGACCGTCACGGTATCGTCACCCCTGCCGGGCTGATGAACCCGAACCACTATCTGGCGGTTGCGATTAACTACCTGTTCCAGCACCGTCCGCAGTGGGGCAAAGAGGTGGCCGTCGGTAAAACGCTGGTTTCCTCGGCGATGATCGACCGCGTGGTCGAGGCGCTGGGCCGCAAGCTGGTGGAAGTGCCGGTGGGCTTCAAATGGTTCGTTGACGGTCTGCACGACGGCAGCTTTGGTTTCGGTGGTGAAGAGAGCGCGGGGGCCTCTTTCCTGCGTTTCGACGGCACGCCATGGTCAACCGATAAAGACGGCATCATCATGTGCCTGCTGGCGGCGGAAATCACCGCGGTCACCGGTAAAAACCCGCAGGAACATTACAATGATCTGGCGGCACGCTTTGGTGCACCAAGCTATAACCGTATTCAGGCTAGCGCGACGTCAGCTCAGAAAGCGGCCCTGTCCAAACTCTCTCCGGAGATGGTCAGCGCAAGCACCCTGGCAGGTGACCCGATCACCGCGCGTCTGACGGCGGCACCGGGCAACGGTGCCTCCATTGGTGGGCTGAAAGTGATGACCGAAAACGGCTGGTTCGCCGCGCGTCCATCCGGTACGGAAGATGCGTATAAAATCTATTGCGAAAGCTTCCTCGGCGCTGAGCACCGTCAGCAGATTGAGAAAGAAGCGGTAGAGATTGTCAGCGAAGTGCTAAAAAACGCGTAAGTGCGGTTTGTGTGCGGGCTGATGCCCTCACCCCGGCCCTCTCCCACAGGGAGAGGGAGAAAACAATAAAAACGGCAACCCTTGGGTTGCCGTTTTGCTTTTACCTAACTGTGCTTGTTCTTCAATTCAAACCGTGGTGACACCAGACCGTACAGCGTCCAGCCCATAAAGGTCACCATCGCGCCATACAGCATCGCTTCCTGGCCGGATGAGTAGAGCGCGTAGAAGCTGTAGATTGCCCCAATCAGCGCCACGATATTCGCCGCACGCGCTTTGCGCGGATCCACCTTCGCGACTTTCTGAATAATCACCAGCGCCGCCATCGACAGAATATACGGAATGATATTTGTCACGACCGCCAGGTTGACCAGCACGTTGAACTGGCTGTTTAGCGACGGGCTAATGGTCATCAGCGACAATCCGCTCTGGAAGATGACAATCGCCAGCATGCCCTGCACCGGCGCATCGGCTTTGGTCACGCGGGAGAAGATTTTTGGGAAGTAACCTTCATCAGCCGAAGATTTAAACACCTGTGCGATGGTGAACTGCCACCCAAGGAGTGAACCGCAGCAGGACATCACCATCAGACCCATGATCACTTTCCCGACTTCCGGAGTGAACATCTGCGCGAAGGCCAGCCCGAACGGCGCCGTGGAGTTGGCCAGATCCATATTCGGTACGATGCCCGCAATGACGTTAGTCGAGACGATATAGATCACCGCCGCGCCCAGCGTTCCGCCAAGGACCGCAATCGGCACGTTCTTTTCAGGATTCTCCACCACTTCCGCGTTCGCGCAGGCGGATTCCAGCCCCAGGAAAGCCCAGAGCGTCATAGCGATAGAAGAGCCCACAGCGGTAAAGAACGGCACATGGTGCGGGTTCCAGGAGTTGGCGTACAGCGTCGGGCTGAACCAGAACCAGCCGATGATGCACAGGCCGACAACCGGGATAATCACGCCCCAGACGGTGATGCTGGAGAGCTGTCCGGTGATACGCGCGCCGCCAAAGTTAGCCACGGTGCAGATCCACAGAACCCCGATGGTCGCCAGCCCAATTTGTACCGGGCTGAGCGTCGCGCCAAACAGCTCCGTACCGTAACCTACGGCGGAGATGGCAATCGCCACGTTGGCGATCAGCAGCGACACGCCGTAGGTGTAGTTGGCCATAAAGTTGCCCGACTTGCCAAAGGCGTATTCGGCATAGCCCCCCATCCCGCCTGACTTACGACTGAACATCCCGCACTTGGCGAACGCCCACGCCAGCGCCATTGAACCGACTGCCGTCACCAGCCAGGAGATGATAGAGATGGTACCCACCTCTGCAAGCTTGGTGGGCAGCATGATAATCCCGGAGCCCATCATGTTCACCATGGTGAGGATGGTCAGCTGCACCACGCCCATCTTATTGGACTTACTCATAATTTCTCTCCTTTCAGCAGCGCGGGCTGAGCGGCGGGTTGTTTGATGACATTGCAGCGAACCTGTTTGCGGCCCTCACACTCCTCGACGTAAACACCCTGCAGCTCCGGCGCGAAGCCCGGCAGAAGGTTGATGCCTTCTTCCAGGGCGGCAAAGTAGCGCAGCACGGAACCGCCCCAGACTTCCCCTGGGACAACACACAGCACCCCCGGCGGATAAGGAAGGGCGCCTTCGGCGGCGATGCGGCCTTCCGCGTCGCGCAGGGAGACCAGCTCAACTTCACCGCGCAGATAGGCGTAGTTCGCGTCCTGCGGGTTCATCATCACGCGTGGGAAGTGAGACTTGCGGAACATCTCTTTCTGCAGCTGTTTCACGTTGTGGCGGGCGTACAGGTCATGCATCTCCTGGCAGATCTGGCGCAGGGTGTAATCCGCGTAACGTTCCGGATGCTGTTTGTAGAGAGAAGGCAGGACCTCTTTCAGCGGAACATCGCTCTCGAGCAGTTTCTCGAAGCGCACCAGCTGGGCAACTAACTGTTGAAGTTTGCCCATATCTTCCGCAGGCGTGAGCAGGAACAGGATCGAGTTGAGATCGCATTTTTCCGGCACGATGCCGTTTTCACGCAGGAAGTTGGCGAGGATAGTGGCGGGCACGCCGAAGTCGTCATACTCCCCGGTGCGGGCGTTAATGCCCGGCGTGGTCAGCAGGAGCTTGCACGGGTCGATAAAATACTGATGCTCTGCGTAGCCTTCAAAAGCGTGCCAGTTTTCACCCGGTACGAAGTGGAAGAAGCGCAGATCGGTTGCAATCTCCGCCGTGTCCCAGCTTTCCCACGGACGGCCATCCACCGTCTCCGGCACGAAGGGACGCAGATACTGGCAGTTCTCCAGGATCAGCTTGCGCGCTTCGATACCGTTCACCACGCAGTCCATCCACATGTTGCGGCCGCTCTGGCCTTCATGCATACGGGCGTTAATGTCCAGCGCGGCAAACAGCGGATAGAACGGGCTGGTGGAGGCGTGCATCATAAAGGCATTATTCAGCCGCTTATGCGGGACATAGCGCTGCTGGCCTTTGATATGGCTGTCTTTCTTGTGAATTTGCGAGGTCTGGGAGAAGCCTGCCTGCTGTTTATGCACGGACTGGGTGACCAGGATCCCCGGATCGTTTTCGTTCAGCTCCAGCAGCAGCGGCGAGCAGTCGGCCATCATCGGAATAAACTGCTCGTAACCCACCCAGGCCGAGTCAAACAGGATGTAATCACACAGGTGCCCAATCTTATCCACCACCTGACGGGCGTTATAGATGGTGCCATCGTAGGTACCCAGCTGGATCACCGCCAGACGGAACGGACGCGCATCGCGTGCACGGCCCGGCGCCACCTCTGCCACCAGCTCTCGTAGATAACTCTCTTCAAAGCAGTGGGCGTCAATGCCACCAATGAAGCCGTACGGGTTACGCGCGGTTTCGAGATAGACCGGCGTTGCGCCTGCCTGGAGGAGGGCACCGTGATGGTTAGATTTGTGGTTGTTACGGTCGAAGAGTACCAGGTCGCCCGGGGTGAGCAGGGCGTTAAGCACCACTTTGTTGGATGACGAGGTGCCGTTCAGCACGAAGTAGGTCTTATCGGCATTAAAGACCTTCGCCGCATGTTGCTGCGCAATGCACGGCGCGCCCTCGTGAATCAGCAGATCGCCCATTGCGACGTCGGCGTTACACAGATCGGAGCGGAAAAGCGTCTCGCCAAAGAAATCAACGAACTGATTACCGGCAGGATGACGGCGGAAGAACTGGCCGCCCTGATGCCCCGGGCAGTCAAACGCACTGTTGCCCTGCTTCACGTAGTCGACCAGTGCGCGGAAAAACGGCGGGCGCAGCTGGGTTTCGTACTTCAGGGCCGCTGCTTCCAGCTGGCGTCCATAAAAGTCGTTGCTGGTGTCTGAATACTCAAATACGCCATGAATGCGCGATAAATAGTCTGCCGGAATGATCTCTTCTTTATGCGTCGCGACAAAAACAGGAATGCCAAAACCGGTGGCTTCTATTTCGTCCAGGATACCGCTGGCAATATCCGTTACCGCCAGAACAATGGCGGCAACATCAATATAATCAGAAGCGCGGACATCCACCAGTTCACGCTGGGTGGTAAAGCAATCCGGACAGGCACGGCTGGCTGCGATTTTTAAACTTTTCATCTTTCTCTCTTTATTTTAGGTAATAAACGTCCCTCGATTTCTTGCAAGAAAGAAATCGATAATTTTCCGGAAAAAAAGCAAAGGGTGGCCGCTGATTTAAATCAGTGAATTGCTTTTTTGATGATTGAAATTCAGTCCGCCCGGTGCGGATGAGTCTGAATCAAGATGAATGAGCGCACGGGTTCACAGGCAAAAGCCTGTAAAATAAGATGTTTCAGGATGACCTGTAAGCGAGTGCGCCAGAAGTCTAAGGACTACCGGGCATTAAAGAGATGAAAGTCAAAGCAGTTTCGGTGGGCAAACATCATGATATGTGTTGTCCGCCTTATATGGGGCATTAAGCGATTGTTGTTTTCCATGATTCATTTTCCTTTCAGTAATTGAAAGCATGGTCATTTTATCCAGGAAAAGGCGATTAACCGTGAGGTAGATCACCTATAATCGATCAAATCAGAAATAAATATTCGTTTTAGATGAATATCGCAGATCAAAATTCTGATTTGTTGATGATGCGTTAATGGGTTGTGTTATCAATGTTTTAAATGAGCAAAAATAACCCGTAAAAATAACGTATGGGTTATTTGTGAAATATTTTCTGAGGGATTGAGTTTTATTTAGAAATAAAATGAATAGTTATTCAAAGCATAAACCGATAACCGATACCGGTTTCAGTTAATAGATGGCGAGGGCGAGCGGGGTCGACTTCGAGTTTCTGACGAAGATGTCCCATATATATGCGTAAATAATGACTATGTTCCACAGCGTTGGGTCCCCACACCTGACTTAACAGCTGGCGTTGGGTGAGAACCTTACCGTGGTTGTTGAGCAGTACGGCGAGCAGGCGAAATTCTATCGGCGTGAGGTGAATCTCCTCATCGCCGCGCACAATGCGCCGCGCGGCCAGGTCAACCCGGATATCCCCAAACGTGTAGGTTGGGTCAGCAGGCGTGGTTGCGCTGTGGCGACGCAGCGCCACGCGAAGGCGGGCCTGTAGTTCGCCGATCCCAAAAGGTTTAATCAGATAGTCATCCGCCCCGGCATCCAGCGCCGCGATTTTATCCGTCTCTTCAGTACGGGCGGAGAGCACGAGGATCGGCATCTGGCTCCACTGACGGACTTCCCGGATAAAATCGATGCCGTCACCGTCCGGTAGGCCAAGATCGAGGATCACCAGGTCCGGCTTGCGGGTAGCGGCTTCAATTAAACCCCGCTGAAGCGTACCCGCATCATGAACGCGCAGACCGTCTCCTTCCAGCGCAGCGCGCAGAAAACGGCTAATGGCGATCTCATCTTCAACAATCAGAACGTTGATCACAAATCCTCTGGTAATTCATTAAGTTCTGGCGGGGTTTCCAGAGGAAGTGTAACACAAAACCGCGCGCCGCCTTCCGGACGATTCTCTGCGGAAATGGTCCCGCCATGGACGTCAATGATCGCCTGGCAAATCGCCAGCCCCAGCCCGACGCCTGGAATGGCCGACTCCTTATTGCCGCGTGCGAATTTTTCGAAAATAGCCAGCTCCTGCCCGGCAGGGATGCCGGGGCCGGTATCCCAGACGTCAAGACGAAGCGTACCATCGTCCACCGTCGCATCCACCCCAATCCGGGCGCTGGAGCCCGCATATTTGCCGGCGTTCTCCAGCAGGTTGATCAGCACCCGCTCAAACAGCGGACCGTCGACGTGAATTAACGTCAGAGGCTCGGGCATGTTCAGCGCGATATGTCTCCCACCCAGGCCGGGTTCGAGCATTTTCAGGGCGCTGCCCACCACCTCTTCCAGCGTGAGCCACTCTTTTTTGAGGTTAAAACCGCCTGACTGGATACGCGCCATATCGAGCAGGTTATTCACCAGGCGCGTGGTATTCAGCACATGCTGGCGGATCTCGCTGGCCTGAAGGGCGTGTTTAGAGCCTTCCGCCGCCAGGTCAAGCGTCAGGATTTCTGACTGACCAAACAGGACGGTGAGCGGGGTCCGCAGATCGTGAGAGAGCGCCGCCAGCAGCGAGTTACGAATGCTTTCACGCTCGCTCGCCAGACGGGCCTGTTCCTCGCTGGCGGTAAGGGCCAGTCGTTCCAGCGCGCTGGCAACCAGCAGCGTAAACGTCTCCAGTAAACGCTGCTGTTCGGGGATCATCAGCTGGCGCAGGTTGGAAGGCTCTACGATGACCAGCCCCTGATTTTTATCGGCACTGCGCAGCGGCAGAATTTGATAGGGCACGCCGGGGAGGGTGTCGGTCCCTGCGCCCGCCGGTAAGCCTTTGTCAAAGCTCCAGCGCGCGATGGCTTCGTCCCAGGGCGTCATGCCGCTGGCCGAGGTCAGCGGGCGCAGCTTACCGTGTTCGTCCGGGAGTAAAATCAGGTTGCTGGCATGAAACGTCGAGCGAATAAACTGCTCGCTGGTCTGCACGATATCCAGCGGCGTACGGCCCACCGCCAGCGATTTCGACATCTCATAGAGATGGCGCGTACGCTGTTCGCGGTAGCGGGCGATGCGCGCCTGGTAGCGCACGCCCGCCGTCAGATTCCCGATCACCAGCCCGACGGTGAGCATCACCGCAAAGGTGAGAATGTATTGTACGTCCGAGACGGCGAGCGTCCCGCGGGGAGCAATAAAGAACAGATCGAAGCTGATGACGTTGACAACCGTCGCCAGTACCGACGGCCAGCGCCCGTAAAAGAGCGCCACCACCACCACGCCAAGAAGGTAGATCATCACCAGGTTGGCGGCATCAAACGCAATCAGCCACTGGCTGGCAATGACGGTAATCAGGGCGCAGAGCACGACGGCGACAAGACAGCCGCGAAGCTGAATGCGCCATTTATCGCTGAAGGTGCGGCTGTCCGGCGCGCGATTCGGTAAGGGGGTAGGTTTGTCATCCAGCGCCACGATCACCAGATCCAGATCCGGCGCACGACGAGCCAGCTTGTCGGCAAAGGATTCGCGGCTAAACCAGCGGCGATGCTGGCGACGGCCAATGACGATTTTCCCCAGGTTGTGCTCGCGCGCGTAGCGCAGAATGGCTTTATCTTCCTGCGGATCGGAAAGGGTGGCGGTTTCGGCACCCAGCTCCTGCGCCAGGCGCAGCGAACTCAGGATCGCGCGGCGCTGGTTTTCGGGCAGCGCGTGCAGCTGCGGCGTTTCGACATACACCGCATGCCAGACGCTGCCAAATTTGGCAGCGAGGCGCGCGGCGGTGCGGACAAGCTTTTCGTTGCCGCTGCCGTGGCCGACGCACAGCAGGATGGCATCCCGCGTGTGCCAGACGCGTTCCTGGCCCTGCAGGTCGCGCCAGGCGCGCATCTGATCGTCCACCCGGTCGGCGGTTCGGCGCAGGGCCAGCTCGCGCAGGGCAATCAGGTTGCCTTTACGGAAGAAATGTTCGATGGCGCGCTCGGCCTGGCCGGCGATGTAGACTTTGCCTTCATGGAGGCGCTGGCGCAAATCATCGGGGGGCAGGTCGACCAGCACCACCTCGTCCGCGGAATCAAAGAAGGGGTCGGGCACCGTCTCGCGCACCTGAATGCCGGTCACGCCGCTGACCACGTCGTTCAGGCTTTCAAGATGCTGAACGTTAACCGTGGTGAACACATCGATGCCGGCTTCAAGTAGTTCTTCAACATCCTGCCAGCGTTTTGGGTGGCGTGAGCCAGGCGCATTGCTGTGCGCCAGCTCGTCCATCAGGATAAGCGCGGGACGGCGGGCGAGGGCGGCATCGAGATCGAATTCGGTGACTAACCGACCGCGATGGCTGATGCGGCGGGGCGGCTGGGTAGCCAGCCCCTTCAGCAGCGATGCCGTCTCTTTACGTCCGTGGGTTTCAACCACGCCGATCAAAATATCGAGCCCCTGCGCCCGAAGCCGCTGGGCTTCCGTCAGCATGGCGAAGGTTTTCCCGACGCCCGCGCAGGCGCCGAAGAAAATTTTCAGTTTGCCACGATGGGCTTCAGCCGTCTGTTCAAGCAGCCTGTCCGGATCCGGGCGCATGGGCTCGTCGGTCATTTAGTTTTTCCTTAGCGCGTCCAGCGCCAGATTCAGCTCAACAATATTTACCACGGGCATGCCGATGAAGCTGACCAGCGGCTTTTGCGTGTGCTCTGCAACCAGCTGGCTCACCTGTTCGACGCTCAGCTGGCGGGCGGCGGCGACGCGCGGGATCTGCCATGCCACGGCTGACGGCGTCAGGCTGTAGTCCAGCCCGCTGGCCGAGGCGGTCACCAGCTCCACGGGAACGTCACGGCTGGCCTGCGGATTCGCGGTGCGCAGGGCTGCCACGCGCTCAGCGACGGCTTTGTCCAGCTCCGGGTTGCTGCCCGCCAGGTTGCTGCCGCCGGATGCCATCGGATTATACGGGCTTTCGGCAGTGGCGGAAGGGCGTCCCTGGAAGTAGCGGGCATCCGTAAAGTTCTGACCAATCAGGCGAGAACCGCGGTTTTCACCGTTTTGCAGTATCAGCGAGCCGTTAGCCTGATCCTTAAACCACCACTGGCCCAGCGCGGTGGTCACCAGCGGGTACAGCCCGCCGGTAATGAGAGACAGCAGAATAAACAGAAGTATAGCGGGGCGTAACATGGTCATTTGATTCACCTTTTAAACCAGGCCGAACAGCGTCAACAGCAGGTCGATAACCTTGATACCGACGAAGGGCACCACTAGCCCGCCCAGGCCGTAAATCCACAGGTTACGGCGCAGCATGGCGGCCGCCGTGAGCGGCTTGTAGCTCACGCCTTTCAGCGCCAGCGGGATCAGGAAGACAATAATCAGGGCGTTAAAGATGACTGCGCTCAGAATGGCCGAGGCCGGAGAGTGCAGGTGCATCACGTTCAGGGCGTTTAACTGCGGATAGGTCGCGGCAAACGCGGCCGGAATGATGGCGAAATACTTCGCCACGTCGTTGGCGATGCTGAACGTGGTCAGCGACCCGCGCGTCATCAGCATCTGCTTGCCGATGTGTACCACTTCGATCAGCTTGGTCGGGTTAGAGTCGAGGTCGACCATATTGCCCGCCTCTTTTGCCGCCTGGGTACCGGAGTTCATTGCCACCGCCACGTCGGCCTGCGCCAGGGCAGGGGCATCGTTGGTACCGTCACCCGTCATCGCCACCAGACGGCCTTCCGCCTGATACTGACGAATCAGTGCCAGCTTGGCTTCCGGTGTGGCTTCGGAAAGGAAATCATCCACGCCCGCTTCGGCGGCAATCGCCGCGGCGGTAAGACGGTTATCCCCGGTGATCATTACCGTTTTGATCCCCATCTTACGCAGCTGGGCAAAGCGCTCCTTGATGCCGCCTTTGACGATATCCTTCAGCGCAATTACCCCCAGCACATGGGCCCCTTCGGCCACCACCAGCGGCGTCGCCCCCTGACGGGCCACGCTTTCGACCAGGCTGTCCACTTCCGGCGGGAAGTGACCGTTGTTAGCCTCGATGTGGCGGCGGATGGCGTCAACCGAGCCTTTACGGATCATGCGATCCTGAATGTTAATGCCGCTCATGCGGGTTTGCGCCGTAAAGGGCACGAACGTGGCGTGCAGGCTCTGAACGTCGCGCTGGCGCAGGTTAAAGCGCTGCTTGGCGAGGATCACGATACTGCGGCCTTCCGGGGTTTCATCGGCAAGCGAAGAGAGCTGTGCGGCATCTGCCAGCGTTTTTTCATCCACGCCCGGGGCGGGTAAGAAATCTGACGCCTGACGGTTACCGAGGGTGATGGTCCCGGTTTTATCCAGCAGCAAGACGTCCACGTCACCGGCGGCTTCCACCGCACGCCCGCTGGTGGCGATAACGTTGGCACCGAGCATACGGCTCATGCCGGCCACGCCGATGGCCGACAGCAGGCCGCCAATGGTGGTTGGGATCAGACAAACCAGCAGCGCCACCAGTACCGTGACGGTGACCGCGGTACCGCCATAGGCAGAGAATGGCCACAGCGTCGCGGTTGCCAGCAGGAAGACGATGGTCAGGGCCACCAGCAGGATGGTCAGGGCAATTTCGTTTGGCGTTTTACGACGCTGGGCGCCTTCTACCATGGCGATCATCCGGTCGAGGAAGGTTTCACCCGGGTTAACGCTGCACTGTATCACCAGCCAGTCGGAAAGAATGCGCGTCCCGCCCGTCACGGAGGCGAAATCGCCGCCGGACTCACGGATCACCGGCGCGGATTCGCCGGTGATGGCGCTTTCATCCACCGATGCTCCCCCTTCAATGACTTCGCCGTCGCAAGGGATGATGTCACCGGCTTCCACCAACACCACATCGCCTTTACGCAGTTCATCCGCCGGAACGTGGTCCATCTGCGCGCCGTATTTCGGTTCACGTAGCTTGCGCGCGAAGGCGGTTTTTTTCACCCCTTTCAGGCTGTTGGCCTGGGCTTTACTCCGGCCTTCCGCCAGCGCTTCCGCAAAATTGGCGAACAGCACGGTAAACCACAGCCACAGGCTGATGGCGCCGGTAAACATCGCATTCCCCGGCATGTGGCCCGTTCCCATGGCAATCGCCAGGCCGGTGGTCAGGACGCTTCCCGCCCAGACAATAAACATCACCGGGTTGTGCCACTGCACGCGCGGGCTCAGCTTTTTCACCGCATCCATGAGCGCCTGACGAACTAATGACGGTTCGAACAGGGCCAGTTGTTTACGACTCATGACAATTTCTCCGCAAAATCAGCGTAAAGAGAGGTATTCCGCGACCGGGCCTAACGCGAGGGCGGGGATAAAGGTCAGGGCGCCGACCAGTAACACGGTGCCCGTCAGCAGGCCGATAAACAGCGCGCCGTGGGTCGGTAACGTCCCGGTGGTGGTCGGTTGGATTTTTTTGTTCACCAGCGATCCGGCAATCGCCATAACCGGCACAATGATCCCGAAGCGACCCACGAACATGCAGAACGCCAGCAGGCAGTTCCAGAACGGTGAGTTGGCGCTTAAGCCTGCAAAGGCGCTGCCGTTGTTGTTGGCGGCAGAGGAGACGGCATACAGCACTTCACTAAAACCGTGAATGCCAGGGTTAAAGATGCCGCTGCGTCCGGCCTCGGTCATCAGCGCCAGCGCGGTGCCGAGCAGCACAAGCGCCGGGGTGACCAGAATCGCCAGCGCGGTTAATTTCATCTCGCGAACGTCGATTTTTTTACCCAAATATTCCGGGGTGCGGCCAATCATCAGACCGGCAATAAACACCGCCAGCAGCACGAACAGCAGCATGCCGTAAAGACCAGAGCCTACGCCGCCAAACACCACCTCGCCAATCTGCATCAGCCACATCGGGATCATGCCACCCAGCGCCGTAAAGGAATCGTGCATGGCGTTGACGGCCCCGCACGAGGCAGCCGTGGTGACCACCGCATACAGGCTGCTGGCGAGAATGCCAAAGCGGCTCTCTTTACCTTCCATGTTGATTGCGCTGTCGGCACCCAGTGAAAGGAAGTGCGGATTACCCTGCCATTCGGCCCACATCACCAGCGCAACACAGACCACGAAGATAAGCGACATGGTCCAGAGCAGGGTGCGCCCCTGACGGCGATCGTTGACCACGTCGCCAAAGGCAAAGCAGAGCGCGGCGGGGATCAGGAAAATCGCCAGCATCTGCACAAAATTGGTCAGGGCGGTAGGGTTTTCAAACGGATGCGAGGAGTTGGCGTTGAAGAAGCCCCCGCCGTTCGTCCCGAGCATTTTGATGGCTTCCTGCGACGCCACTGGCCCCATCGGCAGGAGCTGTTTTGCGCCTTCCAGCGAGGTATAAGGCGTGTAAGGCATCAGGTTTTGCAGGGTGCCCTGCTGAATAAAGAACAGCGCGATCAGCAGCGCAATCGGCAGCAGGATCCACAGCGTAATGCGCGTCAGGTCTACCCATGCGTTACCTAACGTACTCACTTTCTGACGTGCAAACGCACGCGTCAGCGCGAAGATCACCGCAATACCGCTCGCGGCAGAGAGGAAGTTCTGCACGGTTAATCCGACCATCTGGCTGAAGTAGCTGAGCGTGGTTTCACCGGAATAGGACTGCCAGTTGGTGTTGGTGACAAAACTGACTGCCGTGTTCAGCGCAAGATGCCACGACAGGCCCGGTAATTGTTGCGGATTCAGCGGCAGGATACCCTGCAACATCAGCATGGCAAAAAGCGCAATGAGTCCGACAATGTTCAGCAGCAGAATGGCGATCAGATAGTCACGCCAGTTCATCTCCCGATCGTCTACACCCAGTACGCGCCAGATCCCTTTTTCAACGCTTCCCGTGCCGGGCAGGGGAACGTTATTGATCAGCCGTGCCAGCCCCGAGCCCAGTGGCCTTGCCAGGACGAACAACACCACTAAGAAACTGGCAATAAGCAAAAACGCCTGAGCAGCCATCAGAATGCCTCCGCATTAATCAGGGCATAAACCAGATAACCCAATAACAGGAACACCAGCACGATGCCGGCAATAAGACCTGCACTCACAATCCACCTCCGGGTGACTTTTGTTGTTGTGCTAACGGTAGGATTTATGGCGCAAAGATTTCGCAAAAATGAGAAGGGCGGGTGTAAAAAAAGTATAAAAATGGCAAAGTCCACAATTTAACTATTGATAAGTAAATCGTTAACTTTTTTGTAACTTAATTACGGCGTGAATGTAAATTTTGGCTAAACGGACGAAAATAAGTGGTCGGATGAGTAGTAAAATTACAAGCAAAGCGATATTATTTTAGCCAGGTCACAGATTTTGAATTTTCCGGATGACGTTTCCGGCCAACTATAGGGGAGAAAAATATGGATCTTTATAAAGAGTTTCCGGCTCATATTGTGTTCATGCGCCGCGCTTTCGCCGTAGTGGCTGGCGTGCTGGCTCTGCCGGTGATGCTGTTCTGGAAAGATCGTGCACGTTTTTATAGCTATCTGCACCGCGTCTGGGCGAAAACCAGCGAGAAGCCGGTATGGATGGATCAGGCCGAGAAAGCGACCTGCGACTTCTACTAAGACTACACACAGCAATAAAAAAACCGCCAACAGCAATGTGGCGGTTTTTTTGTCCCTCCGGATTCGCGGTCCGTTGGGTGGTTTTCAAGCCCTCGTCAGAGGCTTAAAAGAATATCTCGGGTCCTTAAGTAATCAAACTGCAACTCCCTAAATATATTCTTAAAAACCTTTTCGGTGGATTACGTTTTACGCCAGGGCCAACTACTATGCAGCGTCCCTTTCCGCCATCTCGCACATGGGCACCGGTCCCGGGAAAGGCGTGACCTCAACCGTAAGTCAGGCTCTCGTCAGAGCTTGTGTCCACCGACTTATCACCGGTGGTGAACGGTGGAGCGGTTAGCAGCAGGGACCGCATAATGAAACGCTATTTTTGCATCGCGTTCATTGTCGCCAGCGTACTCGTTGTCAAAAGTGATGAACCGATCGGGTTTGTTGCATTTAGCACGATAGCGCAGGACAAGTAGCGTTAAGGCCGCCTCGGGCGGCCTTTTTTATTTCATCCCGTCTACACTTCATGGCAAAGTAGTTCAATGCATGCTTTTTCCTTTTACGGCATGCCCTTACGGACATAATGGATATTTGCCTGGAGTTTTATGCCCACCCATCTGGTTTGGTTTCGCGCGGACCTGCGCGTACATGACAACATCGCCCTGGCGGCGGCCTGCCGCGCCAAAGACGCTAACGTACTGGCTCTGTTTGTGGCTACGCCCGAGCAGTGGCGGCAGCATGATATGGCGCCACGCCAGGCGGCCTTGCTGCGTGCGTATCTGACCGATCTGCAGCATTCGCTTGCCGGAAAAGGCATACCACTGATTTATAAAGAGGTAAGTGATTTTGCCGCACAGCTGCAGACGGTGCAGGAGACCTGTAAGCAGCACAACGTCACGCATCTTTTTTACAACTATCAGTACGAATTCAACGAGCAGCAGCGCGACCGTCAGCTGGAGAAGATGCTGGAGGATGTGGTCTGTGAAGGATTTGATGACAGCGTGATGCTGGCACCGGGCAGCGTGATGACCGGCAACCGTGAGATGTATAAAGTTTTCACTCCGTTTAAAAATGCCTTTATCAAACGTCTGAAAGAGGCGTTGCCGGAGTGCGTTGCTGCGCCTGCCGCGAGGGGCGAAGCCATAAAGGACCTGCCTGAACTGACGTTCGATTATCCTCAGCAGCCGTTTGATAAAGCGCTGTTCCCCGCCGATGAGAAAGCTGCCATCGCCCAACTGCGCCAGTTCTGCAAACAGGATGCGGCCAACTACGACGCGCGTCGGGATTTTCCCGCCATCGAGGGCACCAGCCGCCTGTCGGCCTGTCTGGCTCTGGGCGCGATCTCTCCTCGCCAGTGTTTACATCGTCTGCTGGCGGAGCAGCCGCAGGCGCTGGAGGGCGGCGCTGGGTCCGTCTGGCTGAATGAACTGATCTGGCGTGAGTTTTATCGCCATCTGATGGCGTATCATCCCGATCTCTGTAAGCATCGTCCGTTCATTCCCTGGACCGACAACGTAAAATGGCAGCACGATGAGGCACTTTTACAGGCCTGGCAAACAGGGCAGACGGGCTATCCGATAGTCGATGCCGCGATGCGTCAGCTCAATGAGACGGGGTGGATGCACAACCGCCTGCGAATGATTACCGCCAGCTTTCTGGTGAAGGATCTGCTTATCGACTGGCGTATCGGAGAGCGCTATTTTATCTCTCAGCTGATCGATGGCGATCTTGCCGCGAATAACGGCGGCTGGCAGTGGGCAGCCTCAACGGGCACCGATGCGGCTCCCTATTTCCGGATTTTTAATCCAACCACTCAGGGACAAAAATTTGATGAGGACGGCGAGTTTATCCGCCGCTGGGTCCCTGAACTTAAAGAGATACCGGCTAAAGCGATCCACGAACCGTGGGCATGGGCGGATAAACAGCGTGTAAAACTGAATTATCCCCGTCCGATTGTCGATCATAAACAGGCGCGTGTCGCCACGCTGGCTGCGTACGAAGCGGCCCGCAAAGCATAAGAGAGTGATGATGAAAAACAGCGAACTGGAACGCCTGATTAACGAAAAACTGAATAGTGCCTCCTTCAGCGATTACGGCCCGAACGGGCTCCAGGTCGAAGGACGTGAAACGGTGCAAAAAATTATCACCGGCGTCACGGCAAGCCAGGCGCTGCTGGACGAGGCGGTCCGTCAGAACGCTGATGCGGTGATTGTCCATCACGGTTACTTCTGGAAAAACGAATCGCCGATTATTCGCGGCATGAAGCGCAACCGCCTGAAAACGCTGCTGGCAAATGACATTAACCTGTACGGTTACCACCTGCCGCTGGATGCGCACCCGGAGCTCGGCAACAACGTCCAGCTGGCGCAGCTACTGGGCATTACCGTGATGGGGGAGATTGAGCCGCTGGTGCCGTGGGGCGAACTGGCGATGCCGGTTCCGGGGCTGGAGCTGGCCTCGTGGATTGAAGCGCGCCTGGGGCGTCGTCCGCTATGGAGCGGTGATACCGGCCCGGATACGGTCAAGCGTGTGGCCTGGTGTACCGGTGGCGGGCAGGGCTTTATCGACAGCGCCGCGCGTTTTGGTGTCGATGCTTTTATCACCGGCGAGGTGTCCGAGCAGACGATTCATTCGGCGCGTGAGCAGGGGCTGCATTTTTACGCGGCAGGCCATCATGCCACCGAGCGCGGCGGCATTCGCGCCCTCAGCGAGTGGCTGACGGAAAACACCGATCTGGATGTGACTTTTATTGATATCCCTAACCCGGCCTGATGAGAGGTGCCTGAGTGCAGCGAGCGCGTTGTTATCTTCTGGGAGAAACGGCAGTGGTTCTGGAGCTCGAGCCGCCGGTGACCCTTGCCACGCAAAAGCGTATCTGGCGGCTAACCCAGCGTCTGGTCGATCTGCCGGAAGTGGTTGAAGCCATTCCGGGGATGAATAACATCACGGTGGTGCTGCGTAGCCCGCATACGCTGGCGCTGGATGCCATCGAACGTTTACAGCGCTGGTGGGAAGAGAGTGAGGCGCTGGAGCCGGAATCGCGTGCCATCGAGATCCCGGTCGTGTATGGCGGCACGGGGGGACCGGATCTCGACGTGGTGGCAGACCACTGTGGTTTAACAGCAAAGCAGGTTGTTGAGTTGCACAGCTCGGTTGACTACGTGGTCTGGTTCCTGGGGTTTCAGCCCGGATTCCCGTATCTGGGCGGATTATCCCCTCAGCTGCATACGCCACGTCGTGCCGAACCGCGCCTGAGCGTACCGGCGGGGACGGTGGCTATCGGCGGCGAGCAGACCGGCGTTTATCCGCTGACATCGCCCGGCGGCTGGCAGCTTATTGGGCATACCGCCACACCGTTATTTGACCCGGGGCTGGAGACGCCAATACTCCTGCGTCCCGGCGATACCCTTCGCTTTATCCCGCAGAAGGAGGGGGTATGTTAACGCTTATTCGCGCCGGGCTTTATACCTCCGTACAGGATGCGGGCCGCTTTGGTATGCGCCAGTCTGGCGTGAGCTATTGTGGCGCGCTGGACAGGCCTGCGCTGGAGATTGCTAACGTGCTGGTGGGCAACCCCGGCAATACGGCCGCGCTCGAAATTACGCTCGGCCAGTGCGTCATTGAGTTTAGTCAGGAGACCTGGTTTGCCTTAACTGGCGCAGGGTGTGACGCGACGCTGGATGGTAAAGCGGTCTGGACCGGCTGGCGGCTGCGGGCGAAAACCGGACAGCGTCTGACCTTAAAGCGTCCTTTGCACGGTGTACGTAGCTATCTCGCGGTGGCTGGCGGCATCGACGTGCCGGAGGTGCTGGGCTCATCCAGTACCGATCAGAAAGCCGGGATCGGCGGTCATGAAGGGCGTTTGCTGCGCGACGGCGATCGGCTGGCAATCAAGCCCTCGGCACGCCATTTCTCGACCGCGCAGGGCGTAAAACAGCTGCTGTGGGGAAACCAGATCCGCGCCTTACCGGGGCCGGAATATCATGAGTTTGACGAGGCTTCCAAAGAGTCCTTCTGGCGCTCACCGTGGAAGCTCAGTCCGCAGAGTAACCGCATGGGCTACCGTCTTCAGGGGCAACCGCTGACCCGCACGACGGACCGGGAACTGCTCTCCCACGGTTTACTGCCTGGGGTTATTCAGGTTCCAGGCAACGGGCAACCGATCGTGTTAATGAACGACGCGCAGACGACCGGCGGTTACCCGCGAATTGCCTGCATCATTGAAGCCGATCGCTACCATCTGGCACAAATTCCTCTCGGGCAGCCGATTCACTTCGTGCAGTGTTCACTGGAAGAGGCGCTGAAGGCGCGGCAGGATCAGCAGCGTTATCTCGAACAGCTGGCGTGGAGGCTTGATGGTAAAGATTGATTTGAATGCCGATCTGGGCGAGGGCAGCAGCGCCGATGCGGTGCTGATGACGCTGGTCACCTCGGTCAACATCGCCTGCGGCTTTCATGCGGGCGATGCGCAAACCATGCTGGAGAGCGTGCGTAATGCCATCAAAAACGGCGTCGCGATTGGCGCTCATCCGAGCTTCCCTGACCGGGAAAACTTTGGCCGCACGGCGATGGATCTGCCGCCGGATACGGTCTACGCTCAGGTGCTCTACCAGATCGGCGCGCTGGAGGCGATGGTACGCGCTGAGAACGGTGTCATGCGCCACGTGAAGCCGCACGGCATGCTCTATAACCAGGCGGCGAAAGATCCGGCGCTGGCGGAGGCGATTGCCCGCGCGGTGCGGGACTGTAATTCGCAGCTGATTCTGGTAGGCCTTGCGGGTAGCGAGCTTATTCGTGCCGGACAGCGGCTGGGCCTGACCACCCGTCAGGAAGTGTTTGCCGACCGGGGATACCTGCCGGACGGCAGCCTGGTTCCACGTACACAGGCCGGGGCGCTGATTACCGACGAAGCTAAAGCGCTGGCGCAGACGCTGGAGATGGTGCGCGCCGGGCGGGTGACCGCCGTGGATGGCACACAGGCAAACGTTCAGGCTGATACGGTATGTTTACACGGCGACGGCGAGCATGCGCTCCAGTTCGCGCGCCGCTTGCGGGCGGCGTTCTCTGAAGAGGGCATTCTGGTCAGCGCAGAATAATCATGAAAGGACAATAACATGCCAGAAGGTCCGGAGATCCGCCGCGCGGCGGATAGCCTGGAGGCGGCGATAAAGGGCAAACCGTTGACGCATGTCTGGTTTGCTTTTCCTCAGCTAAAACCGTTTGAATCACAGCTGGTGGGGCAGACGGTGACCCATATTGAAACGCGCGGCAAAGCGTTGCTCACGCATTTTTCCCATAACCTGACGTTATATAGCCATAACCAGCTTTACGGCGTCTGGCGCGTGGTGGAGGCGGACGAGCAGCCGCAAACCACCCGCGTGCTGCGCGTCAGGCTGCAAACGGCGGATAAAGCGATCCTGCTTTACAGCGCGTCGGATATCGAAATGTTAACGCCGGAGCAGCTGCTGACGCACCCGTTTCTGCAGCGTGTCGGGCCGGACGTGCTGGACATGCGCCTGACGGCGAGCGATGTGAAGGCCCGGCTGTTATCACCTAAATTCCGTAACCGGCAGTTTTCCGGCCTGTTCCTTGACCAGGCGTTTCTGGCCGGGCTCGGCAACTACCTGCGGGTGGAGATCCTCTGGGAAGTCGGGCTGGCGCCGCAGCACAAAGCGTCTCAGCTGAATGATGAACAGCTGGAGGCGTTATCCCACGCGCTGCTGGATATTCCGCGGCTGTCGTATAACACGCGCGGCGTGGTGGATGAGAACAAGCATCACGGGGCGCTGTTCCGGTTCAAGGTGTTTCATCGGGAGGGGAAAATGTGCGAGCGATGCGGCGGGATTATCGACAAGATTATGCTCTCTTCGAGACCCTTTTACTGGTGCCCGCACTGCCAGAAATAAAAGCAAAACGGCAACGAAAGTTGCCGTTTTTAATGTTTTCTCCCTCTCCCTGTGGGAGAGGGCCGGGGTGAAGGCATCAGGCCGCACCCAACGTCTGTTAGCGCTTAATATCAGACTTAAAATCACGCTGCTCGTAGCCGGTATACAGCTGACGAGGACGGGCGATTTTCATGCCTTCGCTGTGCATTTCGTTCCAGTGCGCAATCCAGCCTACGGTACGGGCCATGGCGAAGATGACGGTGAACATGGAAGACGGAATGCCCATCGCTTTCAGAATAATGCCAGAGTAGAAATCGACGTTCGGGTAGAGTTTCTTCTCGATGAAGTACGGGTCGTTCAGCGCGATGTGTTCCAGCTCCATCGCCACTTCCAGCAGGTCATCTTTGGTACCCAGCTCTTTCAGCACTTCGTGGCAGGTCTCACGCATGACGGTGGCGCGCGGGTCGTAGTTTTTGTAAACACGGTGACCGAAGCCCATCAGGCGGAAGGAGTCATTCTTGTCTTTCGCACGACGCACGAACTCAGGAATGTGCTCAACGGTGCTGATCTCTTCAAGCATCTTCAGTGCCGCTTCGTTCGCGCCGCCGTGTGCCGGTCCCCACAGGGAGGCGATACCCGCAGCGATACAGGCGAATGGGTTCGCGCCTGAAGAGCCCGCGGTACGGACGGTAGAGGTAGAGGCGTTCTGTTCGTGGTCAGCGTGCAGGATCAGAATACGGTCCATCGCACGTTCCAGTACCGGGTTCACTTCGTACTCTTCGCACGGCGTGGAGAACATCATGCGCAGGAAGTTACCCGCGTAGGAGAGGTCGTTGCGCGGATACACAAACGGCTGGCCGATGGAGTATTTGTAGCACATCGCCGCCATGGTAGGCATTTTGGACAGCAGGCGGAACGCCGCGATATCACGGTGACGCGGGTTATTCACGTCAAGGGAGTCGTGGTAGAACGCCGCCAGCGCACCGGTAATCCCGCACATCACCGCCATAGGGTGAGAGTCACGACGGAACGCATGGAACAGACGGGTAATCTGCTCATGGATCATGGTGTGACGGGTCACGGTGGTTTTGAATTCATCGTACTGTGCCTGCGTCGGTTTTTCGCCGTTCAGCAGGATGTAGCACACTTCCAGATAGTTGGATTCGGTGGCTAACTGATCGATGGGGAAGCCGCGATGGAGCAGGATACCTTCGTCACCGTCAATGTAGGTGATTTTGGATTCGCAAGATGCGGTAGAGGTAAATCCAGGGTCAAAGGTGAACACACCTTTAGAACCCAGCGTACGGATATCAATAACATCCTGACCGAGCGTGCCTTTTAGCACATCCAGTTCAATAGCAGTGTCACCATTTAGGGTGAGCGTTGCCTTTGTATCAGCCATTTACGGTCTCCTTAGCGCCTTATGCTTAAGACTGCGCTTCACCGGATTTGCTTTCAGCTGTAAATCACCGTTACCAGATTGTTATTTGGCTTACCGCTCAGCTCACGAGGACAAACCAGGGTACAGAGCTATGGCGCCTTGCAGGTAAACGAATGAAATATCAGTGAAACAACAGCAAATCAGCGTTTTTGCAGTCCGAATTATTCAAACCTGTATATCACTAATAACTGTCCTGATAACTTCGGTCAATACCATCACACTGTTACATAACTATTTGTCAGGTGAAAGTGAGACCTCATAACTTTTGCGCATTATATGCCTTTTCTGATGACGTTTGTAACAATATTGTTTAACATTTGTCAAATCAGATGATTAAAAATTAAAAAGATGTTGTTATCGTGACCCTGATCACTGTTCCAGAGAAAACCCGACAAACTGTATGTAGGTTAATTGTAATGATTTTGTGAACGGCCTATACTGCCGCCAGGTCTCCGGAACACCCTGCAATCCCGAGCCACCCAGCGTTGTAACGTGTCGTTTTAGCATCTGGAAGCAATGTTTTGCATGACGCGCAGTTATAGAAAAGGAACGCTGCTTGACCCGCATCGCAGTCCGGAGGAAGGAAACAATAAGAACAGCATGTGGGCGTTATTCATGATAAGAAATGTGAAAAAACAAAGACCTGTCAATCTGGATCTCAAAACGATCCGGTTCCCTGTAACAGCAATAGCGTCCATTCTGCACCGTGTTTCTGGTGTGATTACGTTTGTGGCGGTCGGTATTTTGCTGTGGTTACTGGGCACCAGCCTCTCTTCCCCTGAAGGATTCCTCCAGGCCTCTGCCATCATGAACAGCTTCTTCGTGAAATTCATCATGTGGGGCATTCTGACCGCGCTGGCGTACCACGTCGTCGTGGGTGTTCGCCATATGCTGATGGACTTTGGCTATCTGGAAGAGACTTTCGAAGCCGGGAAACGCTCCGCTAACATTTCATTTGTGATTACAGTCGTGCTTTCACTTCTCGCAGGAGTTCTCGTATGGTAAGCAACGCCTCCGCATTAGGACGCAACGGCGTACATGACTTCATCCTGGTCCGTGCTACCGCCATCGTTCTCACCCTTTACATCATCTATATGATCGGTTTCTTCGCGACCAGCGGCATGCTGACGTGGGAAATCTGGAGTGGGTTCTTCGGATCCGCCTTCACCAAAGTGTTCACCCTGCTGGCTCTGTTCTCCATCCTTATTCATGCCTGGATTGGTATGTGGCAGGTGTTGACCGATTACGTTAAACCGCTGGCGATTCGCCTCCCGCTGCAGCTGGCCATTGTGGTTGCACTGGTGGTTTACGTTATTTATGGATTCGTTGTGGTGTGGGGTGTGTAATGAAACTGCCAGTCAGAGAATTTGATGCTGTTGTGATTGGTGCCGGTGGCGCAGGTATGCGTGCCGCACTGCAAATTTCCCAGAGCGGCCAGACCTGTGCGCTGCTCTCTAAAGTTTTCCCGACCCGTTCCCACACCGTGTCTGCGCAGGGCGGTATCACCGTTGCGCTGGGTAACTCCCATGAAGACAACTGGGAATGGCACATGTATGACACGGTAAAAGGTTCCGACTACATCGGCGACCAGGATGCTATCGAATATATGTGTAAAACCGGCCCGGAAGCGATTCTGGAGCTGGACCATATGGGTCTGCCGTTCTCCCGTCTGGAAAACGGCACTATCTATCAGCGTCCGTTTGGCGGCCAGTCGAAAAACTTCGGCGGCGAGCAGGCGGCACGTACCGCGGCGGCGGCTGACCGTACCGGTCATGCGCTGCTGCACACCCTGTATCAGCAGAACCTGAAAAACCACACCACCATCTTCTCCGAGTGGTATGCGCTGGATCTGGTGAAAAACGCCGATGGCGCAATTGTTGGTTGTACCGCGCTGTGCATCGAAACCGGTGAAGTGGTTTACTTCAAAGCCCGCGCGACCGTGCTGGCGACCGGCGGCGCAGGCCGTATTTATCAGTCCACCACTAACGCCCACATTAACACCGGTGACGGTGTCGGTATGGCTATCCGCGCGGGCGTGCCGGTGCAGGATATGGAGATGTGGCAGTTCCACCCAACCGGTATCGCCGGTGCGGGCGTTCTGGTAACAGAAGGTTGCCGCGGTGAAGGTGGTTACCTGCTGAACAAACACGGCGAGCGCTTTATGGAGCGTTATGCCCCGAATGCGAAAGACCTGGCGGGTCGTGACGTGGTGGCGCGTTCCATCATGATCGAAATCCGTGAAGGCCGCGGCTGTGATGGCCCATGGGGTCCACACGCGAAGCTGAAACTCGACCATCTGGGTAAAGAAGTGCTGGAATCCCGTCTGCCGGGCATCCTGGAACTCTCCCGCACCTTTGCACACGTCGACCCGGTGAAAGAGCCGATTCCGGTTATCCCAACCTGCCACTACATGATGGGCGGTATTCCGACCAAAGTGACCGGTCAGGCGCTGACCGTGAACGAGCAGGGCGAAGACGTGGTTATTCCTGGCCTGTTCGCGGTAGGCGAAATTGCCTGCGTATCCGTACATGGCGCAAACCGTCTGGGCGGTAACTCCCTGCTGGACCTGGTAGTGTTTGGTCGCGCGGTGGGTCTGCATCTGCAGGAATCTATTGCCGAGCAGGGCGCGCTGCGTGACGCGACCGATGACGAAATTGATGCCTCTCTTGAGCGCCTCAACCGCTGGAACGGTAACCGTAACGGCGAAGATCCGGTGGAGATCCGTAAAGCGTTGCAGGAATGCATGCAGCACAACTTCTCGGTATTCCGTGAAGGCGATGCGATGGCCAAAGGCCTTGAGCAGCTGAAAGCTATCCGCGAGCGTCTGAAAAATGCCCGTCTGGACGACACCTCCAGCGAGTTCAACACCCAGCGCGTTGAGTGCCTGGAGCTGGATAACCTGATGGAAACCGCGTTCGCGACGGCGATGTCGGCAAACTTCCGTACCGAAAGCCGTGGCGCGCATAGCCGCTTCGACTTCCCGGAGCGTGATGACGAAAACTGGCTGTGCCATTCCCTGTATCTGCCAGAGTCGGAAACCATGACGCGTCGTAGCGTCAATATGGAACCGAAACTGCGTCCGGCGTTCCCGCCGAAGATTCGTACTTACTAATGCGGAGACAGGATAATGAAACTCGAATTCTCAGTTTATCGTTATAACCCGGATGTTGATGACGCTCCGCGCATGCAGGACTACACCCTGGAAGCGGAAGAAGGTCGCGACATGATGCTGCTGGATGCGTTAATCCAGCTGAAAGAAAAAGATCCAACGCTGTCGTTCCGCCGCTCCTGCCGTGAAGGGGTTTGTGGTTCTGACGGGGTGAACATGAACGGCAAAAATGGCCTGGCCTGCATCACGCCAATTTCAGCGTTGCAGCGTCCTGGTCAGAAAATTGTTATCCGTCCTCTGCCAGGCCTGCCGGTTGTGCGTGATTTGGTGGTAGACATGGGGCAATTCTATGCACAATATGAGAAGATTAAGCCTTACTTATTGAATAATGGGCAAAATCCACCCGCTCGCGAGCACTTACAGTCTCCAGAGCAGCGTGAAAAACTCGATGGGTTGTACGAGTGTATTCTCTGCGCATGCTGTTCAACGTCCTGCCCGTCGTTCTGGTGGAACCCGGACAAGTTTATCGGCCCGGCCGGTCTGCTGGCTGCCTATCGCTTCCTGATCGATAGCCGCGACACCGAAACCGACAGCCGTCTGGAAGGACTGAGTGACGCTTTCAGCGTATTCCGCTGCCATAGCATCATGAACTGCGTCAGTGTGTGTCCGAAGGGGCTGAACCCGACGCGCGCCATCGGCCATATTAAGTCGATGCTGCTGCAGCGCAGTGCGTAAGTAGTGAGAGGGGAGCGCTGTTCCCCTCACCCTGACCCTCTCCCAAAGGGAGAGGGAACAGATTGCAGAAACCTTTAAAAACTGCCCTGTACTACCCTGAAGTCCAGACAGTTTCTAAAGGTTCCTTCGCGGGCCAAATGAAAAGAGCTCGCAGGTGAACCCCGGCACGTACACGCGGTGTGCGTGGTAGTTTCTACGGCGAAAGTAAGCATAAAAATGCTTAAGGGATCACGATGCAGAACGGCGCAATGAAAGCCTGGCTGGACTCTTCTTACCTCTCTGGTGCGAACCAGAGCTGGATAGAACAGCTCTATGAAGACTTCTTAACCGATCCTGACTCAGTGGACGCAAACTGGCGTTCCATGTTCCAGCAGTTGCCTGGCACAGGGGTCAAACCGGATCAATTCCATTCCAAAACACGTGATTATTTCCGTCGTCTGGCGAAGGATGCCTCACGTTACTCTTCTGCGATTTCCGACCCTGACACCAATGCGAAGCAGGTTAAAGTCCTGCAGCTTATCAACGCTTATCGCTTCCGCGGTCACCAGCATGCGAATCTCGATCCGCTGGGACTGTGGAAACAAGACCGTGTGGCCGATCTCGATCCGGCGTATCACGATCTGACCGAGGCCGATTTCCAGGAAAGCTTTAACGTAGGTTCCTTTGCCATCGGCAAAGACACGATGAAGCTGGGCGATCTGATTGACGCGCTCAAGCAAACCTACTGCGGCTCCATCGGCGCGGAATACATGCACATTACCTCTACCGAAGAGAAACGCTGGATCCAGCAGCGCATCGAATCCGTAGCGGGCCACGCGACCTTCTCGGCTGACGAGAAAAAACGCTTCCTGAACGAACTGACCGCAGCGGAAGGGCTTGAGCGTTATCTGGGCGCGAAATTCCCGGGCGCAAAACGCTTCTCGCTGGAAGGCGGCGACGCGCTGGTGCCGATGCTGAAAGAGCTGATTCGTCACGCAGGCAAGAGCGGTACCCGTGAAGTGGTACTGGGTATGGCGCACCGCGGTCGTCTGAACGTACTGGTCAACGTGCTGGGTAAAAAACCACAGGACCTGTTCGACGAATTCGCGGGCAAACATAAAGAACACCTCGGCACCGGCGACGTGAAGTACCACATGGGCTTCTCGTCTGATATCGAAACCGAAGGCGGTCTGGTTCACCTGGCGCTGGCGTTTAACCCGTCACACCTGGAAATCGTCAGCCCGGTGGTTATCGGTTCCGTACGTGCGCGTCTGGATCGTCTGGACGAGCCAAGCAGCAATAAAGTGCTGCCAATCACCATCCACGGTGATGCGGCGGTAACAGGGCAGGGCGTGGTTCAGGAAACCCTGAACATGTCGAAAGCGCGTGGTTACGAAGTGGGCGGTACCGTTCGCATCGTGATTAACAACCAGGTGGGCTTCACCACCTCTAACCCGCTGGATGCGCGTTCTACCCCGTACTGCACCGACATCGGTAAGATGGTACAGGCGCCGATCTTCCACGTTAACGCGGATGACCCGGAAGCCGTTGCTTTCGTTACCCGTCTGGCGCTGGACTTCCGTAATACCTTTAAACGCGATGTGTTCATTGACCTCTTCTGCTACCGCCGTCACGGCCACAATGAAGCGGATGAGCCAAGTGCAACCCAGCCGCTGATGTACCAGAAAATCAAAAAACACCCAACCCCGCGCAAAATCTATGCTGACAAGCTGGAGAGCGACAAAGTGGCGACGCTGGAAGATGCGACCGAAATGGTCAACCTCTACCGCGACGCGCTGGATGCGGGTGAATGCGTGGTGAAAGAGCTGCGTCCGATGAACATGCACTCCTTTACCTGGTCGCCGTACCTCAACCACGAGTGGGATGAGAGCTACCCGAACAAGGTTGAGATGAAGCGCCTGCAGGAGCTGGCTAAACGCATCAGCACCGTACCGGACGCTATCGAGATGCAGTCTCGCGTGCAGAAAATCTACGCTGACCGTCAGTCCATGGCGGCAGGCGAGAAGCTGTTCGACTGGGGCGGCGCGGAAACGCTGGCTTACGCAACGCTGGTTGACGAAGGCATTCCTGTTCGTCTGTCCGGTGAAGATGCGGGCCGTGGGACCTTCTTCCACCGTCACGCGGTTGTTCACAACCAGTCCAACGGTTCAACCTACACCCCGCTGCAGCACGTGCACAACGGTCAGGGCCAGTTCAAGGTCTGGGACTCCGTGCTGTCTGAAGAAGCGGTACTGGCTTTCGAATACGGCTACGCCACCGCTGAACCACGCACCCTGACCATCTGGGAAGCGCAGTTTGGTGACTTCGCCAACGGCGCGCAGGTGGTTATCGACCAGTTCATCTCCTCCGGCGAGCAGAAGTGGGGCCGTATGTGTGGCCTGGTTATGCTGCTGCCGCACGGCTATGAAGGCCAGGGTCCTGAGCACTCCTCCGCGCGTCTGGAACGTTATCTGCAGCTCTGCGCCGAGCAGAACATGCAGGTCTGCGTGCCGTCTACTCCGGCTCAGGTGTACCACATGCTGCGTCGTCAGGCGCTGCGCGGTATGCGCCGTCCGCTGGTGGTGATGTCGCCAAAATCCCTGCTGCGTCATCCGCTGGCGGTGTCCAGCCTGGAAGAACTGGCGAACGGTACCTTCCAGCCGGCCATTGGTGAAATTGACGAGCTGGATCCGCAGGGCGTGAAGCGCGTGGTGATGTGTTCTGGTAAGGTTTATTACGACCTGCTGGAACAGCGCCGCAAGAACGATCAGAAAGATGTCGCCATCGTGCGTATCGAACAGCTTTATCCGTTCCCGCATCAGGCGATGCAGGAAGTGCTGAAACAATATGCTCACGTACATGATTTTGTCTGGTGCCAGGAAGAGCCGCTCAACCAGGGCGCATGGTACTGCAGCCAGCATCATTTCCGTGAAGTGATTCCATTTGGGTCAGCCCTGCGTTATGCAGGTCGCCCGGCCTCCGCCTCTCCGGCGGTAGGGTATATGTCCGTTCACCAGAAGCAGCAACAAGATCTGGTCAATGACGCGCTGAACGTCGATTAATTAAAGGATACAAAATGAGTAGCGTAGATATTCTTGTTCCCGACCTGCCTGAATCCGTAGCAGATGCGACCGTCGCTACCTGGCACAAAAAACCAGGCGATGCCGTTAAGCGCGATGAAGTGCTGGTAGAAATCGAAACTGACAAAGTGGTACTGGAAGTACCGGCTTCGGCGGATGGCGTTCTGGACGCGGTGCTGGAAGATGAAGGTACCACCGTCACCTCTCGTCAGATCCTGGGTCGCCTGCGTGAAGGCAACAGCGCGGGCAAAGAGTCCAGCGCGAAGTCTGAAGAGAAAGCCTCTACGCCGGCTCAGCGCCAGCAGGCTTCTCTGGAAGAACAGTCTAACGACGCCCTCAGCCCGGCGATCCGTCGCCTGCTGGCTGAACACAGCCTTGACCCGGCAGCCATCAAAGGCACCGGTGTGGGCGGACGTCTGACCCGCGAAGACATCGACAAACACCTGGCGAAAGCGCCTGCTCAGGCAGAAGCGAAAGCCCCTGCGGCAGCACCAGCAGCTCAGCCTGCTCTGGGCGCCCGCAGCGAAAAACGCGTGCCGATGACTCGCCTGCGTAAGCGCGTGGCCGAGCGTCTGCTGGAAGCGAAAAACTCCACCGCGATGCTGACCACCTTCAACGAAGTGAACATGAAGCCAATCATGGACCTGCGTAAGCAGTACGGTGACGCGTTTGAAAAACGTCACGGTATCCGTCTGGGCTTTATGTCCTTCTACGTGAAAGCGGTAGTTGAAGCGCTGAAACGCTACCCGGAAGTGAACGCGTCTATCGATGGCGATGACGTGGTTTACCACAACTATTTCGACGTCAGCATGGCGGTTTCTACCCCACGTGGCCTGGTAACGCCGGTTCTGCGTGATGTGGATACCCTGGGAATGGCTGACATCGAGAAAAACATTAAAGAGCTGGCTGTTAAAGGCCGCGACGGCAAGCTGACCGTAGACGATCTGACCGGCGGTAACTTCACCATTACCAACGGCGGCGTATTCGGCTCGCTGATGTCTACCCCGATCATTAACCCGCCGCAGAGCGCGATCCTGGGTATGCATGCCATTAAAGATCGCCCGATGGCGGTAGACGGTAAAGTTGAGATCCTGCCGATGATGTATCTGGCGCTCTCTTACGACCACCGCCTGATCGACGGCCGCGAGTCCGTGGGCTTCCTGGTAGCGATTAAAGAGCTGCTGGAAGATCCAACGCGTCTGCTGCTGGACGTCTAGTGACTATTTAGCATCACCTGCCCTGTAGGCCGGATAAGCGTAGCGCCATCCGGCACACAGACTGCGCCGGTCTACAGGTTTGAAGATAACGATTACCCTGAAGGATGGATAGAACACATGAACTTACATGAATATCAGGCCAAACAGCTGTTTGCCCGGTATGGCTTACCGGCTCCGGTGGGTTATGCCTGTACTACCCCGCGTGAAGCAGAAGAAGCTGCATCTAAAATCGGTTCCGGCCCGTGGGTAGTTAAGTGTCAGGTTCACGCTGGTGGCCGTGGTAAAGCGGGCGGTGTGAAGGTTGTTAAGAGTAAAGAAGAGATTCGTGCGTTTGCTGAACATTGGCTCGGCAAGCGTCTGGTGACCTACCAGACAGACGCGAACGGCCAGCCGGTTAACCAGATCCTGGTTGAAGCGGCGACCGACATCGCGAAAGAACTGTACCTGGGCGCGGTTGTTGACCGTAGCTCCCGTCGCGTGGTGTTCATGGCGTCTACCGAAGGCGGCGTGGAAATCGAAAAAGTGGCGGAAGAGACCCCGCACCTGATCCACAAAGTGGCTATCGATCCGCTGGCGGGCCCAATGCCTTACCAGGGTCGCGAGCTGGCGTTCAAACTGGGTCTGGAAGGTAAACTGGTTCAGCAGTTCACCAAGATCTTCATGGGTCTGGCAACCATCTTCCTGGAGCGCGATCTGGCGCTGATCGAAATTAACCCGCTGGTGATCACCACCCAGGGCGACCTGATCTGCCTCGACGGCAAGCTGGGCGCTGACGGCAACGCGCTGTTCCGCCAGCCGGATCTGCGCGAAATGCGCGATCAGTCTCAGGAAGATCCGCGTGAAGCGCAGGCTGCACAGTGGGAGCTGAACTACGTGGCGCTGGACGGCAACATCGGCTGCATGGTTAACGGTGCGGGCCTGGCGATGGGCACCATGGACATCGTTAAGCTGCACGGCGGTGAGCCAGCAAACTTCCTCGACGTGGGCGGTGGCGCAACCAAAGAGCGCGTAACCGAAGCGTTCAAAATCATTCTCTCTGATGACAACGTGAAGGCCGTTCTGGTTAACATCTTCGGCGGTATCGTCCGTTGCGACCTGATCGCCGACGGTATCATCGGTGCGGTAGAAGAAGTGGGTGTTAACGTTCCGGTTGTTGTGCGTCTGGAAGGTAACAACGCTGAACTCGGCGCGAAAAAACTGGCTGACAGCGGCCTGAATATTATTGCAGCGAAAAGTCTGACGGATGCAGCTCAGCAGGTTGTTGCCGCAGTGGAGGGGAAATAATGTCAGTTTTAATTAATAAAGATACCAAGGTTATCTGCCAGGGCTTCACCGGTAGCCAGGGGACTTTCCACTCCGAACAGGCGATTGCTTACGGCACGCAGATGGTTGGCGGCGTAACGCCAGGTAAAGGCGGCACCACCCACCTGGGCCTGCCGGTGTTCAATACCGTGCGTGAAGCCGTAGAAGCGACGGGCGCAACCGCGACCGTGATCTACGTTCCGGCGCCGTTCTGCAAAGACTCTATTCTGGAAGCGATCGACGCAGGCATCAAACTGATCATCACCATCACAGAAGGCATCCCGACGCTGGATATGCTGACCGTGAAGGTGAAGCTGGATGAAGCAGGAGTGCGCATGATCGGCCCGAACTGCCCTGGCGTTATCACCCCGGGCGAATGCAAAATCGGCATCATGCCGGGCCACATTCACAAGCCGGGCAAAGTGGGCATCGTGTCCCGTTCCGGTACCCTGACCTATGAAGCCGTTAAGCAAACCACCGACTACGGCTTCGGCCAGTCCACCTGCGTGGGCATCGGCGGTGACCCGATCCCGGGCTCTAACTTCATCGAC
The DNA here is from genome assembly GCF_026420145.1 of Enterobacter pseudoroggenkampii. Lineage (NCBI taxonomy): Bacteria > Pseudomonadati > Pseudomonadota > Gammaproteobacteria > Enterobacterales > Enterobacteriaceae > Enterobacter > Enterobacter pseudoroggenkampii. Next base: position 446,752 of record NZ_JAPMLV010000001.1, read on the forward strand.
ATCCTGAAGCTGTTCCAGGAAGATCCACAGACCGAAGCGATCGTGATGATCGGTGAGATCGGTGGTAGCGCGGAAGAAGAAGCGGCTGCTTACATCAAAGAACACGTGACCAAGCCAGTTGTGGGTTACATCGCGGGTGTGACTGCGCCGAAAGGCAAGCGTATGGGTCACGCAGGCGCGATCATCGCCGGTGGTAAGGGTACGGCTGATGAGAAATTCGCAGCGCTGGAAGCCGCAGGCGTGAAAACCGTTCGCAGCCTGGCGGATATCGGCGAAGCACTGAAATCCATCATTAAGTAAGTCCTCTCTGCTCCCCGAAAGGGGAGCGTTGAAGTATAAAAATGTCCGTTTCGACATGGTTGGCCGCTGTAAAGCGGCCTTTTTTATTGCCTGCCGGGCGTCATGCAATAGTCACAAATAGGTGTTAATTAGAGAGGATGTAAAAGTAAAATAATTGTTATTTATTTGCCTTAAAGAGAGCAGATGGAAAAAAACGAAAAACCCACTAAAATTTATGTCCTGAATAAATCGGCATTCAGACTACTAAGTTAATAAAAATCACTTCTGTTTATATTCACCCGTCGATTCGATAACCTTAATTGTATTTTATATACATATCTTTAACATGGTCTTTACTATGTTCACCGCATCAAAACACAATTAACATAACAGATTGTTTTTGATTTAAATCAATGTTTAATGTTTGGAAAAACACACCAAAAGGCGCTAAATTGTCCCCGATCAAAATGGCCGAAAAGTGGTAATTTTGCTATAAATTGATCACCGTCGAAAAACGTAAATGTGATTCAATAAAAACCTGTTTATTGTAAGGGTTTTGCAGCGTATTATATTTGCGGGATCAATTTGAGTTTTTTATTAACGTATTTGTAACCTCACGTCATCGTTTTTATCCTCCTTTAGGGTAATAACGACGACAAGGATGCGAATAATTTGTATTGGGGCATGCGTGTGGATCTCTTTCTGACGGGGTTCACTCTCGGAGTCTTCATGCGATGAGCAAGGAGTCATGATGTTAGATATAGTCGAACTGTCGCGCTTACAGTTTGCCTTGACCGCGATGTACCACTTCCTTTTTGTGCCACTGACGCTCGGTATGGCGTTCCTGCTGGCCATCATGGAAACGGTATACGTTCTCTCCGGCAAACAGATTTATAAAGATATGACCAAGTTCTGGGGCAAGTTGTTTGGTATCAACTTCGCACTGGGCGTGGCAACCGGTCTGACTATGGAGTTCCAGTTCGGGACTAACTGGTCTTACTATTCCCACTATGTAGGGGATATCTTCGGTGCGCCGCTGGCCATTGAAGGTCTGATGGCATTCTTCCTCGAATCCACCTTTGTAGGTCTGTTCTTCTTCGGTTGGGACCGTCTGGGTAAAGTCCAGCATATGGCGGTGACCTGGCTGGTGGCATTAGGTTCGAACCTGTCCGCGCTGTGGATCCTGGTGGCGAACGGCTGGATGCAGAACCCGATCGCGTCTGATTTCAACTTCGAAACCATGCGTATGGAGATGGTCAGCTTTGCCGAGCTGGTCCTGAACCCGGTTGCGCAGGTTAAATTCGTTCACACCGTCGCTTCTGGCTATGTGTGCGGCGCAATGTTTATCCTGGGTATCAGTTCTTACTACATGCTGCGCGGTCGTGACTTCGCGTTTGCTAAGCGCTCCTTTGCTATCGCGGCAAGCTTCGGTATGGCTGCAATCCTCTCTGTTATCGTTCTGGGTGATGAATCCGGTTACGAAATGGGTGACGTGCAGAAAACCAAACTGGCCGCCATCGAAGCCGAATGGGAAACCCAACCGGCGCCTGCGGCCTTTACGCTGTTCGGTATTCCGGATCAGGACGCGCAGCAAAACCACTTCGCGATTCAGATCCCTTACGCGCTGGGTATCATCGCCACCCGTTCTGTTGATAAGCAGGTGACGGGGCTGAAAGAGCTGATGGTTCAGCACGAAGAGCGTATCCGTAACGGTATGAAAGCCTACTCGCTGCTGGAACAGCTGCGTGCCGGTTCTACCGACCAGGCCGTTCGCGACCAGTTCAATAACGTGAAGAAAGATCTGGGTTACGGTCTGCTGCTGAAGCGCTATACCCCGAACGTGTCTGATGCGACAGAAGCACAGATCCAGATGGCAACCAAAGACTCGATTCCACGCGTTGCGCCTCTGTACTTCGCATTCCGTATCATGGTGGGCTGCGGCATCATCATGCTGCTGATCATTGCGGCGTCCTTCTGGTCCGTGATTCGCAACCGCATCGGCGAGAAAAAATGGCTGCTGCGCACTGCGCTGTACGGTATTCCACTGCCGTGGATCGCAATCGAATCCGGCTGGTTTGTGGCGGAGTATGGCCGTCAGCCATGGGCGATTGGTGAGGTACTGCCAACGGCGGTAGCGAACTCCTCCCTGACAGCGGGCGACCTGATCTTCTCCATGCTGCTGATTTGTGGTCTGTACACCCTGTTCCTGGTAGCTGAACTGTTCCTGATGTTCAAGTTCGCGCGCCTTGGCCCAAGCAGCCTGAAAACCGGTCGCTATCACTACGAGCAGTCCACTGCGACTACTCAGCCGGCACGCTAAGACAGGAGTCATCAAATGATCGATTATGAAGTATTGCGTTTTATCTGGTGGCTGTTGATCGGCGTTCTGCTGATCGGTTTCGCCGTCACGGATGGTTTCGACATGGGGGTGGGGATGCTCACCCGTTTCCTCGGTCGTAATGACACCGAGCGTCGAATCATGATCAACTCCATCGCCCCACACTGGGACGGTAACCAGGTGTGGCTGATCACCGCAGGCGGCGCGCTGTTCGCTGCCTGGCCGATGGTCTACGCGGCTGCGTTCTCCGGCTTCTACGTGGCGATGATTCTGGTGCTGGCTTCTTTATTCTTCCGTCCGGTCGGTTTCGACTACCGTTCCAAGATTGAAGACACCCGCTGGCGCAACATGTGGGACTGGGGCATCTTCATCGGTAGCTTCGTTCCACCGCTGGTCATCGGCGTGGCGTTCGGTAACCTGCTGCAGGGCGTGCCGTTCCACCTGGACGAGTACATGCGTCTCTACTACACCGGTAACTTCTTCCAGCTGCTGAATCCGTTTGGTCTGCTGGCCGGCGTAGTGAGCGTGGCGATGATCATCACTCAGGGCGCAACCTACCTGCAGATGCGTACGGTTGGTGAACTGCACCTGCGTTCTCGCGTGACGGCTCAGGTCGCTGCGCTGGTCACGCTGGTCTGCTTCGCACTGGCTGGTGTGTGGGTGGTGTACGGCATTGATGGCTACGTGGTGACGTCTGCGATTAACCATACTGCGCCGTCTAATCCGCTGACCAAAGAAGTGGCGCGTCAGGCAGGTGCATGGCTGGTGAACTTTAACAATACCCCTGCGCTGTGGGCTATTCCGGCTCTGGGCGTATTGCTGCCGCTGCTGACCGTGTTGACGTCCCGTCTGGAGAAAGGCGCTCTGGCGTTCGTGTTCTCATCACTGACCCTGGCGTGCATCATCCTGACATCGGGTATTGCGATGTTCCCATTCGTCATGCCATCCAGCACCATGCTGAATGCTAGCCTGACCATGTGGGATGCAACGTCCAGCCATATGACGCTGAACCTGATGACATATGTTGCTTGCGTATTCGTTCCGATTGTTCTGGCCTACACCATCTGGTGTTACTGGAAAATGTTCGGTCGCATCACGAAAGAACATATCGAAAGCAACACCCACTCTATGTACTAAGTAAGGAGCTGAATATGTGGTATTTCGCATGGATTTTAGGGACGCTTCTTGCCTGTGCATTTGGTGTCATCACTGCCCTGGCGCTTGAGCACGTAGAAGCGACCAAAGCGGGTGAAGAAAAACACTGATGAATATTATCGCGAAACTTTACGCGGTAATGGACAAGCGCCCGTTACGGGCGCTTTCTTTAGTGATGGCATTACTGCTGGCAGGTTGTATCTTCTGGGACCCTTCGCGCTTTGCAGCGAAAACCAGCGAGCTTGAAATCTGGCACGGCTTCCTCATTATGTGGGCGGTGTGTGCAGGTGTGATCCACGGCGTGGGCTTTCGTCCGAAAGCCGTTCACTGGCAGGGAATTTTTTGCCCGCTGATTGCCGATCTGGTGCTTCTCGCCGGTTTGATTTTCTTCTTCTTCTGAATAAGAAATGTCCGTTAACGTTATGGGCTTACCCGAGCCCATAAAAATTTACTCTCCGTTTACTTTCCCCCATTCCCAACCCTCTTTCCCGCGCGTATAGTAGCGAAGTTTAAAAGCATTAACTTTTGTTGCATTACCGGGATGTAAAGTGAATACAACGCTGTTTCGATGGCCGGTTCGTGTCTATTACGAAGATACCGATGCCGGTGGTGTGGTTTACCACGCCAGCTACGTTGCTTTTTATGAACGGGCACGCACAGAGATGCTGCGCCATCATCACTTTAGTCAACAGGTACTGTTGGCTGAGCGAGTTGCCTTCGTGGTTCGCAAGATGACGCTTGAGTATTTTGCGCCTGCCAGACTCGACGATATGCTCGAAGTCCAAACTGAAATTACATCAATGCGCGGGACCTCACTGGTTTTCACGCAGCGGATAGTCAACGCAGAGAATACCGTACTGAACTCAGCTGAAGTACTGATTGTTTGTGTTGATCCAACCATAATGAAGCCTCGTGCGCTTCCTAAGTCTATTGTCGCGGAGTTTAAGCAGTGACTGACATGAATATCCTTGATTTGTTCCTGAAGGCAAGCCTTCTGGTTAAACTTATCATGTTGATTTTGATTGGTTTTTCAATCGCATCCTGGGCCATCATCATCCAGAGAACGCGTATCCTCAATGCCGCTGGCCGTGAAGCTGAAGCGTTTGAAGATAAGTTCTGGTCGGGTATTGAGCTTTCTCGTCTGTATCAGGAAAGCCAGGGACGCCGTGAAAACCTTACAGGCTCCGAGCAAATTTTTTATAGCGGTTTCAAAGAGTTTGCCCGTCTGCATCGTGCAAACAATCATGCGCCGGAAGCGGTGGTGGAAGGTGCCTCGCGTGCGATGCGCATCTCTATGAACCGCGAGCTGGAAAACCTTGAAACGCATATTCCTTTCCTCGGCACTGTCGGTTCCATCAGCCCGTATATCGGCCTGTTTGGTACCGTGTGGGGGATCATGCACGCCTTTATCGCGCTGGGCGCGGTGAAGCAGGCGACGTTGCAGATGGTTGCACCGGGTATCGCTGAAGCACTGATTGCGACCGCTATCGGTCTGTTTGCGGCAATTCCGGCGGTTATGGCATACAACCGTCTGAACCAGCGTGTGAACAAACTGGAACTGAACTACGACAACTTTATGGAAGAGTTCACTGCGATTCTGCACCGTCAGGCGTTTACCAGCACCGAGAGCAACAAGGGGTAAACCATGGCCAGATCGCGTGGACGAGGTCGTCGCGAGCTCAAGTCCGAAATCAATATCGTTCCACTGCTGGACGTCCTGTTGGTACTGCTGCTGATCTTCATGGCGACAGCGCCAATCATTACCCAGAGCGTGGAAGTGGATCTGCCGGATGCGACAGAATCACAGGCGGTGAGCACCAATGACGATCCTCCGGTTATCATTGAGGTTTCCGGCGTAGGGCAATACAGCGTCGTGGTAGAGAAAGATCGTATGGATCAGCTGCCGCCTGAGCAGGTGATTGCTGAAGCGCAGCGTCGCCTGGAGTCAAATCCGAAAACGGTCTTCTTAATCGGTGGCGCGAAAGACGTACCCTACGATGAAATTATTAAAGCGCTGAACTTGCTACATAGTGCGGGTGTTAAGTCAGTTGGCTTAATGACCCAACCTATTTGATCATCCGCGTAGTTTTTGGGAACCGATAGTGTCAAAGGCAACCGAACAGAACGACAAGCTTAAGCGAGCGATAATCGTCTCCGCAGTGCTGCACGTTATTCTCTTTGCAGCGCTGATCTGGAGTTCGTTCGACGAGCATATTGATGCATCAGCCGGCGGCGGTGGAGGCTCTTCCATTGACGCCGTGATGGTGGATCCCGGTGCGGTAGTACAGAACTATAATCGCGAACAACAGCAGAAGGCGAGTGCCAAACGGGCTGAAGAGCAGCGTGAAAAACAGTCGCAACAGCAGGCGGAAGAGCTGCGTGAAAAGCAGGCCGCAGAGCAGGAACGTCTGAAGCAGCTTGAGAAAGAACGTTTGCAGGCGCAGGAAGCTGCGAAAGAGCAGGCGGAACAGCAGAAACAAGCCGAAGAGGCCGCGAAGAAAGCACAGGAACAGCAAAAGCAGGCGGAAGAGGCGGCAGCAAAAGCCGCAGCGGACGCGAAAGCACAGGCTGATGCCCAGGCAAAATTAGCGGCAGAAGCGGCGAAGAAAGCCGCGGCTGATGCTCAGAAGAAAGCTGAAGCGGAAGCGGCGAAGAAAGCTGCTGCAGATGCTCAGAAGAAAGCTGAAGCGGAAGCCGCGAAGAAAGCCGCTGCTGATGCTCAGAAGAAAGCCGAAGCGGAAGCGGCGAAGAAAGCCGCTGCTGATGCTCAGAAGAAAGCTGAAGCGGAAGCCGCGAAGAAAGCCGCTCAGGACGCAGAGAAGAAAGCTGCTGCCGAGGCCGCTAAGAAAGCGGCTGCTGCTGAGAAAGCGGCAGCAGAAAAAGCAACTGCCGCGGAAAAAGCCGCTGCTGATAAAAAAGCTGCAGCTGAGAAGGCCGCTGCCGATAAGAAAGCCGCAGCTGAAAAAGCGGCTGCTAAAAAGGCTGCGGCAGCTGAAAAAGCCGCTGCCGCCGCAGGGGTTGACGATCTGCTGGGCGATTTGAGCTCCGGTAAGAATGCACCGAAAACGGGCGGTGGGGCGAAAGGAAACAACGCAGCGCCGACCGGAAGTGGTAACACTAAGAGTAACGGTGCGACCGGGGCTGAAATCAACGGTTATGCCGCGCAGATTAAATCCGCTATTGAAAGCCGATTCTATGATGCGTCTTCCTATACCGGTAAAACGTGTACGTTGCGTATAAAACTGGCTCCGGACGGCATGCTGCTGGATATCAAGTCGGAAGGTGGCGACCCGGCTTTATGTACTGCGGCCCTGGCTGCAGCGCGTCAGGCGAAGATGCCGAAACCGCCGTCTCAGGCAGTTTACGAAGTCTTCAAAAATGCGCCGCTGGACTTCAAACCTTAAGTTACATTTTCCCCGTGCAAACGGGGAAAAATAGACCAGGTTTAGTCACAGGGTTCGGGTAGTTTTGTCTATTTGAGTTTGTTAACATTCTGCTAAATTATCGTGGGTAAGGTTACCCGGATAAGGGAGATATGATGAAGCAGGCATTACGTGTAGCATTTGGTTTTTTAATGCTGTGGGCAGCAGTACTGCACGCAGAAGTACGTATCGAGATCACCCAGGGGGTGGACTCGGCACGCCCAATCGGTGTTGTTCCGTTCCAGTGGGCCGGTCCTGGCGCTGCACCTGAAGATGCCGGTGGCATCGTGGCGGCTGACCTGCGTAACAGCGGTAAATTCAACCCGTTAGATCGTTCTCGTCTGCCTCAGCAGCCGGGTAGCGCGCAGGAAGTACAGCCTGCAGCATGGTCTGCACTGGGTATTGATGCCGTGGTTGTGGGTCAGGTTACGCCTAACCCGGACGGCTCTTACAACGTGGCCTGGCAGCTGGTGGATACCGGCGGTGCACCGGGTACCGTTCTGGCTCAGAACTCTTACAAGGTCACTAAGCAGTACCTGCGCTACGCGGCTCACGCTGCCAGCGATGCGGTATTCGAAAAACTGACCGGCATTAAAGGTGCGTTCCGTACCCGTATTGCTTATGTGGTGCAGACCAACGGTGGTCAGTTCCCGTATGAGCTGCGCGTATCTGACTACGACGGCTACAACCAGTTCCTGGTGAAACGTTCTTCGCAGCCGCTGATGTCTCCAGCCTGGTCTCCGGACGGTTCTAAACTGGCGTATGTCACCTTCGAAAGTGGCCGTTCAGCGCTGGTTATCCAGACGCTGGCAAACGGTGCTGTTCGTCAGGTAGCATCTTTCCCACGTCACAACGGTGCGCCTTCGTTCTCTCCGGACGGTTCTAAACTGGCGTTTGCGCTGTCAAAAACCGGTAGCCTGAACCTGTACGTGATGGACATTGGCTCTGGCCAGATCCGTCAGGTGACCGACGGTCGCAGCAACAACACCGAACCTTCATGGTTCCCGGACAGTCAAAACCTGGCGTTTACCTCTGACCAGGCTGGCCGTCCACAAATCTATAAAGTCAACATCAACGGCGGTGCTCCGCAGCGTATTACCTGGGAAGGTTCGCAGAACCAGAACTCAGACGTGAGCAGCGACGGTAAATTTATGGTAATGGTGAGCTCCAACGGTGGGCAGCAGCACATTGCCAAACAAGATCTGGTAGCGGGTGGCGTTCAAGTTCTGTCGTCAACGTTCCTGGATGAAACGCCAAGTCTGGCACCTAACGGCACGATGGTAATCTACAGCTCTTCTCAGGGGATGGGATCTGTGCTGAATCTGGTTTCTACAGATGGGCGTTTCAAAGCGCGTATTCCGGCAACTGATGGACAGGTAAAATCTCCTGCCTGGTCGCCGTATCTGTAAATAATAATTAATTGATTACTAAAGGAATCATAGAAATGCAACTGAACAAAGTGCTGAAGGGGCTGATGATCGCTCTGCCTGTAATGGCAATCGCAGCGTGTTCTTCTAACAAGAACGCAAGCAATGACCAGAGCGGCGAAGGCATGATGGGTGCCGGCACCGGTATGGACGCGAACGGCAATGGCAACATGTCTTCTGAAGAGCAAGCGCGTCTTCAGATGCAGCAGCTGCAGCAGAACAACATCGTTTACTTCGATCTGGATAAATACGACATCCGTTCTGACTTCGCTGCGATGCTGGATGCGCACGCTAACTTCCTGCGTAGCAACCCATCTTACAAAGTCACCGTAGAAGGTCACGCGGACGAACGTGGTACTCCAGAGTACAACATCTCCCTGGGTGAACGTCGTGCTAACGCTGTTAAAATGTACCTGCAGGGTAAAGGCGTTTCTGCTGACCAGATCTCCATCGTTTCTTACGGTAAAGAAAAACCTGCAGTACTGGGTCACGACGAAGCGGCTTACTCCAAAAACCGTCGTGCCGTACTGGTTTACTAAGAGAATTGCATGAGCAGTAACTTCAGACATCATCTGTTGAGTCTGTCGTTACTGGTTGGAATAGCGGCCCCCTGGGCCGCTTTTGCTCAGGCACCAATCAGTAGTGTCGGCTCAGGCTCGGTAGAAGACCGGGTCACTCAACTCGAGCGTATTTCTAACGCTCACAGCCAGCTTTTAACCCAACTCCAGCAACAGCTCTCCGATAACCAGAATGATATTGACGCTCTCCGCGGTCAGATTCAGGAAAGCCAGTATCAGCTTAACCAGGTTGTGGAACGTCAGAAGCAGATTTTGCTGCAGATGGATAGCCTGAGCAGTGGTAGTGCAGCACAAGCACAGCCAGCCGCGGGCGATCAGAGCGGTGCAGCGACATCAGCTCCGGCTGCGGATGCTTCTGCTTCAACAGGTGCGCCTGTACAGAGCGGTGACGCGAATACGGACTACAACGCGGCCATTGCCCTGGTGCAGGATCAATCTCGTCAGGATGACGCGCTTGCTGCGTTTCAGAACTTTGTTAAGAAATACCCTGATTCCACTTATCAGCCAAATGCGAATTACTGGCTCGGTCAGCTGAATTACAACAAGGGTAAAAAGGACGATGCGGCGTTTTATTTTGCCTCCGTGGTAAAAAACTACCCGAAATCGCCAAAAGCGCCTGATGCGATGTACAAAGTGGGCGTCATCATGCAGGACAAAGGCGACACTGCGAAAGCCAAAGCGGTTTATCAGCAGGTGGTCTCTAAATTCCCGGGTACCGAAGGTGCTAAGCAGGCGCAAAAACGTCTGAATTCGATGGGATGATTATCGCATGACCAGAAATCGCGTTATTTCTGGTCGTGCAGCATGATTCGTAAGCAGTTAAGTGATCTTCATCGAAATTTTTGTTGCGCTGAATTCTTAAATCAGTAATATATGCCGCCGTTGCCACGGGATATCAAACAACGTGAAAACAGCGTAAAAGTGGGTCGTTAGCTCAGTTGGTAGAGCAGTTGACTTTTAATCAATTGGTCGCAGGTTCGAATCCTGCACGACCCACCACTTAACGCATACCGGCAGTACAGAGTGGGTGATTAGCTCAGTTGGTAGAGCATCTCCTTTACACGGAGGGGGTCGGCGGTTCGAGCCCGTCATCACCCACCACTCGGGTCGTTAGCTCAGTTGGTAGAGCAGTTGACTTTTAATCAATTGGTCGCAGGTTCGAATCCTGCACGACCCACCAATTTTAATATCTTACTCAGATATTAAACGTGAAGGATAACGTTGCTTTAGCAACGGCCCGAAGGGCGAGGCGAAGCCGAGTCATCCTGCACGACCCACCACTCTCCGGTGGTACCGAGTAAAAATCTTCGAAGTCAGCACCCGAATGGGTCGTTAGCTCAGTTGGTAGAGCAGTTGACTTTTAATCAATTGGTCGCAGGTTCGAATCCTGCACGACCCACCACTTCGAAGAAAAAAATCCCGCAAGGGGTCGTTAGCTCAGTTGGTAGAGCAGTTGACTTTTAATCAATTGGTCGCAGGTTCGAATCCTGCACGACCCACCAGTGTAGAAAGGCGCCCTAAAGGCGCCTTTTTGCTATCTGCGGTACAACAAATGCTCCGCCCATCTATTCCCGGTGACTTTTCAGTCCAGATTCGCTATCTTGTTTAGTATACAAAACACAATTGCCACGCGTTTTGCTATGTCAGGCAAAAGAAAGGCAATATTGTTAAGCCAGTAAAACGAGAAGCCATAATGAGTGTGATGTTTGATCCTGAAGCCGCAATCTATCCGTTTCCGCCAAAGCCTGTCCCGCTGAGCCAGGATGAAAAGCAATTCTACCGCGAGAAGATCAAACGTCTTCTTAAAGAGCGCGATGCGGTAATGGTGGCCCATTACTACACCGACCCGGAAATTCAGCAGCTGGCTGAAGAGACCGGAGGCTGCATTTCTGACTCACTGGAGATGGCACGCTTCGGTGCACGACACCCCGCTTCCACGCTACTGGTTGCTGGCGTGCGTTTTATGGGCGAAACGGCAAAGATCCTGAGCCCTGAAAAAACCATTCTGATGCCCACGCTTAACGCGGAGTGTTCGCTGGATCTGGGCTGTCCGATTGACGAATTCACGGCCTTCTGTGACGCCCACCCTGATCGGACCGTGGTGGTTTACGCCAACACCTCTGCGGCGGTAAAAGCGCGGGCCGACTGGGTAGTCACGTCGAGCATCGCCGTTGAGCTGATTGAACATCTGGACAGCCTGGGAGAGAAAATTATCTGGGCGCCAGATCGTCATCTTGGAAATTATGTCCAGAAGCAGACGGGGGCTGACGTTCTCTGCTGGCAGGGCGCCTGCATCGTGCATGATGAATTCAAAACCCAGGCGCTGGCGCGCATGAAGGCACTTTATCCTGACGCCGCCATTCTTGTTCACCCTGAGTCACCGCAGTCAATTGTCGACATGGCGGATGCCGTGGGCTCAACCAGCCAGCTTATCAACGCGGCAAGGACGTTGCCTCACAAGCAGCTCATCGTGGCGACCGATCGCGGTATCTTCTATAAGATGCAGCAGGCCGTGCCGGAGAAAGAGCTCCTTGAAGCGCCAACGGCGGGTGAGGGCGCAACGTGTCGCAGCTGTGCCCATTGCCCGTGGATGGCGATGAACGGCCTGAAGGCCATTGCCGAAGGGCTCGAGACAGGCGGTGCAGCACATGAAATCCATGTGGATGCCGCTCTGCGTGAAGGGGCGTTGATTCCGCTTAACCGCATGCTGGATTTTGCGGCTACACTACGTACTTAATTCAACACGCCGCGGAGAAAAGATGGATTTTTTTAGCACACATAACATTCTGGTTCATATACCGATTGGTGCAGGTGGCTATGACCTGTCATGGATTGAGGCCGTTGGCACGCTGGCGGGTTTACTCTGTATCTGGCTGGCAAGCCTGGAGAAGATCAGCAACTATGCGTTCGGGCTGATTAACGTCACGCTGTTTGCGATTATCTTCTTCCAGATCCAGCTTTACGCCAGCCTGCTTTTACAGCTGTTCTTCTTCGCCGCCAATATCTACGGCTGGTACGCGTGGTCGCGTCAGAACAGCCAGCAGGAGGCAGAGCTGCAGATCCGCTGGCTGCCCTTGCCGAAAGCCATCGCCTGGTTTGTCGCCTGCGTGGTGGCCATTGGCTTAATGACCGTCTACATCAACCCGGTGTTTGCGTTCCTGACCCGCGTCGCCGTTTCGGTCATGTCTGGCATCGGCCTGAACGTGACGATGCCAGAGCTGCAGCCGGATGCTTTCCCGTTCTGGGATTCCTGCATGATGGTGCTGTCGATTGCGGCGATGATCCTGATGACCCGTAAATATGTTGAGAACTGGCTGCTGTGGGTCATCATCAACGTGATCAGCGTGGCGATCTTCGCCCTGCAGGGCGTCTATGCGATGTCGCTGGAATATCTGCTGCTGACCTTCATTGCGCTGAACGGCAGCCGGATGTGGATTAACAGCGCGCGTGAGCGAGGCTCTCACGCGCTTTCCAGCTAGTGGTGATGATGATGTGAATGTCCGGACTGCGCCTCGTTAAGGTGGCAGTCCGGCCCGTTACAGGGCTGATACTCCATCTGGATGGTGGAGTGGCCAATTTCGTAGTGATGCTCAAGAAAATGCTGGATGCGTTCCAGCAGCGCATCGTGGTCGTGAGGCGGGATCACCTGGACGTGCAGCGTCATGACCGGTTTTTCCCCCACCAGCCAGACGTGCACATGATGAACATTGCGGACTTCCGGGACTGAACGGCGAAGGTTGCGCTTCAGCTCATCAATATCCATGGATGCCGGTGCCCCTTCAAGCAGTTCATTCACGCTCTCCTTCAACAGCCGCCAGGCACTGCGTAAGACCAGACACGACACCAGCACGGACAGAATCGGATCGACAGGCGTCCAGCCGGTATAGAGGATCACCAGCGCGGCGACAATTGCCCCGACTGAACCGAGCAAATCCCCCAGAACATGCAGCGCCGCCGCGCGCACGTTGAGGTTCTTTTCCCCGCTGCCGCGGTGCAGAATCCAGAAGGCCAGGATATTCGCCAGCAGCCCTGCCACGGCAATCACCATCATGGTCGCTCCGGCGATCGGCTGAGGATGCCGGAAGCGCTGTACGGCCTCCCAGACGATAAGCACGGTAATGACCACCAGCGCAATGGCGTTAACAAACGCGGCCAGGGTGGTCAGCCTCAGCCAGCCGAATGTGTGGCGGGCATTTGGTGGACGACGCGCGAACTGCACCGCCAGCAGGGCGAAGAGCAGCGCTGCGGCATCGGTCAGCATATGTCCGGCATCGGCCAGAAGCGCCAGAGAGCCGGAAACCAGGCCGCCAATGACCTCGATAACCATAAACGTTGCCGTGACGCCAAAGGCCAGCATCAGTCGTTTAGCGTTGTCGTTGCCGGGAGAATGCGAGTGGGAATGGGAGTGCGCCATGTCTGCTTTCCTGATGTGTTATTGTTTTTAGTGTAGCGTTTTTAATAGGTTACTCCAAAAAGAAAGGAGAGCCTGGGCTCTCCTTTTTTGACGGTTCATAACAAATTACTGGGTGGTGCCATCAGTTTTGGTATTGGCGTCGTTACCCACTTTGTCGTTAGGGTCCGGGCATTTGCCGTCCTTACACATCGAGTTCTTATGAACCTCATCCGAACTCATATTGTCATGATTCATGGTACCGGAACCGCTGCCGTTGGGATGCAGCATCGTGCCGCCGGTGTTGGTGTTCCCGGTATTGATCTGGTTGTTGTCGACATTATTCGGGGCGATATTCTGTTTCGCATCCGGGGCGGGCTGGCCTGCTGCCGCAGCCGCATTTGCATCCCCGTTGCTGTCTGATGTGCCCGTTTCCGCGGCCAGGACGCTGCCGCTGGCCAGAGTAAGTGTGGCGGTCAGGAAGAGGGTTGCCAGTTTTGTCATTTTCATCATGGTGCTCCTGTTCTTGTCGTTACGCTGGATAACATTCTCCAACAGTGCATCTTTTTCAGAGGCGAAAGATTCCGCCTTACGGACTTACGTCAGTAGGGAATCGCGTTTAAGCGTGTAAAATTGGTTGTTACAGTTAAAAAGCTTAGGTTAGATCTCATTTTTCGCTATTTTGTGGCGATTTTTAGGCGAATTCCAGGAATTATCTGCGTGAAGTGTAAAACCGTGTTTACACTTCCTGGTCGACAAGATAGATTGAAAGGATTGCTTTCATTACTAAAGATATGGCAGAGCTGGAAAGAAAATGAATTATCAGAACGACGATTTACGCATTAAAGAGATCAATGAGTTATTACCTCCTGTAGCGCTCCTTGAGAAATTCCCCGCCACTGAAAATGCCGCAAACACGGTTTCTCATGCTCGTAAAGCGATCCATAAGATCCTGAAAGGTAATGACGATCGTCTTCTGGTGGTGATTGGCCCGTGCTCCATTCACGATCCTGCAGCCGCGAAAGAATACGCTGCCCGTCTGCTCACCCTGCGTGAAGAGCTGAAGGACGAGCTTGAAATCGTCATGCGCGTCTATTTTGAAAAACCGCGCACCACCGTGGGCTGGAAAGGGCTGATTAACGACCCGCACATGGACAACAGCTTCCAGATCAACGACGGTCTGCGCATTGCGCGCAAGCTGCTGCTGGAGATCAACGACAGCGGCCTGCCTGCAGCCGGTGAATTCCTGGACATGATTACGCCACAATACCTGGCAGACCTGATGAGCTGGGGCGCAATTGGTGCCCGTACCACTGAATCTCAGGTGCACCGCGAGCTGGCGTCCGGTCTCTCTTGTCCGGTGGGCTTCAAAAACGGCACTGACGGCACCATCAAGGTCGCCATTGACGCTATCAATGCTGCAGGTGCACCGCACTGCTTCCTGTCGGTGACCAAATGGGGTCATTCCGCCATCGTTAACACCAGCGGAAACGGCGACTGTCATATCATTCTGCGCGGCGGCAAAGAGCCGAACTACAGCGCAAAACACGTGGCAGAAGTGAAGGTCGGGCTGGAAAAAGCCGGGCTGCCACCGCAGGTGATGATCGATTTCAGCCACGCCAACTCCAGCAAGCAGTTTAAAAAGCAGATGGAAGTGGGCGCAGACGTCTGTCAGCAGATTGCCGGCGGTGAGAAGGCGGTGATTGGGGTGATGATCGAAAGCCATCTGGTTGAAGGTAACCAGAATCTGGAAGGCAGCGAACCGCTGGTGTATGGCAAAAGCGTGACCGATGCCTGCATCGGCTGGGACGATACCGATACCATCCTGCGTCAGCTGGCGAATGCGGTAAAAGCGCGTCGCGGCTGAATTCTCAGGCACAAATAAAAAAGCGCGGAAGGCTCCGCGCTTTTTTTATGTCTGGCGAAAATTACTTCGCTTTACCCTGGTTCGCGACAGCCGCTGCTTTCGCCGCGATCTCTTCCGCGTTACCCAGATAGTAGTGTTTGATTGGCTTGAAGTTTTCGTCGAACTCATACACCAGCGGTACGCCAGTTGGGATGTTCAGTTCGAGGATTTCGTCTTCACCCATGTTGTCCAGGTATTTCACCAGCGCGCGCAGGGAGTTACCGTGAGCCGCGATGATCACGCGCTCGCCGCTTTTCAGGCGTGGCAGGATGGTTTCGTTCCAGTAAGGCACAACGCGGTCGATGGTCAGCGCCAGGCTCTCGGTGGTTGGCAGCTCAGCGTCGGTCAGCTTCGCGTAACGCGGGTCGTGGCCCGGGTAGCGCTCGTCATCTTTGGTCAGCTCTGGCGGGGTGATTGCGAAGCCGCGACGCCACTGTTTAACCTGCTCGTCGCCATATTTCTCAGCGGTTTCCGCTTTGTTCAGGCCCTGCAGCGCACCGTAATGACGTTCGTTCAGTTTCCAGGACTTCTCAACCGGCAGCCAGGCCTGATCCAGTTCGTCCAGCACGTTCCACAGGGTGTGGATGGCACGTTTCAGCACAGAGGTGTAAGCAAAATCAAAGCTGAAGCCTTCTTCCTTCAGCAGTTTACCTGCTGCTTTTGCTTCGCTTACGCCTTTCTCAGACAGATCAACGTCGTACCAACCGGTAAAGCGGTTTTCGTTGTTCCACTGGCTTTCGCCGTGACGCACCAGGACCAGCTTAGTTATAGCCATCTCTTACTCCTCAAGCATTTTTAGAATGATAACAATTCTCATTATATTGCCGTGGCCGTGCCACCAGCAACGCTTAACCCTAACCATAGCGAAAATAGTCTCTGAGTGTAAGATGCTTGTGAATCCAGGGTTATGATTTTGTCTGCGATCGGCGCTATTTTCAGCAAGGCGCGCAGAAAAAAGCCCTCCGATGGGAGGGCTGGAAATCAATGCGGAATGAAATGATACTCTGTGACGCTAACGTACTCTTCACCCGGGCGCAGCACGCAGTCCGGCTGCGGCCATTCCGGATGGTTCGGGCTGTCCGGCAGGAACTCGCTCTCCAGCGCCAGGCCTTGCCAGTCGCTATACTCTTCGTGTTCGCGCGCCGTCGTTCCGCCGAGATAGTTACCTGAGTAGAACTGCAGGGCAGGGGCAGTGGTATACACCGTCATCTGCAGCTTCTCATCCGCAGACCAGACCTGTGCGGCAGGTTGTTTCACATCACCTTTGGCCTGTAGCAGGAACGCGTGGTCGTAGCCTTTCACCTTGCGCTGATCGTCATCGCTCAGGAAATCCTGGGCGATCGTTTTCGCGCTGCGGAAGTCAAAGCTGGTGCCGCTCACGTCTTTGAGGCCCTGATGCGGAATGCCCATCTCGTCAACCGGCAGCCAGGCATCCGCCAGGATCTGCAGCCTGTGGTTACGCACGTCGCACTGGTTACCGTCCAGATTAAAGTACGCGTGATTGGTCAGGTTGACCGGACACGGCTTGTCGACCGTCGCACGGTATTCAATGGCGATACGGTTGTCGTCGGTCAGCGTAAAGCGCGCGGACGCGATAAGATTCCCCGGGAAGCCCTGATCGCCGTCAGGCGAATCCAGCGAGAACAGCACTTCCCCGTCGTTTTGACGAACAATCTTCCAGCGGCGTTTATCAAATCCGTCCGGTCCGCCGTGCAGCTGGTTCTCACCCTGGCTTGGAAGCAGGGCGTACTGCACGCCGTCGAGCTCAAAACGGCTCTTCGCGATGCGGTTCGCATAGCGCCCAACGGACGCGCCCAGATAGGCGGACTGATTGACGTACTGCTCAGGCGAGGCGCAGCCCAGCAGGGTTTCGCGTACGCTGCCGTCCGGCATCGGTACGCGGGCAGAAAGAAGGGTAGCACCCCAGTCCATCACCGTAACGACCATCCCCGCGCTGTTGCGCAGGGTTAACAGGCGATACGGCAGACCATCCGGTGCAAGGGTAGGTGTTTCGTTTAGCACTGTCCGGCTCCTTGTGATGCTTTGCAAACATAGAAGGTTTCTTTGATGCCTGTTTTTGCTTCGTACTGCTTCGCCACGGCATCCTGTACGGCAGGAACCAGCTCTTCAGGCACCAGCGCAACGACGCAGCCGCCAAAACCGCCGCCCGTCATGCGCACGCCACCTTTGTCGCCGATGGTGGCTTTGACGATGTCCACCAGGGTGTCGATCTGTGGAACGGTGATTTCAAAGTCATCGCGCATGGAGGCGTGAGATTCCGCCATCAGCTCACCCATACGTTTCAGGTCGCCTTTCGCCAGCGCGGAGGCGGCTTCAACGGTACGGGCATTTTCCGTCAGCACGTGACGAACGCGCCTGGCAACGACCGGATCCAGCTCGTGCGCCACTTTGTTAAATTCATTGAGCGTTACGTCGCGCAGGGCGGGCTGCTGGAAGAAGCGGGCACCGGTTTCGCACTGTTGGCGGCGGGTGTTGTACTCGCTGCCCACCAGCGTGCGCTTAAAGTTGCTGTTGATGATTACCACAGCCGCGCCTTTTGGCAGGGGAACGGCTTTAGTGCCCAGCGAGCGGCAGTCGATCAGCAGCGCGTGTTCTTTTTTGCCCAGCGCGGAGATCAGCTGGTCCATAATGCCGCAGTTACAGCCCACGAACTGGTTTTCCGCTTCCTGACCATTCAGGGCGATTTGCGCGCCGTCCAGCGGTAAATGATAAAGCTGCTGGAACACGGTACCCACCGCGACTTCCAGAGACGCAGAGGAGCTTAAGCCCGCGCCCTGCGGCACGTTGCCGCTGATCACTAAATCTGCGCCGCCAAAGTTTTTGTTACGCTTCTGTAGATGCTTCACCACGCCGCGCACGTAGTTTGACCACTGCTGGCTGTCGTGCGTCACGATTGGGGCATCGAGGGAAAACGCGTCCGTCTCATTACCGTAATCCGCTGCAATCACGCGAACCTGGCGGTCGTCGCGCTTCGCACAGCTGATCACCGTCTGGTAATCGATGGCGCACGGCAGGACGAAACCGTCGTTATAGTCGGTGTGTTCACCAATCAGGTTGACGCGGCCAGGGGCCTGGATAACGTGGGTGGCAGGGTAGCCAAATTTTTCAGCAAACAGGGATTGTGTTTTATCTTTCAGACTCATTTTTTTAGACTCCTGATTCGCGATAGTGGACGTCGCTAACGGCACGCAGACGTTCTGCCGCCTGTTCCGCCGTCAGGTCACGCTGGGTTTCCGCCAGCATTTCATAGCCCACCATAAATTTACGCACCGTCGCAGAGCGCAGCAGCGGCGGATAGAAATGGGCGTGCAGCTGCCAGTGTAGATTCTCTTCGCCGTTAAACGGGGCGCCGTGCCAGCCCATGGAGTACGGGAAGGAGCACTGGAACAGGTTGTCGTAACGACTGGTCAGCTTTTTCAGCGCCAGAGCAAGGTCGTCACGCTGCGCGTCGCTGAGATCGGTGATGCGCTGTACGTGCGCTTTCGGCAGCAGCAGCGTTTCAAACGGCCAGGCAGCCCAGTAAGGCACGACGGCCAGCCAGTGTTCGGTTTCCACCACGGTGCGGCTGCCGTCGGCCAGCTCACGGCGGGTGTAATCGACCAGCATTGGGGAACCGTTTTCCGCGTAATACGCTTTTTGCAGACGGTCTTCACGCTCGGCTTCGTTAGGCAGGAAGCTGTTCGCCCAGACCTGGCCGTGCGGATGTGGGTTAGAGCAGCCCATTGCCGCACCTTTGTTTTCGAACACCTGCACCCACGGGTAAGTTTGACCCAGCTCGGCGGTTTGCGCCTGCCAGGTGCTTACCACCTCTTTCAGCGCTTCCACGCTCAGCTCCGGCAGCGTTTTGCTGTGATCGGGGGAGAAGCAGATCACGCGGCTGGTTCCGCGCGCGCTTTCGCAGCGCATCAGCGGGTCGTGGCTTTCCGGCGCGTCCGGGGTGTCGGTCATCAGGGCGGCAAAATCGTTGGTGAAGACGAAGGTGCCTTTGTAGTCCGGGTTTTTATCCCCGGTGACGCGCGTGTTGCCCGGACAGAGGAAGCAGTCTGGGTCGTGCTGTGGCAGCGTTTGTTTCGCAGGCGTTTCCTGCGCCCCCTGCCAGGGGCGCTTGGCGCGATGCGGAGAAACCAAAATCCATTGCCCGCTTAACGGGTTAAAACGACGATGCGGATGATCGACGGGATTAAATTGCGTCATGACGGATCCTTAGTCCGGATAGCCCTGCGGGTGGCGTGACTGCCAGTGCCAGGTATCCTGTGCCATTTCATCAAGCGTGCGCGTGACACGCCAGTTAAGCTCTTTGTCGGCTTTGGTGGCATCGGCCCAGTAAGCAGGCAGGTCGCCATCACGACGCGGTGCGAAGTGGTAGCTCACCGGCTTACCGCAGGCTTTGCTGAAGGCGTTAACCACGTCCAGCACGCTGCTGCCGACCCCGGCGCCGAGGTTGTAAATATGCACGCCCGGCTTGTTGGCCAGCTGCTGCATCGCCGCCACGTGGCCGTCGGCCAGATCCATGACGTGGATGTAGTCACGCACGCCGGTGCCGTCTTGGGTAGGGTAGTCATTGCCAAAAATCGCCAGCGAGTCGCGGCGACCCACGGCAACCTGCGCGATATACGGCATCAGGTTGTTCGGGATGCCCTGCGGATCTTCACCCATATCGCCGGACGGATGGGCGCCGACCGGGTTGAAGTAGCGCAGCAGCGCGATGCTCCACTCCGGCTGCGCTTTTTGCAGGTCGGTCAGGATCTGCTCCACCATCAGTTTGCTTTTGCCGTACGGACTTTGCGGTGTCCCGGTTGGGAAGCTTTCAACGTAAGGGATTTTGGGCTGATCGCCGTAGACGGTAGCCGAAGAGCTAAAGATGAAGTTTTTGACGTTGGCCGCACGCATGGCGGAGATGAGACGCAGAGTACCGTTGACGTTGTTGTCGTAATACTCGAGCGGTTTCGCAACGGATTCACCGACCGCTTTCAGACCTGCGAAGTGGATCACCGCTTCGATGGCGTGGTCGTGAAGGATCTCGGTCATCAGCGCTTCGTTGCGGATGTCGCCTTCTACAAAAGTCGGTTGTTTACCGCCAAGACGTTCAATCACAGGCAGCACGCTGCGCTTACTGTTGCACAGGTTGTCGAGGATGATGACGTCGTGACCGTTTTGCAGCAGTTGCACGCAGGTATGACTACCTATGTAACCGCTACCACCTGTTACCAGAACTCGCATATTTCGCTCCATTGGGCTTATGGTATGTAATAACCATAGCATAACAGAGACGCGAAAAGTGTGACATGGGATAAAATAGTGGAATCGTTTACACTGTTTTTAAAGTCCGATTATCAGCCGCTGTGGGGCATTGTAGATCAACGGGATAGCAATGTCTTAGTGCAGGTTATCTGAAAAACGGAGGGCGGTGCCCTCCGGGGGTTAATCGATTTTGCTTTGCAGATAACGATACTGCTCACCGTCCGGAACAAACTCCAGCCGATGGGTGATGCAGGAGGGGGCATCTTCGGCATGGTGTGAAACGAAAAGCAGCTGCGTTTCACCTTCGCTAATCAGCACGTCCACAAAGCGGCGGATAAGCTGTCGGTTCAGCGGATCGAGTCCCTGCAGCGGTTCGTCGAGGATCAGCAGCGTAGGGTGTTTTACCAGCGCGCGAACGATCAGGGCCAGACGCTGCTGCCCCCACGACAGACTATGAAACGGTGCGTCAGCGACCCGGTTGTCCATGCCCAGGATATCCAGCCACTGCTGGGCCAGCTTGTGCTGTTTGTCCGACACCGCCTGATAAATACCGATGGAATCAAAATAGCCGGAGAGGATCACGTTGCGTACCGTGGTACTGACCCGGTAATCCAGATGCAGGCTGCTGCTGACATAGCCGATATGTTTTTTAATATCCCAGATGGTTTCGCCGCTGCCGCGACGCCGACCGAACAGCGTCAGATCGTTGCTATAGCCCTGCGGGTGATCGCCGGTGATCAGGCTAAGCAGCGTTGATTTTCCCGCGCCGTTAGGGCCGACAATCTGCCAGTGCTCGCCTGGATTGACCGTCCAGCTGAGGCGGTTAAGGATCGGGCGATCGTCATAAGAGACCATCCCATCCCGCAGCACGATGCGCGGCTGGTGGGGGTCAAGCGCATGGCGGGCCGACGGGGCGTCGGGTTCCGGAAGGGTAATACCATCAAGCTGTTCGCTGTGCGCGAGCTGGGCAATCAGCGCCTGCTTAAGCAGCGCGGTTTTTTCGCCGGTCTCGGTCAGGTTACAGTCGGCCAGTACGCCCGCGTGTTGGATAAAATCCGGAATTTCATCGAAGCGGTTAAGTACCAGCACCAGGGTATATCCCTGCTGATTAAGCGATGCCAGCAGGGACGCCAGCTGCGCACGGGACTGCACGTCAAGACCGTCGAAGGGTTCGTCCAGAATAAGAAGGTCAGGCTCGCTCATCAGCGCCTGACAAAGCAGCGTTTTCCGCGTCTCGCCGGTCGAAAGGTATTTAAAGCGCCGGTTCAGCAGGGCGGTGATACCGAACCGTTCTGCCAGGCGCTGACAGCGGGCGGGGTCTTTCACCTCATCCTGAATAATTTCTGCCGTCGTACGGCCGGTATCGTCTTCGCCAGGGCTGAGTAAATCGGTGTTGTTGCGCTGCCACTCGTCGCTGACCAGCTTTTGCAGTTGTTCAAACGACAGGCGCGTCAGGCGCGTAAAGGTGCTCTGGTATTCGCCCTTGAGGAGGTTGAGCTCGCCGGCCAGCGCGCGGGCCAGCGCAGATTTACCGCTGCCGTTAGTGCCGACAAACGCCCAGCTTTCACCCGCGCGTATCGTCAAATCAGCAATCGTCAGCGTTCGGGTATCGCTAAGACGAAACGTGCCTTGCGAAATATGCAATGATGACATGATTTATCCCTGTTTTTGCAGCAATAGATATCAGGGATACGCACTGTCGGCGCGATTGTCAATGTGCTCAGCACAATGTGGCGATAATCACCCGATCTGCATTGAACCAGGCGGTGACGACAGTACCTTCTTCTAAACCGTCCGCCTCGTTAAGCGGTATTGTCGCGCAAAGTCGTTGCCCGTCTGCCAGGGTCATCAGCACTTCGCACTGCGCCTGGCCGCGTTCGATATGGCTAATTGCGCCCTGCAGCTGGTTATCTGCTGCCTTTGCGGTGTCGGGATCGCGCGTGATATTGACCCACGGTGCTTTCAGCAGCACCAGCACCTCTTTCCCTTCGTCCAGCTCAAGGCGCTCTGCACTCTGCGCCGTTATGGCGGCTTTCAGACGGGTAGTCCCATCGGCAAGCAGGATTTCAATATGCTGCTGTACCTGGAGATTATCGCGCGCCGTCACCGTGCCAAACCACTGGTTACGGGCGCTGGTTTGTAACGAGAAGCGGGAAATGGCGGCCAGCAAACTGTCCAGCGGAACGTCGTCGTCGTCGCTCAACACATCAAACGCTTTTTGCTGGATCCGGGCCAGCAGATCGTAAAGCTGAATAAGGCGCTGGCCGTAACGCGTCACGATTGCACCGCCGCCGCCTTTGCCGCCCGTGGCTCTGTCTACCAGCGGCTGTTCGCTCAGGGTGTTCATCTCATTGATGGCGTCCCAGGCGCTTTTATAGCTGATGCCCGCGTTTTTCGCCCCCTGGCTAATCGAGCCTGTTTGTTCTATTTGTTTAAGCAGGGCGATACGTCGCGGATCGGCGAAAAGCTTTTGCTGAAGTCGGAGTGTGAGAAGAATTTCGGCCTGCATAACAGTGTCCTGGCAAAAAGAGTATTGTGACCTAAATGGTGCAGGGCGCAAAGGGTACCGCACAAAAGGGGATGTTTTTCTCACTTGAAAGGGTAGAATAAGCTATTCACAATATCTGGAGAAAACCATGTTAGAGTTGTTGAAAAGTCTGGTATTCGCCGTGATCATGGTACCAGTAGTGATGGCCATCATCCTCGGTGCCATCTACGGCCTGGGTGAAGTGTTCAACGTCTTTTCGAACATTGGTCACAGAGACCAGGCTAAAAAGCAGCATTGATTCCCCACAAAACGCCCGGCTTGTCCGGGCGTTTTGCTCTCAAGATTTTCCCGTTTTCGCCGATAATATTTAACGTATCACACCGGTTTACCTCTTCAGCGGTACGATTTAACGCTGGGATCTCCCTGACGTTACCGTTATATTAATATGTATATAACGCTACTCACAGGAGTTAAAAATGGCACGTACCTGGGTACGCCTTTTCGCAGGGGCAACGCTGACGCTTTCACTTACCGGCCACGCGCTGGCGGACGACGGTAAAATCACGGTCTTTGCGGCGGCGTCGCTGACCAACGCGCTGCAGGATATCGCGGCGACGTATAAAAAAGAGAAAAACGTCGAGGTGGTCTCCTCTTTTGCCTCTTCCTCGACGCTGGCGCGCCAGATAGAAGCGGGCGCACCGGCGGATCTGTTCATCTCTGCCGATCAGAAGTGGATGGATTACGCGGTGGAGAAGAAAGCGATTGATGCGGCAACCCGCGAAACGCTGCTGGGGAATAGCCTGGTTGTCGTGGCGCCAAAAGCCAGCGCCCAGGCGGATATTACCATCAACAAAGAGACCAACTGGACGAGCCTGCTGAACGGTGGCCGTCTGGCGGTGGGCGATCCGGAGCACGTTCCGGCCGGTATTTATGCCAAAGAAGCGCTGCAAAAGCTGGGCGCGTGGGAGACATTGTCGCCGAAGCTGGCTCCGGCGGAAGATGTCCGCGGCGCGCTGGCGCTGGTGGAACGCAACGAAGCCCCGCTGGGCATTGTGTATGGCTCTGATGCCGTTGCCAGTAAAGGTGTAAAAGTGGTCGCAACGTTCCCGGAAGACTCCCACAAGAAAGTGGAATATCCTGTTGCGATTGTTGATGGACATAAAAATGCGACCGTGACGGCCTTCCGCGATTACCTGAAGGGGCCGGAAGCGTCCGCAATCTTTAAACGTTACGGATTTACGACTCACTGATGATATTGACCGATCCTGAATGGCAGGCTGTTCTGCTGAGCCTTAAAGTCTCTTCCCTGGCGGTTGCGCTGAGTTTGCCCTTTGGGATCTTCTTTGCCTGGTTACTGGTTCGCTGTCAGTTTCCCGGCAAAACGCTGCTCGACAGCGTGCTTCATCTTCCGCTCGTGTTGCCGCCCGTGGTGGTCGGTTACCTGCTGCTGATTTCGATGGGGCGGCGCGGTTTTATCGGCGAGAAGCTCTACGACTGGTTTGGGCTGACGTTTGCGTTTAGCTGGCGCGGTGCGGTACTGGCGGCGGCGGTAATGTCATTTCCGCTGATGGTGAGGGCGATACGCCTCGCGCTGGAAGGCGTGGACATGAAGCTCGAACAGGCGGCCCGCACGCTGGGGGCAGGCCGCTGGCGCGTCTTTTTCACCATCACGCTACCCCTGACGTTACCCGGCATTATTGTTGGCACGGTGCTGGCCTTCGCCCGTTCGCTGGGCGAGTTTGGCGCGACCATCACGTTTGTGTCGAACATCCCCGGCGAGACGCGAACCATCCCGTCGGCGATGTATACCCTGATTCAAACGCCGGGCGGTGAAGGCGCGGCGGCGCGGCTGTGTATTATTTCAATTGTGCTGGCGCTGGCATCGCTAATGGTGTCTGAATGGCTGGCGCGCCTCAGCCGCGAGCGAATGGGGAAATAAGCATGCTGGAACTCCATTTCACCCAGACGCTGGGAAACCATACCCTGACGCTTAACGAGACGCTGCCGGCAAGCGGCATCACCGCCATCTTTGGCGTGTCGGGGGCGGGAAAAACGTCGCTGATTAATGCCATCAGCGGTCTGACCCGCCCGCAGTCAGGCCGTATTGTCCTGAATGACCGCGTCCTGAATGACGTGGAGAATAAGGTTTATCTCTCGCCGGATAAGCGCCGCATCGGCTATGTTTTCCAGGACGCGCGCTTATTCCCGCACTACAGCGTGCGCGGCAACCTGCGTTACGGCATGGCGAAGAGCATGGCCGGGCAGTTTGATAAGCTGGTGATGCTTTTAGGTATTGAACCTCTGCTCGACAGGCTGCCTTCCTCGCTTTCCGGCGGAGAAAAACAGCGCGTGGCGATTGGCCGCGCGTTGCTGACCGCACCCGAACTGCTGCTGCTCGACGAACCGCTGGCCTCGCTGGATATTCCGCGTAAACGCGAACTTCTGCCTTATCTACAGCGGCTGACGCGCGAGATTAATATTCCGATGCTCTACGTCAGCCATTCGCTGGATGAGATCCTCCACCTGGCCGATAAGGTGCTGGTGCTGGAAGAGGGTCGCGTCAAGGCCTTCGGCAACCTGGAAGAGGTGTGGGGCAGCAGCGTAATGCACCCGTGGTTACCCCGGGAACAGCAGAGCAGCATCCTGAAAGTGAGCGTGTTGGAACACCACCCGCACTATGCGATGACCGCCCTGGCGCTGGGTGACCAGCATCTTTGGGTCAATAAGATTGATAAACCGTTACAGTCCGTACTGCGAATTCGCATTCAGGCGTCGGACGTCTCGCTGGTGCTGCAACCGCCGCTGCAAACCAGTATTCGAAATATTCTGCGCGCCAAAGTCGCGGAGTGTTTTGATGATAACGGGCAGGTGGAAGTGAAGCTTGAAGTGGGAAGCAGAACGCTCTGGGCGCGCATCAGCCCGTGGGCCAGGGATGAGTTAGGGATCAAACCCGGCCTGTGGCTTTACGCGCAAATCAAGAGTGTCTCGATCACCGCCTGATTACAGCAGGTGGGTATAAATGTACTGCGCGATGCTGTCGGTGGTGTTGTCGCCGATCACCACGTTAGCACGCGCTTTGACCGCGTCGTCGGCATTGCCCATCGCCACGCCGGTACCGGCGGCTTCCAGCATGCTGATGTCGTTGTAGTTGTCACCGAAGGCGATCACGTCCTGCATTGACCCGCCCTGCGATTCCACGTACTGCGTCAGCCGTTTGCCTTTGCTGTTGCCTTTGCGGGCAATATCCACCTGATCGTGCCAGGACCATTCGCACTCCAGACCCAGCGTCTGTTCCACGTGTTTTGCGAAGGCATTCAGTTTGGTGGTGTCTTCATCCGTCAGGGCGAATTTCCAGATAGCCTCAACGTCCTGGGCCGCCTGACGCAGGGAGGAAACCTGGGTAAAGACCGGACGCTGCGCTTCAGGCAGGGACAACGCCCAGTTGCTGGTGCGCACCACATGGCCGGTAGGGCGCTCATACACCATCGCATTATCTACGTACATCAGACCGTGAACGGCATGCTCATCCAGCAGATCAATCAGTTGCAGCGCCTGGGGAACCGGCAGCGGGTCGGATGCTAAAACCTTTTTTGCCTGATAATCATACAAATAGGTGCCATTACAACAAATTGCAGGTGTATCTAACGCCAGTGCCTGATAAAAAGGGTGAATGGCAACGTGATGTCGACCCGTTACGATAAGGAGTTGATATCCCGCTTCCTGTGCGCGTTTAAGCGCTTCCAGAGAAGAGGGAAGAAGGGTTTTTTGCGGCGTCAGTAAGGTACCGTCTAAATCCAGAGCAATCACACGCGAGGTCATCTGTTTTCCCGGGTTAATATTGAATTTACGTTTTGATGGGATGGTACACCGAGAGGCGAATGCTTCAAAACTCCTGTCGACAATTCAGCATTCACCGTCAAAAGTTAACTACTTTCATGCGCAGTGAGGAGTGAATATTCATGAAACAAACCGTTTATACCGCCAGTCCTGAAAGCCAGCAGATCCACGTCTGGCGTTTAAATACCGAAGGGACACTCACGCTGGTGCAGGTTGTTGATGTGCCAGGCCAGGTGCAACCGATGGTCATCAGCCCGGATAAACGTTTCTTGTACGTGGGTGTGCGCCCGGAGTTCCGCGTGCTGGCCTATCGCATTTCTCCGGACGATGGCGCGCTGACGTACACTGCCGAAGCCCCGCTGCCGGGCAGCCCAACCCATATCTCTACCGATCGTAAAGGCAATTTTGTCTTCAGCGGCTCTTATAACGCGGGCTGCGTCAGCGTAACGCGTCTGGAAAATGGCATTCCGGTCGAAACCGTGGATGTGGTGGAAGGGCTTGAAGGCTGCCACTCGGCGAATATCACGCCGGATAACCGCACGCTGTGGGTGCCTGCGCTGAAGCAGGATCGTATCTGCCTGTTCACCCTGAGCGACGATGGTCACCTGGTGGCGCAGAATCCTGCCGAAGTGACTACCGTTGAAGGCGCGGGTCCGCGCCATATGGTCTTCCATCCGAACCAGCAATACGCCTACGTGGTTAATGAACTGAACAGCTCAGTGGACGTCTGGGAGCTGAAAGATCCTAACGGCCAGATTGAGTGCGTGCAGACGCTGGACATGATGCCGCCTGACTTCTCCGACACCCGCTGGGCGGCGGATATCCACATTACGCCAGATGGCCGCCATCTGTACGCCTGTGACCGTACCTCCAGCCTGATTACCGTGTTTAGCGTTTCTGAAGACGGCAGCGTGCTGGCGGTTGAAGGCTTCCAGCCAACGGAAACCCAGCCGCGCGGCTTTAATATCGATCACAGCGGTAAATACCTGATTGCAGCGGGGCAGAAATCCCACCACATCGCGCTGTATGAAATTAAAGGCGAGCAGGGTCTGCTGGAAGAGAAAGGACGTTACGCCGTCGGACAGGGGCCAATGTGGGTCGTGGTTAACGCTCACTAAGCGGCTTAAAACAAAAAACCTCGCGAACGCGAGGTTTTTTTATGCCCGGTGGTTGCCGGGTGAGCACATCAAAACGTAACCAACATGGTCATCATAATGTCGACTCAAGGTGAAGTAAACGCATCGTCAACGAAGGACAAAGAACACAGAATGATTATCGGTTGTTATTTTTAAAATAATCAGTTGTTTAGAGGCGTTTTCTTTATAAATTCCTAAACTGACCTTATCTGTTTTTATGTACAGTAGTGATTTGATATCATTCTGTCCGTTGGCTTGATGTGTTGCAGTTCCGCAATTCAGGATCCGTATTCAGTCCTGGCTGTCGGGTGGTGCCGACAGTGCCTAAACTGCGGAGCACATCAAAACATAACCAACACACCTCTGGTGACAGGCCGCGGAAAGGTAAATCAGGGGAGAAGTGCTCTATACCAAAGGAGTGGCGTATGAGCGGTGTGGAATGGGCAATTCTGTTCCTGCAACTCATGGTTGCGATTATGCAACTATTGGATGCGTATCTTAAGTTTGGAGCCTGACGCATTCAGTCGCAGTAAAAAGGGGGATTAAACTCCCCCTTTTACTCTCATCTTATTACTGCTTCGGCTCAGCAACCACTTTGCTACCCAGACCGCGGTTGTTGTATTCCCACATGCGGTTGAAGTTAGCGTCGTTCAGGTTGCGCTGCACGTTCCCTTTATCATCCATCGCACCGGTATTGCCGGAGAACGGACGTTTGGAGATTGCTGCATCAGCCCACGGCTTCGCCATGTTGAAGCCTTCGTTGATCACGCTGTCGCGGATCACGACCTGGCCGTTAGTGGCAGAGTCCACGTCCAGGGAACGTCCCAGCTGCGCCACGCCGTCACCGGCAGCATTAAAGCGGCTGTTCACGGCCAGGAAGCCGTAGAAGAGGTTAGACTGGGTTGCCGGAGCAAACACGTAACCTTCCTGCTGAGTACGTGAGTTCACCACGCGGAAATCGGTGTTATCAAACACCACCGCGCCGCGACCGGACACCAGATCCACGTCACCTTCAACGTAGCTGTTGGTCACCAGGGTACGGGTCAGGCGGTTATTCTGCAGGGCGTTCTGCACGCCGCTGTTGGTCACGAAGAAGGTGTTCTGACGGCCCAGAATGTTGACGTTGTTAATCTGCACCTGGTCACCATCGCTACGCAGCGCAACGGCCTGGTGGTTACCGGCATCAACGCTGTCGCCCAGGGTATTCTGGATGGTCAGGTTCTGCAGCTGCAGACCGTTATTCTGAGACCAGAACACCGCTGAGCACATCACGCCAATGGTGGCGGAACGCTTACTCTGGCAGTTATCAAACATGTACCACGCCGGTTTACCCGGCATATATTTACCGGCCGGGTTCACCAGGTGACGCCAGGTGTTGCTGTCGATTTCGGAATCAATCGCCAGGCCAATTTTTACGTCGATAGCTTTTTCGCCCAGACCGTAAAGCGTAATGCTGCCTGGTGCGGCCGGAACATACACGGTGCCTTCATATTCACCTGGCAGGATCGCGATGTACTGGCGAGACGCGCTGTGTTTAGTGATGGCAGCATCAACCGCAGCCTGAATAGAGGTATGCGTTACGCCCTGCGCACCCGCCGGGCCTACCACGAAGTCAGGCTGTTTAGGCAGGTTAATAGACGACGGTGTCCACGGTGCAGCGTTAGGATCCATCGCTGAGAAGTAGTGCGCACGATCGAAGTTCTTCGCTTCATCAGCGGACAAAATCGGGCGGGAGGCGGTACCGGGCGCAACCTGCTCAGAAGGTCGCTGATCCGGTGGGGTTGAACTGCATGCGGATAAGGTCACGCCAAAGGCGAGTGCTAACGCCAGACGGGAAATCCTGGAAATGTTCAAGGTGAAGCTCCTGGGTATGCAAGTCTTTACGGGATAGACGAAATAGCCTGCTTTTTTATACTAAGTTGAGCGAAACGGGAAGATAAAAAGGGTAAAAGTTGCATTTTTAGCCCCGAAGCCGCAGGTAAGTGATCACAAATAAATAACATTTTCCACAAAGTCGGTTGACAGCAGGCAACAGATGAAAATAAATGTCTATACAACCTATGACAAGTGGAATGCCCATGCAGCAGATTCATCCCGACGATGTAATATGGCGAAATGCGCGACTGGCTACGATGGTGCCGGACGTCTCTGCGCCCTATGGACTGAAAGAGCAACATGCCCTGGTCGTGCGCGGCCACACCCTTCTGGCCGTGATCCCTGAATCTGACATTCCTGCCGGACACCCTCACTGTGTCGATCTCCAGGGGCGTCTGGTCACGCCTGGCCTGATTGACTGCCATACCCACCTGGTGTTTGGCGGCGATCGCGCGGCGGAGTGGGAGCAGCGTCTGAATGGCGTCTCTTATCAAACCATCAGCGCCCAGGGGGGCGGGATTAACGCGACCGTGACGGCGACGCGCAGCAGCTCACCCGAAACCCTGCTTAAGCTGGCGCAGCAGCGGCTTCAGCGACTGATGAATGAAGGCGTCACTACGGTTGAAATCAAGTCGGGATACGGTCTAAACCCCGAGGCCGAAGAGAAGATGCTGCAGGTTGCCCGCCAGCTGAGCCTCAATAATCCGATCGATATCAGCCCAACGCTGCTGGCGGCCCATGCGGTTCCGTCGGAATACCGACAGGATCCAGATGCGTATCTCACGCTGGTCTGTGAGCAGATATTGCCCGCGCTGTGGCAAAAAGAGTTATATGAAGCAGTAGACGTGTTCTGCGAAAACGTCGGCTTTACCCCGTCGCAAACCGAGCGCCTCTTTCAGGCGGCAACCGCGCTCGGCATCCCGGTGAAAGGACATGTCGAACAGCTGTCGAATCAGGGCGGTGCGGCGCTGGTCAGCCGGTATAAGGGACTCTCCGCCGATCATATCGAATATCTTGACGACGCAGGCGTTCAGGCGATGGCGGAAAGCGGCACGGTTGCGGTCCTGTTGCCGGGGGCGTTCTATTTTCTGCAGGAGCGCCAGCGTCCGCCGGTTGAACAGCTCAGAAAACAGGGTGTCCCGATGGCGGTCGCCACCGACTACAACCCCGGCACCAGCCCGTTTGCCAGCCTGCACCTGGCGATGAACATGGCCTGCGTCCAGTTTGGCCTGACGCCGGAAGAGGCCTGGGCTGGCGTGACGCGACACGCGGCGCAGGCGCTGGGGCGTGGTGCAACCCACGGACAGCTGCGGGCCGGGTTTGTCGCCGATTTTATCGTCTGGGATGCTCACCATCCGGTTGAGATGGTCTACGAGCCGGGACGCAATCCGCTGTATCAACGTATTTTCCGTGGGGAGGCAGTATGAGGTTATGGCGGCCCGTAGCCGAAACGGTCTGGCAGGGGCGCGACGACAGCGCCGAGGCCAGCAATGCGACGCGCATTTTCCAGACGATACGGCAGCAGGGGCAGTTCACGCCGCTTTCATCCGGCATCGCGCTGATAGGCTTTGAATGTGATGCAGGCGTAAAACGCAATCAGGGCAGGCCCGGCGCCGTGCAGGCGCCGGATATGCTTCGAAAGGCGCTGGCGAATATGGCAAGCCATCAGGGACACGATCGGCTGGCGGATATGGGCTCGGTTTACGTTGAAGGCGACGAACTGGAAGCGGCACAGCAGGCGTTAAGCGATGCCGTCACGGCCTGTCAGCAGTCCGGAATGCGTACGCTGGTCTTTGGCGGTGGGCACGAAACCGCCTGGGCGCACGGTCGGGGCGTTCTTGACGCGTTCCCTAACGAGCGCGTGGCGGTGATCAACCTTGATGCGCATCTTGACCTGCGCAAGGCTGACCGGGCGACGTCCGGCACCCCGTTTCGTCAGCTGGCGCACTATTGCGATGAGCGCGGGCGGGAATTTCAGTACGCCTGCTTTGGCGTGAGCCGGGCGGCGAACACGCAGGCGCTGTGGGATGAGGCTGAACGCCTGAACGTCACGCTGGTGGAAGATCTCCATTTCAGGCGCGATGCGCTATCTTCGCTGGAAAAAGTGCTGGCGCAGGCTGACCGTATCTACCTGACGATCGATCTGGACGTCCTGCCCGCCAGCGAAATGCCTGCCGTTTCCGCTCCGGCTGCGTTAGGCATACCGGCACTGGATCTTCTGCCGGTTATCGAACAAATCTGCCGTAGCGGTAAGCTACAGGCCGCCGATCTGGTAGAGTTTAACCCGCAGTACGATCGGGACGGACAGGGCGCAAAGCTTGCCGCCCGTCTGGCCTGGCAAATTGCTCACTGGTGGGCATAACACTATTCAAGGAGTTACGATGTTTTCACGCTCACCTCTGCCGCAGTCGAGCTCTCCCGCGCCTTTCTACGAAAAGGTGAAGCAGGCGATCAGCGAAAAAATCGCCACCGGCGTCTGGCGGCCGCACGATCGCATTCCCTCGGAGGCCGAGCTGGTGGCGCAGTTTGGTTTTAGCCGGATGACCGTCAACCGGGCGCTGCGCGAGTTGACCGACGAAGGGCTTCTGGTGCGCCTGCAGGGCGTGGGGACATTTGTGGCGGAACCGAAAGGGCAATCCGCCCTGTTTGAAATCCGCAGTATTGCCGATGAGATAACCTCGCGTAATCACCAGCACCGCTGTGAGGTACTGGTGCTCGAAGAGACCCAGGCCAGCGCCGAGCAGGCGGTAGAGCTGAATGTCAAAGAAGGCAGCCGGATCTTCCACTCGGTTATGGTGCATTTTGAGAACGACATTCCGGTGCAGATTGAAGATCGCTGCGTGAACGCTGAACGGATACCGGACTATCTGAACCAGGATTACACCCAGACCACCCCGCACGCCTATCTCTCGCTCGTCGCACCGTTGACGGAAGGGGAGCACATTGTGGAGGCCGTGCGCGCCACGCCGCAGGAGTGCGAGCGGCTGCGCATTAAAGAGCACGATCCGTGCCTGCTAATTCGCCGTCGGACCTGGTCCTCGTCGCACATCGTGTCGCATGCCCGACTGCTTTTCCCGGGGAACCGTTACCGGCTGCAGGGCCACTTTATGTCATAAGTTTTAAAAGCGTGATAGCTAACGCAATATAACAAAATTGTATCTTTTTTGTTAAAACTGACCTTGTGTGTGCTTGTCTATACAAGTATATCTAAATGCATCACTGTCCCGTATGAGGAGCACACAATGTCGTCAGGTAAATACCGCCAGCAGGATGTCCGCGCCGCGCGCGGCACCACTCTCACCGCCAAAAGCTGGCTTACCGAAGCCCCGCTGCGTATGTTGATGAACAACCTTGATCCTGAGGTAGCGGAGAACCCCCACGAGCTGGTGGTCTACGGCGGCATAGGCCGCGCCGCGCGCAACTGGGAATGCTATGACGCAATTGTAAAATCCCTGACCGAACTCGAACACGACGAAACCCTGCTGGTGCAGTCCGGCAAGCCGGTGGGCGTGTTCAAAACGCACAAAAACGCGCCGCGCGTGCTGATCGCCAACTCTAACCTCGTGCCGCACTGGGCCACCTGGGAACACTTCAACGAACTGGACGCGAAAGGGTTGGCGATGTATGGCCAGATGACCGCGGGTAGCTGGATCTACATCGGCAGTCAGGGGATTGTGCAGGGCACCTACGAAACCTTCGTGGAAGCCGGTCGCCAGCACTATAACGGTTTGCTGAAAGGCCGCTGGGTACTGACCGCGGGTCTCGGTGGGATGGGCGGCGCGCAGCCGCTGGCCGCCACGCTTGCCGGCGCGTGCTCGCTGAACATTGAATGCCAGCAGAGCCGCATTGATTTCCGCCTGCGTACCCGTTACGTCGACGAACAGGCAACCGATCTGGACGATGCGCTGGCGCGCATCAAAAAATACACGTCTGAAGGTAAAGCGGTGTCGATTGCCCTGTGCGGCAACGCGGCAGACATTCTCCCGCAGCTCGTCGCCCGCGGCGTACGCCCGGATCTCGTGACCGACCAGACCAGCGCCCATGACCCGCTGCACGGTTACCTGCCAAAAGGCTGGACGTGGGAAGCCTATCAGCAAAAAGCGGAAACCGATCCGGAAGGCACGGTGCTTGCCGCGAAACGCTCCATGGCGGAACACGTCTCCGCGATGCTGGCCTTCAGCAAGATGGGCATTCCGACCTTTGATTACGGCAACAACATTCGCCAGATGGCGAAAGAGATGGGCGTGAATAACGCCTTCGACTTCCCGGGCTTCGTTCCGGCCTATATCCGCCCGCTGTTCTGCCGCGGCATCGGTCCGTTCCGCTGGGTTGCCCTGTCCGGTGACCCGGAGGATATCTACAAAACCGACGCCAAAGTGAAGGAGATCGTCGCCGATGACGAACACCTGCACCGCTGGCTGGACATGGCCCGCGAGCGCATTAACTTCCAGGGGCTGCCGGCGCGTATCTGCTGGGTAGGGCTGGAGTGGCGGCAAAAACTCGGTCTGGCCTTCAACGAAATGGTGCGCAGCGGTGAAGTTTCCGCGCCGATCGTCATTGGCCGCGACCACCTGGACTCCGGCTCCGTCGCCAGCCCGAACCGCGAAACCGAAGCCATGCGCGACGGCTCGGATGCGGTCTCCGACTGGCCGCTGCTGAACGCCCTGCTGAATACCGCCAGCGGCGCAACCTGGGTATCGCTGCACCACGGCGGCGGCGTGGGGATGGG
Source organism: Enterobacter pseudoroggenkampii (assembly GCF_026420145.1). NCBI lineage: Bacteria > Pseudomonadati > Pseudomonadota > Gammaproteobacteria > Enterobacterales > Enterobacteriaceae > Enterobacter > Enterobacter pseudoroggenkampii. Next base: position 481,574 of record NZ_JAPMLV010000001.1, read on the forward strand.
CTTCTCCCAGCATTCCGGGATGGTCATCGTCTGCGACGGAACCGATGAAGCCGCCGCGCGTATCGCTCGCGTGCTGCACAACGACCCGGCAACCGGCGTGATGCGTCACGCGGATGCGGGTTACGAGATTGCCATTGACTGTGCCAAAGAGCAGGGCCTTAACCTGCCGATGATCCCTGCCACACAAGGAAAGCATGAATGAACGCATTAACACTCACTCCCGGCTCGCTGACGCTCAAACAGCTGCGTAACGTCTGGCGTAAACCGGTCACCCTTTCGCTTGATGAAAGCGCGCACGCGGCCATTAATGACAGCGTTGCCTGTGTGGAAGCCATTGTGGCCGAAGGGCGCACGGCTTACGGGATTAACACCGGCTTTGGGCTGCTGGCACAGACCCGCATCGCGACGCACGATCTGGAAAACTTACAGCGTTCGCTGGTGCTGTCGCACGCGGCGGGCGTCGGCCAGCCGCTTGACGATGAGATTGTCCGTCTGATGATGGTGCTCAAAATCAACAGCCTGGCGCGCGGCTTTTCCGGCATTCGCCTGAGCGTGATTCAGGCGCTGATGGCGCTGGTCAATGCGGAAGTCTATCCGTGGATCCCGGCAAAAGGCTCTGTTGGGGCATCCGGCGATCTTGCCCCGCTGGCGCACATGTCGCTGCTGCTGCTGGGCGAAGGCAAAGCGCGCTGGCAGGGCGAGTGGCTGCCTGCGAAAGAGGCGCTGAAAAAAGCCGGCTTAACGCCCATTACGCTGGCGGCGAAAGAGGGGCTGGCGCTGCTGAACGGCACGCAGGCATCGACCGCCTTCGCGCTGCGCGGCCTGTTTGAAGCGGAAGATCTGTTTGCCTCTGCGGTGGTGTGCGGCGCGCTGACCACCGAAGCCGTGCTGGGCTCGCGTCGCCCGTTCGATGCCCGCATCCACGAGGTGCGCGGTCAGCGTGGGCAGATTGATGCCGCCGCGATGTACCGTCACGTGCTTACCGACACCAGCGAAATTGCCGATTCACACCATAACTGCGAAAAGGTGCAGGATCCGTATTCCCTGCGCTGCCAGCCGCAGGTGATGGGCGCGTGCCTGACGCAGCTGCGCCAGGCGGCGGAGGTGCTGCTGGTGGAGGCCAACGCGGTGTCCGATAACCCGCTGGTGTTCGCTCAGGAAAACGAGGTGGTCTCCGGCGGTAACTTCCACGCCGAGCCGGTAGCGATGGCGGCGGATAATATCGCCCTGGCGATTGCCGAAGTCGGCGCGTTGTCCGAGCGCCGTATCGCGCTGATGATGGATAAACATATGTCCCAGCTGCCACCGTTCCTGGTGCGTAACGGCGGGGTCAACTCGGGCTTTATGATTGCCCAGGTGACGGCCGCAGCGCTGGCAAGCGAGAACAAAGCCCTGTCGCACCCGCACAGCGTGGACAGCCTGCCAACGTCTGCAAACCAGGAAGATCACGTTTCGATGGCACCGGCTGCCGGGCGTCGTCTCTGGGAAATGGCCTCCAACACCCGCGGCGTGCTGGCGGTGGAATGGCTGGCGGCAAGTCAGGGGATCGATCTGCGTGAAGGGCTAAAATCCAGTCCGCTGCTGGAGCAGGCGCGTCATGCGCTGCGCGAGCATGTATCGCATTACGATGACGACCGCTTCTTTGCGCCGGATATTGATAAGGCGATGCAGCTTCTGGAAGAGGGGCGGCTGGTGGGGCTGTTACCTTCGGTGCTGTGATTTTTCCCCTCACCCTAACCCTCTCCCAAAGGGAGAGGGAATTGCCAGGTTTTCTCCCTCTCCCTGTGGGAGAGGGCCGGGGTGAGGGCATCAGCCCGCACTATTACGAATACATCGCCGTAATCGACGCGCTGCCCAGCGTATGGAAATGCACGTTAAACCCGACCATCGCGCCGCTCGCCCCTTCATCGACCTCAATCTTATCCACATCCAGCGCGTGCACCGTGAAGATATAGCGGTGGGTTTCCCCTTTTGGCGGCGCCGCGCCGCCGTAGCCCGCTTTACCGAAGTCAGTGCGCGTCTGAATGGCACCTTCAGGCAGGGCAACCAGGTCTGAACCGGAACCCTGCGGCAGGACGCGCGTGTCGGCAGGCAGGTTCGCCACAATCCAGTGCCACCAGCCGGAGCCAGTAGGCGCATCCGGGTCGTAGCAGGTCACGACAAAGCTTTTGGTGCCTGCCGGAACCTCATCCCATGCCAGGTGTGGGGAGATATTGTCTCCCTGATACCCCATGCCGTTGAAAACGTGACGCTCCGGCAGTTTTTCACCGTCGCGCAGATCTTTGCTGATGATTTTCATACGGTTTACCCTCGTTGATCGCTCGTTCAGCAAGTGTAATGCATAGGGTTAAATCGTGAAATGCGCGGGAATGTTAACGGCTGTTACAACCGCGTCGGTTAATTTACGCAGCTGCTCCGACGTAATGCTGTACGGCGGCATCAGGTAGATAAGCTTGCCGAAAGGCCGTACCCACACGCCCTGGTCCACGAAGAAGCGCTGTAGCGCCGCCATATTCACCGGATGGGTGGTTTCAATCACCCCGATGGCGCCCAGCACCCGCACGTCCGCCACGAAATTCGCCCCCGAGGCGGCGCTCAGCTCCGCTTTCAGCTCCGCTTTCAGCTGCGCTTCAATCGCCGCAACCTGCGTCTGCCACTCGCCGCTCTCCAGAATGGCGAGGCTTTCGCTTGCGACGGCGCAGGCGAGAGGGTTACCCATAAACGTCGGGCCGTGCATAAAGCAGCCCGCTTCGCCGTCGCTGATGGTGTCGGCGACCTGGCGGGTCGTGAGCGTGGCGGAGAGCGTCATGGTGCCGCCGGTCAGCGCTTTGCCGAGGCACAGAATATCCGGGGCGATACCCGCATGTTCGCAGGCAAACAGCTTGCCGGTGCGGCCAAAGCCGGTGGCGATCTCATCGGCAATCAGCAGAATGCCCTCGCGGTCGCACATCCTGCGAATACGCTTCAGCCATTCCGGGTGGTACATCCGCATCCCGCCCGCACCCTGCACAATCGGCTCAAGTATCACGGCGGCGATTTCATGGCGATGCGCCGCCATCAGCCGCGCGAAGCCGACCATGTCCATTTCGTTCCACTCGCCGTCGAAGCGGCTCTGGGGGGCCGGGGCAAACAGGTTTTCCGGCAGATAGCCCTTCCACAGGCTATGCATGGAGTTGTCCGGATCGCATACCGACATCGCCCCGAAGGTATCCCCGTGATAGCCGTTGCGGAAGGTGAGGAACCGCTGGCGCGTTTCGCCCTTCGCGTGCCAGTACTGCAGCGCCATTTTCATCGCCACTTCCACCGCCACGGAGCCGGAATCCGCCAGGAACACGCACTCCAGCGAGTCAGGCGTCATCGCCACCAGGCGACGGCATAAATCCACCGCGGGCTGATGGGTGATCCCGCCGAACATCACGTGCGACATCTGGTCAATCTGCGCCTTCATTGCCGCATTCAGGCGCGGGTGGTTGTACCCGTGAATGGCCGCCCACCAGGAGGACATCCCGTCAACGAGCTGTTCGCCGCTGGCGAGATGCAGCTCGCAGCCGTGGGCGGAGGCCACCGGATAGACGGGAAGGGGGCGGGTCGTGGAGGTGTAAGGGTGCCAGATATGCTGCTTGTCGAAGGCGAGATCGTCCTGGGTCATAATCGACTTGTAAACCATTTTGAAAAGTTTTAGGTTTACGAGTATAAACCGAACCGAAAATTAACAAAACCCTTTGGAGAAGCCCCATGGCTCACCACGCACGCTGGACGATGTCGCAAGTTACTGAATTATTCAATAAACCTTTCCTTGAGCTGATGTTCGAAGCCCAACAGGTGCATCGTCAGCACTTCGATCCTCGCCATGTTCAGGTCAGCACGCTGCTGTCGATCAAAACCGGTGCCTGCCCTGAAGACTGCAAATATTGCCCGCAGAGCGCGCGCTACAAAACCGGCCTGGAATCCGAACGGCTGATGGAAGTGGAGCAGGTACTCGACTCGGCGCGCAAGGCGAAAAACGCCGGCTCGACCCGCTTCTGCATGGGCGCGGCGTGGAAGAACCCGCACGATCGCGACATGCCTTACCTGGAGCAGATGGTAAAAGGCGTGAAGGAGATGGGCCTAGAGGCCTGTATGACGCTCGGCACGCTGAACGACGAGCAGGCGCAGCGCCTTTCGGCGGCGGGGCTGGACTATTACAACCACAACCTCGACACCTCGCCGGAGTTTTACGGCAACATCATCACCACGCGTACCTACCAGGAGCGTCTGGATACGCTGGATAAAGTGCGTGACGCGGGGATCAAGGTCTGCTCCGGCGGCATCGTGGGCTTAGGCGAAACCGTGAAAGACCGTGCGGGCCTGCTGCTGCAGCTGGCGAACCTGCCGACCCCGCCGGAAAGCGTGCCGATCAACATGCTGGTGAAGGTCAAGGGCACGCCGCTGGCGGACAACGACGACGTGGATGCGTTTGATTTTATTCGCACCATCGCGGTGGCGCGCATCATGATGCCGACCTCTTTCGTGCGCCTCTCTGCCGGTCGCGAGCAGATGAACGAGCAGACCCAGGCCATGTGCTTTATGGCCGGAGCCAACTCTATCTTCTACGGCTGCAAGCTGCTGACCACGCCGAACCCGGAAGAGGACAAAGACGTTCAGCTGTTCCGCAAGCTGGGGCTTAACCCGCATCAGACCGAGGTGCTGACGGGCGATAACGAGCAACAGCAGCAGCTGGAGCAGCAGATTTTCAACGCTGACACCGACCAGTTCTACAACGCGGCAGCCGTATGACCTGGCAGGCACGTATCAACTCTGCGCTTGACGACCGTCGGGCGGCAGAGGCATTTCGCGTTCGCAGGGTGGTGGAAAACGGCGCGGGCCGTTTTCTTACCCGCGACGGGCGGCAGTTTTGTAATTTCTCCAGCAACGACTATCTCGGGCTGAGCCAGCATCCGGCCATTATCCGCGCCTGGCAGCAGGGCGCTGAGCGGTTTGGCGTGGGCAGCGGCGGCTCGGGACACGTCAGCGGATACACCACAGCGCATCATGCGCTGGAAGAGGAACTGGCTGACTGGCTCGGCTACCCGCGCGCGCTGCTGTTTATCTCCGGCTTTGCCGCCAACCAGGCGGTGATTACGGCCCTGATGGAAAAAGAGGACCGCATTGTCGCCGACCGCTTAAGTCACGCCTCCCTGCTGGAGGCGGCACATTTAAGCCCGGCGCAGCTGCGCCGCTTTGCTCATAACGATGCGGGACAGCTAGCTGCGCTGCTGGATAAACCCTGCGACGGACAACAGCTGGCGGTCACGGAAGGGGTATTCAGCATGGACGGCGACAGCGCGCCGCTTGCCGCGCTGCACGATACCGCCAAACGGCAAAACGCCTGGCTGCTGGTGGACGATGCCCACGGCATTGGCGTAATGGGCGACGAAGGGCGCGGGAGCGCGTATCAGCAAAACGTGAAGCCGGAGCTGCTGATTGTCACTTTCGGCAAAGGTTTTGGCGTCAGCGGCGCCGCCGTGCTGTGCAGCGAATCCGTCGCCGACTATCTGCTGCAGTTTGCCCGACACCTAATCTATAGCACCAGCATGCCCCCGGCGCAGGCCGTGGCGCTGTCTGCATCGCTGGCGGTGATCCGCAGCGCAGAAGGGGATGAACGTCGCCAGCGGCTGGCAGAGCATATCGCCCGCTTCCGCCAAGGGCTAGCGGCGCTGCCCTTCCGCAGTCCCGATTCGCAGAGCGCTATCCAGCCGGTGATTGTCGGTGAAAATGCCCGCGCGCTGGCGCTGGCACAGGCGCTGCGCCAGTGCGGCATGTGGGTGACCGCCATCCGCCCGCCAACGGTCCCGCCAGGTACCGCGCGGCTGCGTTTAACCCTGACGGCGGCGCATGAAGCACAGGATATTGAGACGTTGCTGGAGGCGCTCCATGATGCCGGTGAATAAGCAGGCCATCGCGGCGGCATTTGGTCGCGCCGCGCAGAGCTATTCGCAGCACGATGAGCTGCAGCGTCTGAGCGCGCAGGGGCTTCTGACCGCGCTTGGCGAGAGCCGTTTTCCGCAGGTGCTGGACGCCGGCTGTGGTCCGGGCAGCAACAGCCACTACTGGCGCGGGACGGGAAGCCAGGTCACGGCTATCGACCTCTCAGAGCAGATGCTCGACGAGGCGCGTCAAAGGCAGGCAGCGGATCGCTATCTGCTGGCCGATATCGAGGCGATCCCGCTGGCGGACGCGCAGTTTGATCTGGTCTGGAGCCATCTGGCGGTCCAGTGGTGCAGCAGCCTGCCGCAGGCCTTGCGCGAGCTTTATCGCATGGCGCGACCGGGCGGGAAGGTGGCCTTTACTACCTTGCTGGAGAGTTCGCTGCCGGAGCTGAATCAGGCGTGGAAAGCGGTGGATGAGCAGCCGCACGCTAACCGTTTTTTATCGCATGACCAGGTGACGCAGGCGCTGGCAGGCTGGCGCTATCGCAGCACGGTACAGACCATCACCCTCAATTTTAGCGATGCGTTCAGCGCCATGCGCTCGCTGAAGGGCATCGGCGCCACGCACCTGCATGCCGGACGGGAGAAAAAACCGCTCACCCGGGGCCAATTGCAGCGTCTGGAGCTGGCCTGGCCGCAGCAGCGGGGTCATTTCCCGCTCTCTTATCAACTTTTTCATGGGATTATCGAACGTGACTGAACGTTATTTTGTTACCGGAACGGATACGGAAGTGGGCAAAACGGTGGCCAGCTCTGCGCTGCTGCAGGCGGCACGAAAGCTCGGAAAAAACACCGCCGGATATAAGCCCGTTGCTTCCGGCAGCGAGATGACGGCGGATGGCTTACGCAACACCGACGCGCTGGCGCTCCAGCGTAACAGCACGCGTGAACTCGCCTATTCAGCGGTCAATCCGTACACCTTTGCCGAGCCGACCTCGCCGCACATCATCAGCGCTGACGAAGGTCGTCCGATTGATTTCGCCGTGCTTTCAGCCGGGTTACGGGCGCTGGAAAGCCAGGCCGACTGGGTGCTGGTGGAAGGGGCTGGCGGCTGGTTTACGCCGCTTTCGGACGCGCAGACGTTTGCTGACTGGGTGCAGGCCGAGCAGCTTCCGGTCATTCTGGTCGTCGGCGTTAAGCTGGGCTGTATCAATCACGCCATGCTGACCGCGCAGGCCATACGGCAGGCCGGGCTGCGTCTGGCGGGCTGGATAGCCAACGACGTGGTTGCGCCGGGGAAACGACACCAGGATTATCTGGCGACGCTCAGGCGCGTTCTTCCCGCCCCGTGCCTCGGGGAAATTCCCTGGCTTGCTGACGGCGCGGAAAATGCCGAAACCGGGCGTTATCTCGATCTCAGCGTCTTGCTTCCCGCGACATCCAGTGCGCGATAAGCTCGTCATCCAGTTCGTTAACGTGGCCCTGCGCCACGTTACGCCCGCGATAGAGCATACAGAAACGGTCCGCAACCCGGCGGATAAACGACAGCTGCTGCTCCGCTAACAGCACCGTCATACCTAACTCCCGGTTTAAGCGCACCAGCAGCTGCCCCAGCTTCTGGGCGAAGCTGTGTCCTGCGCCTTGCAGGGGCTCATCGAGGATCAGCAGGTGAGGACGGTTCACCAGCGCATTAGCCAGCGCCAGCTGGTACTGGTCGTCCGGAGAGAGCGTGTTGGCGCGGGTCTGTCGCAATGCGTAGAGCGCCGGAAACAGGTCGTAAACATCATTTTTCGCTTCCGGGTTGGGTTTCCCCATCGCCCGCATGGCGATATGCAGATTCTCCTCAATCGTTAACTGGGAGAAGATCCGCCTGTCCTGCGGGACATAGCCTATCTCCGTTCCTGAACGCTGTTCTGGCGGCAGGTTAAGCAAATCGCGCGGCGGCGCGCCTGCCTCATGCCAGATGATGCTGCCGCTTTCGACGGGCACTCTCCCGGCGATGCAATTCATGAGGGTGGTTTTCCCCATTCCCGGCAGGCCAACGACGCCTGTACACATCCCTTGCGGAAAATCCAAATTCACGTTCCATAGCGTATGTTGGCTTCCGTAAAACTGATTCACAGCACGCAGACTCAACATCTTTCTCTCCTTAAAAATGTGTGTAGGTGAGGCTCGGGTTTGAATCTGCAAAACCCCTGCCAGAAACCGAAAAGCGTTTAAAAAACCGGCTTTTTTAGGAATAAGTCATCGGAGAGGGGCCGAGAAAAAACGGGATTGCACATCGACGGTGCTGGCGGTGTTGAGTTGTGGTGCAGAACCCGAAATGCTGAAAATGTGAGCAAGATCGCATCGGTTGGTTATGAATGACGCAACTGTTAATCAGCAAAAAATAGCTATAAAAATTTTTTACCGCCGTCTCGTGGGAAAATCCGGGAATTTGCCGAGCGCCAGTCTGCATGGGCTGGAAGCAGTTATCCACTATTCCTGTGGATAACCATGTGCATTAGAGTTAGAAAACACGCGATAAGCGAGAGAAGACGCGGCTTACGCCCAAATTGACGCGAAACGCGGCTTTAGAAAATATCGTTTATTATTTAATTGCTTAGATAAAAGCAATTCCCGTCATGAAAGTGTCACTCGTTGCCACAAAACTATCATTACCTGGCTTGACAAATGTTAAAAAAGAAAAAGTTCTGGGGATAACCTGACCTGACTGGTGTTTTATATTGTCACAGTCCAAATTTTGGTCGCTATCGCGCTAATCATTCAGGCGCTACTCTAAATATCCTGACACGCTACTGGTTTTTCATCCAGTGTTTTTTGCTGGCATTCCTGGCAACAAGGAGTAAAATTACTCACCTGCCGCTTATAACGTCATCAGGTTGTCGCCCATGAGTAAACCGTTCAAATTGAATTCTGCTTTCCGTCCATCTGGCGATCAGCCTGAGGCGATCCGTCGTCTGGAAGAAGGGCTGGAAGATGGGCTGGCGCACCAGACGCTGCTGGGGGTAACCGGCTCGGGTAAAACGTTCACCATCGCCAACGTGATTGCGGATCTCCAGCGCCCCACGATGGTGCTGGCACCCAATAAAACCCTGGCCGCACAGCTTTACGGCGAGATGAAAGAGTTCTTCCCGGAAAACGCCGTGGAGTATTTCGTCTCCTACTACGATTACTACCAGCCTGAAGCCTATGTACCGAGCTCTGACACCTTCATTGAGAAAGATGCCTCGGTGAACGAACACATCGAGCAGATGCGTCTGTCGGCCACTAAGGCGCTTCTGGAGCGTCGCGATGTGGTCGTTGTCGCATCGGTTTCCGCGATCTACGGTCTCGGCGATCCGGATCTCTATCTCAAGATGATGCTGCACCTGACGCAGGGGATGATCATCGACCAGCGCGCCATCGTCCGTCGTCTGGCGGAGCTGCAGTATGCCCGTAACGATCAGGCGTTCCAGCGCGGCACCTTCCGCGTACGCGGTGAGGTGATCGACATCTTCCCGGCGGAATCGGACGATATGGCGCTGCGCGTCGAGCTGTTCGACGAAGAGGTTGAACGCCTGTCGCTCTTCGACCCGCTGACCGGACACGTTGAGTCGGTGATCCAGCGCTTCACCATCTACCCAAAAACGCACTACGTGACGCCGCGCGAGCGTATCGTGCAGGCGATGGAAGAGATCAAAGTGGAGCTGGCCGAGCGCCGTAAGGTGCTGCTGGCCAACAATAAGCTGCTGGAGGAGCAGCGCCTGAGCCAGCGCACCCAGTTTGACCTTGAGATGATGAACGAGCTGGGCTACTGCTCCGGCATCGAAAACTACTCCCGCTTCCTCTCCGGGCGCGGGCCGGGCGAGCCGCCGCCGACGCTGTTTGACTACCTTCCGGCAGACGGTTTGCTGGTGATCGACGAATCCCACGTTACGATCCCGCAGATCGGCGGGATGTACCGCGGCGACCGGGCGCGTAAAGAGACGCTGGTAGAGTACGGCTTCCGCCTGCCGTCGGCGCTGGATAACCGTCCGATGAAATTTGAAGAGTTTGAGGCGCTCGCGCCGCAAACCATCTACGTTTCGGCCACGCCGGGCAACTACGAGCTGGAAAAATCGGGCGATGAGGTGGTTGACCAGGTGGTGCGTCCGACCGGGCTGTTGGATCCGGTTATCGAGGTGCGTCCGGTGGCCACCCAGGTGGACGACCTGCTCTCTGAGATCCGCGCCCGTTCCGCCATCAACGAGCGCGTGCTGGTGACCACGCTCACCAAGCGTATGGCGGAAGACCTGACCGAGTATCTCGAAGAGCACGGCGAGAAGGTGCGTTATCTGCACTCGGATATCGATACCGTGGAGCGCATGGAGATTATCCGCGACCTGCGTCTGGGCGAGTTTGACGTGCTGGTAGGGATTAACCTGCTGCGAGAAGGTCTCGATATGCCGGAGGTCTCGCTGGTGGCGATTCTCGATGCGGACAAAGAGGGCTTCCTGCGTTCTGAACGCTCCCTGATCCAGACCATCGGTCGTGCGGCGCGTAACGTCAACGGTAAAGCGATTCTGTACGGTGACAAAATTACCCCGTCGATGGCGAAAGCGATTGGTGAGACGGAACGCCGCCGCGAGAAACAGCAGCGCTACAACGAAGAACACGGCATTACGCCGCAGGGTCTGAACAAGAAGGTGGTGGATATTCTGGCGCTGGGTCAGAACATTGCCAAAACCAAAGCGAAAGGCCGCGGCAAGGCGCGTTCAGTGGTGGAAGAAGATACCGTCGTGCTGACGCCGAAAGCGCTGCAGCAGAAAATCCACGAGCTGGAAGGGCAGATGATGCAGCACGCGCAGAACCTTGAGTTCGAAGAGGCGGCGCAGATCCGCGACCAGCTTCATCAACTGCGGGATCTGTTTATCGCGGCATCATAGGTTAAAGCAGCGTATTTCTCCCTCTCCCCGTGGGAGAGGGCCGGGGTGAGGGCATCAGGCCGCAAAAAACGAACCTAACCCAGCGCCTGAATCGCCTTCTCCAGCGCCTCGCGCAGCAGGTGACGGTCGTGGCGATACTTGATGTCTGAGGCCTCCAGTGGCTCCTGCACCACCAGACGATCGCCAATCCCTGACACATCCACTTTTGGTCCCACGACTACGCCGTCAATGATTTTCTTGCCGACGTAATGCTCCATTAATTCAAGCTTGTCCGCCAGCGACAGGCTCGCCGCCGCCGGGCTCAGTTCACGTCCCAGATTACCGATGTAAACCATCGGCGCCGGGGTGCGGCGCAGCGCCTGCGCCAGCTCTTTCACCAGCAGAATGGGCATCAGGCTGGTATAAAAACTGCCTGGACCGATCAGGATAAGATCCGCTTCCCCGATTGCCTCTACCGCTTCACGCGTGGCGGGCACGCTCGGATAGGTCATCAACTCCGTTGGCGGCAGAAGGAGCTGGTCAATATTCACCTCGCCGTAAACTTCATGCCCTTCGGCGTCGATAGCCATCAAGTCAACCGGTTGTTCAGACATGGGGATCAGGAATGCGTCCACTTTGAGCAGATTACGGATCAGATTGATGGCTTCGAGAGGCCGTACGCTCAGGTGATCCAGCGCCTTTAACATCAGATTTCCGAGGTTATGCCCGGAAAGTTCGCCATTACCGCCAAAACGGTACTCAAACATCGCCGACGCGACGCTCGGCTCGGTAATTAACTGGTTCAGGCAGTTGCGCATATCTCCCCAGGCAATGCCGCCTTCGGCACGACGAATGCGCCCGGTTGAGCCGCCGTTATCGGTGGTGGTCACTATCCCTGTCAGCCTTGAGCCCAGTGACGACAAAGAGGACATAACCCGGCCTAAGCCGTGTCCTCCGCCAAGAGCGACCACTCGGTCAAGATCCGCAAAAGTGCGATTGCGCATACGTATTCCTTATTACGTTCGATCGCGTAACAGTAACCTAACTACCCCTAAAAGACGATGCTTCACCCGATGCAAAATGACGTATATCAATGTGAAAATGCGGTTTTTAGGTATTCTGTAGCGAAAATGGACGAATGACTCGCTATATACTTAATTATATAGCGAAAAGCGATAATGGCGCCGTCAGAATTTCCGCGCTACTATCGCCCTAACCACGTTTTCAAAATTGAAAACATACACTCTAGCCCTTGCGCCTGTGTCGAAAGATATGGCGCTCTGGCCGTGGCGAATTTGCCACCAGGGTACAGAAAGAAATGACTGTGCCTCCCGATCTGGAAAGGTGTACATGGCTTCACAACTTACTGATGCTTTCGCGCGTAAGTTTTATTACTTACGTCTGTCGATTACCGATGTGTGCAACTTCCGTTGCACCTACTGCCTGCCCGATGGCTACAAACCGGGCAGCATCACCAATAACGGCTTTCTCTCCGTGGATGAAGTGCGCCGCGTTACGCGCGCCTTCTCTGAGCTCGGCACCGAAAAAGTGCGCCTTACCGGCGGTGAACCCTCGCTGCGCCGCGATTTCCCCGACATCATTGCCGCCGTACGTGAAAACGAACGTATCCGCCAGATTGCGGTGACCACCAACGGTTACCGCATGGCGCGCGACGTGGCGACCTGGCGCAATGCGGGGCTGACGGCGATCAACGTCAGCGTCGATAGCCTGGACGCCCGCCAGTTCCACGCCATTACCGGCCAGGATAAATTCCAGCAGGTCATGGACGGTATCGATGCGGCATTTGCGGCCGGCTTCGAAAAAGTCAAAGTCAACACGGTGCTGATGCGTGATGTAAACCATCACCAGCTTGATACCTTCCTGGCGTGGATTAAATCCCGCCCCATTCAGCTGCGTTTTATTGAGCTGATGGAAACCGGCGAGGGTAGCGAGCTGTTCCGCCGCCATCACATCTCCGGCATGGTGCTGCGCGACGAGCTGCTAAAACGCGGCTGGCTCCATCAGATCCGCCAGCGCAGCGACGGCCCGGCGCAGGTCTTCTGCCACCCGGATTACGAAGGCGAGATCGGGCTTATCATGCCTTACGAGAAAGATTTCTGCGCCAGCTGCAACCGCCTGCGCGTCTCCTCCGTGGGCAAGCTCCATCTTTGCCTGTTTGGTGACGGCGGCGTAGACCTTCGCGATCTGCTGGAAGACGATGCGCAGCAGGACGCGCTTGAAGCACGCATTTCTGAAGCGCTGACGCATAAAAAACAGACCCACTTCCTGCATCAGGGCAATACCGGCATTACTCAGAACCTGTCCTACATCGGCGGGTAATCAGGCTTAAGAAGGAAACAGAAAATGAGTCAGGTAAGCGCAGAATTTATCCCGACACGCATTGCTATCCTTACCGTTTCCGATCGCCGTGGCGAAGAGGATGATACCTCCGGCCACTGGCTGCGCGAGGCGGCCCATGACGCGGGGCATCACATTGTTGATAAAGCGATCGTGAAGGAGAACCGCTACGCCATTCGCGCGCAGGTCTCTCAGTGGATCGCCAGCGATGAGGTGCAGGTGGTGCTGATCACCGGCGGCACCGGCTTTACCGCAGGCGATCAGGCCCCCGAAGCGCTTATCCCGCTGTTCGACCGCGAGGTGGAAGGCTTCGGCGAGGTGTTCCGCATGCTCTCCTTTGAAGAGATTGGTACCTCCACGCTGCAGTCGCGCGCCGTTGCCGGGGTGGCTAACAAAACCCTGATTTTCGCCATGCCGGGCTCGACCAAAGCCTGCCGCACCGCGTGGGAAAACATCATCGCCCCGCAGCTGGATGCCCGTACCCGTCCGTGTAATTTCCATCCCCATTTAAAGAAATAAGCTATGTCACAACTGACCCACATTAACGCCGCAGGCGAAGCGCATATGGTGGACGTCTCCGCCAAAGCGGAAACGGTGCGCGAGGCGCGCGCCGAAGCGTTCGTCACCATGCTGCCGGAGACGCTGGCGATGATTATCGACGGCAGCCATCACAAGGGCGATGTCTTTGCCACCGCGCGCATCGCGGGGATTCAGGCCGCCAAGCGCACCTGGGATCTCATCCCGCTGTGCCATCCGCTGATGCTGAGCAAGGTGGAGGTGAACCTGCAGGCCCAGCCGGAGCAGAGCCGGGTGCGCATTGAGTCACTCTGCCGCTTAACCGGCAAAACCGGCGTGGAGATGGAAGCGCTGACGGCGGCCTCCGTTGCCGCGCTGACCATCTACGACATGTGCAAAGCGGTGCAGAAAGATATGGTGATTGGCCCGGTTCGCCTGCTGGCAAAAAGCGGCGGCAAATCCGGAGATTTTAAGGTGGACAGTCATGATTAAGGTGCTCTTTTTTGCGCAGGTGCGCGAGCTGGTGAATACCGACAGCCTGACGCTGGATGCGTCTTTTGAAAACGTTGCTGCCCTGCGCGCGCATCTGGCGGCACAAAGCGACCGCTGGGCGCTGGCGCTGGACGAAGGCAAGCTGCTGGCCGCCGTTAACCAGACGCTGGTGGAATTCACCCACCCGCTGGCCGAAGGGGATGAAGTGGCCTTCTTCCCGCCGGTAACGGGGGGCTAAGATGGCTGAAACCCGAATTCTGGTGAGCCCCGGGCGTTTTAACGTGGGGACCGAATACAGCTGGCTGGCGGAACGCGATGAAGACGGCGCAGTTGTCACCTTCACTGGCAAAGTGCGCAACCACAACCTCGGCGACAGCGTGAAGGCGCTGACGCTGGAGCATTATCCCGGCATGACGGAGAAGTCGCTGGCGGAGATTGTTGGCGAGGCGCGGGGCCGCTGGCCGCTCGGCCGCGTCACGGTGATTCACCGCATCGGCGAGATGTGGCCCGGCGAGGAGATTGTCTTCGTCGGGGTGACCAGCGCGCACCGCGGCAGCGCGTTTGCCGCCGGGGAGTTCATTATGGATTACCTCAAAACCAGGGCGCCGTTCTGGAAGCGCGAAGCCACGCCGGAGGGTGACCGCTGGGTAGAATCTCGCGACAGCGATAAACAAGCCGCCAGCCGTTGGTAGTCGGTTTACGCGGATGTGTTAATCTTAACGTGTGTGTCTACTTAAACTTAATCAGGAGTGAATCATGGACCGATTTCCGCGTTCCGATTCAATAGTACAGCAGACCCGTAGCGGCCTGCAGACGTATATGGCTCAGGTGTACGGCTGGATGACGGTTGGCCTGCTGCTTACCGCGTTTATCGCGTGGTATGCGGCGAACACGCCGGAGCTGATGATGTTTATCTTCTCCAGTAAGATCACCTTCTTTGGGCTGATTATCGCGCAGCTGGCGCTGGTGTTTGTGCTTTCGGGTCTGGTGCAAAAGCTGAGTGCCGGAATGGCGACCACGCTGTTTATGCTCTATTCGGCGCTGACCGGGCTGACGCTCTCCAGTATTTTCATCGTCTACACCTACTCCTCCATCGCCAGCACTTTTGTGGTCACCGGCGGGATGTTTGGCGCGATGAGCCTGTACGGTTACACCACGAAGCGCGATCTGAGCGGCTTCGGCAGCATGCTGTTTATGGGGCTGATCGGGATTGTGCTGGCGTCGCTGGTGAACCTGTGGCTGAAGAGCGAAGCGCTGATGTGGGCCGTGACCTACATCGGGGTGGTGATCTTCGTTGGATTGACGGCGTATGACACCCAGAAGCTGAAAAACATCGGCGAGCAGATTGACGTGCGCGACAGCTCGAACCTGCGCAAATACGCGATCCTGGGCGCCCTGACGCTGTATCTGGACTTCATCAACCTGTTCCTGATGCTGCTGCGTATTTTCGGCAACCGTCGTTAAGGTTGCTTTGCCGGGTGGCGGCTTCGCCTTACCCGGCCTACGAAGCGCGAACCGTAGGTCGGGTAAGGCGAAGCCGCCACCCGACTTATTCACTTCGCTAGCATCCTCTCATTCTTCGCCCGCAGCTTTTTCGCCCGACTTTCCAGCACCAGATAGCAGATCGTTGCCAGCGCCAGCGGCAGGAAGTAATACAGCATGCGGTACGCCAGCAGGGCGGCGATAATCGTTCCCTGAGAAACATGCTCCCCGGCCAGCAGGGCAATAAACACCGCCTCCAGCACGCCGATCCCCGCCGGAATATGCACAATCACGCCCGCAATACTGCTCACCAGCAGCACGCCCAGCACGAAGAAGTAGTTTACGTCCTCGCCAATCAGCAGCCAGATGATGGCTCCCATCGCCATCCAGTTAGCGCTGGAAACCGCCATCTGCAGCACCGCAAACTTCCACGAGGGCAGGACCAGCTTTTGCCCTTTAATGGTCATATGACGGCGTCTGGCAAAGGCGCAGGCCCAGAGATAAACGGCGATAATCAGCAGCAGTACGATGCCCAGAATGCGCAGCGTAGCCTCATCGATATACCAGTGCGCGGGCAACTGCACCACGCCGATGGTGAAGATCACCCCGCCGAGCAGAATATAGCCCAGCCAGTTAGTGGTGATGCTTAACGAGAAAATGCGCGTGATGGTTCCGCCCGGCAGGCCAAGGCGCGAATAAAGGCGATAGCGCATGCCAATGCCGCCGACCCAGGTACTCAGCGTCAGGTTAAAGGCGTAGCAGATAAACGACACCAGCATTACCTGACGTTTGGCCAGCTTGTGGCCGCAGTAAGCGCGGCCCAGCAGGTCATAGCAGCCGTACATCAGGTAGCTCACGATAACCAGCCCCACAGCGCCCAGCAGCACCATCCGGTTATAGTTGCGGATGACCTTCCACACCTCTTCCCAGTCAACTTTCTGCGCGTAGACCACCAGCAGAACCGCGACCGCAATAAAAAACAGCCAGGTGAGGATCTTTTTTGCCAGCCGCCAGCGTGGATGCGATTTCGACATCAGGGTTTGCCTCCGTCTTCCGCTTCTATGCGGTCCTGGGTTTCCATTTCGGGTTGTACCGGCGGGTCCACCTGCGCCAGCTTCGGCGTATGCGCCGGCAGCCAGCCGACCATCGCCGGGAAATGCCGCAGAAAGTGGAACACCACCACGCTGATGCCCAGGTTCCACCAGGTGCGTTTGGGAACCATGGACTCATCCACGCGCACGCAGTCGTTAACGATCAACGCCTGCAGGTTATCCCGCAAGGTCTGATTAAACTGGCGATCGTGAATGATCAGGTTGGCTTCAAGGTTGAGCGATAAGCTCAGCGGATCGAGGTTGCTGGAGCCCACGGTGGCCCAGTGATCGTCCATCAGCGCGACTTTGCCGTGCAGCGGTCGGCGGCGATATTCGTAGATCTGGACGCCGCCCTTCACCAGATAGTTATACAGCAGCCGTGCCCCGACTTTGACGATCGGCATGTCCGGCTCGCCCTGCACAATCAGCTTCACGCGCACGCCGCGTCGGGCGGCATTGCGCATGGCATGCAGCAGACGATAGCCCGGGAAAAAGTAGGCGTTAGCGATGATCACTTCACGCTTCGCGTTGGCCAGCATCTTGAGATAATGACGTTCAATATCGTCCCGGTGCTCGCCGTTGTCGCGCCAGACGAAAAGCGCCTGCGCTTCGCCGGGCTTCCGATTCTCTTCCGGGCGATGACGGCGTTTCCACCAGCGGCGAACGGCCTCTTTCCCCGGCAGGTTCTCCAGCTCAAACAGCAAGATGTCCTGCACCACCGGGCCTTCAATGCGAATCGCGTAATCCTGCTTCGCTTCCGGGCCGTAGTCGGACATATGCTCAGCGGAGTAGTTAATGCCGCCGACAAACGCCACCGTCTCATCCACCACCACAATTTTGCGATGCATCCGGCGGAAAAGGTTGGTACGCATACCGAACAGGCGAGGGCCGGGATCGTAGTAGCGGAACACCACCCCCGCGGCGGTCAGTTCATTGACGAATGCATCGCTGAGGTCCGGCGAGCCGTAGCCATCCAGCAGCACTTCAATTTTCACCCCGCGCTGGGCGGCGCGCAGCAGCACGCTGTGCAGCTGCTTGCCAACGTTGTCTTCGAACCAGATAAAGGTTTCGAGGATCACCTTCTGCTGAGCGTGATCAATCGCCTTAAACACGGCCGGGTAATACTCGTCCCCGTTGACCAGCAGCGTGATCCGGTTGCCTTCCTGCCAGGAACATTTCATAGGTGGATCTCCGCGCTGAGCGGGGCATGGTCGGAAAGATGCCGCCAGTTGAGGAGCGCCAGGGCGGTCGGGCTGCTGGCATGGGCATTTTTTACGTAGATGCGGTCAAGCCGCAGCAGCGGGAAACGGACCGGAAAGGTGCGCGCAGGCCTGCCGTTCGCCCGGGTGAAAATTTCCTCCAGTCCGGCCTCTACCTTTAACGGATGGTTTGCCCGCTGTCGCCAGTCGTTGAAATCGCCAGCCACTACCACCGGTTCACCTTCGGGAAGCGCGTTGGCCCATTCGGCCAGCATTTTCAGCTGCGCCTGACGATGGGCTTCGCGCAGGCCCAGATGAACACAGCCGACATGGATGGGCAGTTCAAGATCGGGCGGGGTAACGCGGCAGTATAGCAGGCCGCGTTTTTCGCTCTCCCCGACGGAAACGTCGCGGTTTTCGTAATGTTCTATGGGATAACGGGACAGCACCGCGTTGCCGTGATGCCCTTCCGGATAGACCGCATTGCGGCCGTAGGCGTAATCACTCCACATGGTGTCGGCCAGAAATTCATAGTGCGGCGTGTCGGGCCAGTTCTCAAAGTGAAGCGGATGCACTTCGTGTGCGCCCATCACCTCCTGCAGGCAGACAATATCCGCGCTGACGGTGCGAACCGCGTCGCGCAGCTCCGGTAAAATGAAGCGGCGATTAAATGCTGTGAAGCCTTTATGAATGTTTATCGTCAGCACTTTAAGCGAGAAAGGCTGCATTTTTTTCGTCATAAGCTCCTTCCTGAGTGACTATCCCAATGAAAATAAAGTGTAGTCGGCGTCACAAAAAGATGCGGCGTTACGGAATTTTCCGTAAAGTGCGGTAGTCTGATTAAGCAGAGAAAAATCCTTCAGGAGAGAAGCCATGAAGTGGCAACAACGTGTTCGTGTCGCAACTGGCCTGAGTTGCTGGCAGATAATGTTGCATTTACTGGTCGTGGCCGTACTGGTGATGGGCTGGATGAGCGGCACGCTGGTGCATGTTGGCCTGGGGCTATGCGTCCTTTACGGCGTCACCGTGCTGTCGATGCTGTTCTTACAGCGCCACCATGAAGCACGCTGGCGCGAGGTGGGTGATGTGCTCGAAGAGCTCACCACCACCTGGTATTTTGGTGCGGCGATGATCGTCCTGTGGCTGCTGTCACGCGTGCTGCAAAACAACCTGCTGCTGGCCCTGGCGGGTATGGCTATCCTCGCAGGGCCTGCGGTCGTCTCATTGCTGACCAAAGAGAAAAAGCTACGCAATGTTGCGTCTAAACATCGCGTACGCCACTGAGCCCGTCGTGGCCGCAATCACCAGTAGCGGCCACAAACTTCCCCAGACAATATCCAGACTCGCATCCTTCAGATAGATTTGTTTGGTGATGTCCGTAAAGTGCCGAATCGGATTTACCCACGTCAGATCCTGTAGCCATACCGGCATATTCTCGACGGGCGAAACATACCCCGAGAGCAAAATCGCGGGCATCATAAAGACGAATACCCCGATAAACGCCTGCTGCTGCGTCGAGCAGAGCGCCGAGATCAGCAGCCCGAACCCCACCAGCGACAGCCCGTAAATCACCATCGTGAAGTAAAACAGTGCCAGCGAACCGGCGAACGGGATCTGATAAGCAAATATTCCCACGCCCAGCACGATGGTGGCCTGGAAGGTCGCGACGATCAGCGCCGGAACCGCTTTGCCGACGAAAATCTGCCAGGTAGCAAGCGGGGAGACCAGCAGCTGATCCAGCGTGCCCTGTTCGCGCTCGCGGGCGACGGAGAGGGAAGTGACGATCATCACCCCGATGGTGGTGATCATGGCGATCAGCGACGGCACCACAAACCACTTGTAGTCCAGATTCGGGTTGTACCAGTTGCGCACCACCAGTTCGCTGTTGTTAGGCTTCGGTTTGCCGTCCATCAGCTCCTGCTGGTAATCCTTCACCACCTGCTGCAGATAGTTGGCCGCTATCTGGGCGCTGTTGGAGTTACGTCCGTCGAGGATCAGCTGCATCGGCGCGGTCTGGAAGGTATCCAGATTGCGGGAGAAATCCGCCGGGAACCGTACCAGCAGCAGCGCTTTTTGCGTGTCGATAGTGGGCTGGATCTCCTGCGGGCTTTTTAGCAGCAGGATGTGGGTAAAGGCTTTCGCGCGGGCAAAGCGCTGCGTCAGCTCAACAGCGTGTTTGCCGTTGTCTTCGTTGTAAATGGCGATGGTGGCGTTGGTCACCTCCAGCGTGGCGGCAAACGGGAACAGTAAAACCTGGATCAGCACCGGCAACACCAGAATGGCGCGGGTTTGCGGCTCGCGCAGCAGGGATTGCAGCTCTTTGCGTATTAATGTCCATAAACGGTGAAACATGCGCGCTCCTTAATCTAACCGCCGTTTGGTTTTCATCCACGTTAACCCGATAAACATCGCCGCAGACGCCAGTAAAAACAGCGTGTTGACGATCAGCACCACCGGAATATTCCCTGCCAGGAACAGGCTCTGCAGCGTGCTCACAAAGTAGCGCGCCGGAATCACGTAGGTCACGGCGCGGATCACGGCAGGCATGCTGTCTATCTGGAAGATAAAGCCGGACAGCATAATCGACGGCAAAAAGGCGGCGTTGAGGGCCACCTGGGCCGCGTTAAACTGGTTGCGGGTGATGGTGGAGATGAGTAGCCCCATCCCCAGCGTGCTGAGTAAAAACAGGCTGGTGATAAAGAACAGCACCACCAGCGAGCCGCGATACGGCACGCCGAGGATAAAGACGGACACCAGCATGCAGAGCAGCATCGCCAGCATGCCGAGGAAGTAGTAGGGAATAAGCTTGCACAGTAGCAGCTCGACGCGCGTCACTTCGGTTGAAAGCAGCGCCTCCATAGTGCCGCGCTCCCACTCGCGGGCGATCACCAGCGAGGTCAGAATCGCGCCAATGACCGTCATGATAATCGTCACCGCACCCGGAATAATAAAATGCTGGCTGATGGCGGCGGGGTTAAACCAGTAGCGCGTCTGCACGTCGATGAGTGGTTTAAATTCTTCACCCCGATCTTCCGCCCGCTGCATCTGCCAGAGCTGCCAGATCCCCTCCGCGTAGCCCTGCACGAAGTTCGCGGTGTTCGGCTCGCTGCCGTCGGTGATCACCTGGATCGGCGCATCGGTATTCGCCCGCGCCATATTGGCGGCAAAATCCACCGGAATGACGATCAGACCGCGAATTTTCCCGGCCTGCATCTTCTGGATCAGTTCCTGACGGCTGTCGCTGATGGTGGCGTCAATGTAGGGCGAGCCGGTCATGGCGTGGGTGAAGTCCAGCGCCTCCTCGCTCTGCTGCTCCAGCAAAATCCCGACCCGCAGCTTGCTGGAGTCCAGGTTAATGCCGTAGCCAAAGATAAACAGCAGCAGCAGGGGGATCACCACCGCAATCAGCCAGCTGCTGGGATCGCGCACGATCTGCCGCGTCTCTTTAACGCACAGCGCGCGCACCCGGCGCCAGGAAAGGGCGTTACTGCGCATGGGCATTCTCCTTATCCCAGTCGTGGATGAGGGTGATAAACGCCTGCTCCATGGTCGGGTCCGGGACCTCCTCGTCGGCGGCCTGGTTTTTCAGGTCGTCCGGTGTACCGTGGGCAATCAGCTTGCCGCGATACACCAGCCCGATGCGATCGCAGTACTCCGCCTCGTCCATGAAGTGGGTGGTCACCATCACGGTCACCCCTTTTTCCACCATGCTGTTGATATGCAGCC
The DNA here is from genome assembly GCF_026420145.1 of Enterobacter pseudoroggenkampii. Lineage (NCBI taxonomy): Bacteria > Pseudomonadati > Pseudomonadota > Gammaproteobacteria > Enterobacterales > Enterobacteriaceae > Enterobacter > Enterobacter pseudoroggenkampii. The sequence continues at coordinate 503,233 of NZ_JAPMLV010000001.1, forward strand.
AGAACTCGCGGCGGGTGAGGGGATCAACGCCGGAGGTCGGCTCATCCAGAAACAGAATATCCGGCTCGTGCATCAGCGAGCAGGCCAGCGCCAGCCGCTGCTTAAAGCCGAGCGGCAGTTCGTCGGTGGCGTGGGAAGCAATCGTCGTTAACCCGAAGGCGTCGCTCATGCGGCGGATCTTCTCGTTCTGCGCCCGTCCGCGCAGGCCGTACACGCCAGAGAAAAAGCGCAGATTCTGCTCGACCGTCAGGTTGCCATACAGCGAGAACTTCTGCGCCATATAGCCCAGATGCTGGCGCGCCTTGCCGGAGCTGACCTTCAGATCCATATCCAGCACCAGCGCTTTGCCGGACGTCGGCACCAGCAGGCCGCACATCATCTTAAAGGTGGTCGATTTTCCCGCGCCGTTCGGTCCAAGCAGGCCAAAAATCTCGCCGCGTTTTACCGCGAAATTGACGTTATCGGTGGCGGCGAAATCCCCGAACTTTTTGGTGAGGGATTTGGCTTCGATCACCGTTTCGCCCGGCGTGCCGTCCACCGTGTGCAGGATTGCGCCAAGCGGCGACTCGGACGTCCCCGCGCCGCCCAGCAGGTCGATAAACGCATCTTCGAAGCGCGGCGCCGTCTCTTCCATGTCGATCTCAGGCATGCCGGGCGCATGGCGAATATCGTCGACGGTGGCCTCTTTTTTGAGGATTACCCTCACCGAGCGGCCCTGAATCATTCCGTCGCTGACCTGTGGCAGCTTGAGCACCCGCTGTAGCAGCGAGCGGTTGGACGCCTGCGGGCTGTGCAGCAGGAAGCTGCGCCCGGCCATGCTCTGCGTCAGCGTCGTCGGCTCGCCCTGATAAAGCAGTTCGCCTTCGTTCATCAGCAGCACGTCCCGGCACTGTTCCGCTTCATCGAGGTAGGAGGTGCTCCAGAGGATCAGCATCCCGTCGCCCGCCAGCTCGTGCACCATCTGCCACAGCTCGCGGCGCGATATCGGGTCGACGCCCACGCCGGGCTCGTCCAGCAGCAGCACTTTTGGCTCGCCCACCAGCGTGCAGGCCAGACCCAGCTTCTGCTTCATCCCACCGGAAAGCTTGCCCGCCAGCCGGTCGGTGAACGGGCCGAGGGAGGTAAATTCCAGCAGGCGGGCGAAGGTCTTCTGTCGGGCTTCGCCGGTAACGCTGCGCAGGTCGGCGTACAGGTTCAGGTTTTCCATCACCGTCAGGTCTTCATACAGGCCAAACTTCTGCGGCATATAGCCGAGCATGGCGTGGAGCGCGCCGTCATCTTTTATCGGGTCAAGGCCCAGCACGCTGGCCGATCCTTTATCCGGCTTCAGCAACCCCGCCAGCATGCGCATCAGCGTGGTCTTTCCCGCACCGTCCGGGCCGACCAGGCCGGTGACATAGCCTTTCTGGATGGTGCAGTTCAGCGGCGCGACCGCCGGTTTGTCCATCCCTGCGAAGCGTTTGACCAGATTGTTGAGCTGGATAACCGTATCATTCATGTCGTTCCCCGCTGTTCACTTTTACGGTGACGGGCATGCCCTGGCGCAGGGCGTCATCCGCATCAGTCACGATGATGCGCAGGCGATACACCAGGTCGGTACGCAGGTCCGGCGTTTCTACTGTTTTCGGTGTGAATTCGGCGGTAGGGGAGACAAAGCCCACCTTGCCGTGATACGGCTTGTCCGGGCGACCGTCGGTATAGAGCAGCAGCTCGCGGCCCGGCTGCATCTGGCCGAGGTTGGGCTCATCAATGTAGGCGCGTACCCAGACCGGGCGGGTCAGGGAGAGGGTTAACACGGTGCTGCCCGCGCTGAGCATGCTGCCCGGCTCCACGGCGCGGGTCATCAGCGTGCCGTCAGACGGTGCGATGAGCGTGGTGTCGTGCAGATCCAGCTCCGCCTGGGCCAGCTGCGCCTGCGCCTGTTCAAGGCTGGCTTTCGCCTGGGCGATATCCTGCGGGCGGTTACCGGTGTGGTATTGGCTTAATTTATCCTGCGCGGATTTCAGCGTTGCCTGCGCCTGGTCGCGGGACGAACGCGCATTTTCCAGATCGTTAGCGGAAATGGTGCGGCTTTTCCACAGCCCCTGCTGACGGGCGTAGAAATTCTGCGCGTAGTCATAGGCGGCCTGCGCCTGTTTAACGGCGGCGGCGGCCTGGGCGATCTCTTCGTCGCGATAGCCTGCCAGCATCAGGTCATATTGTGCCTGGGCGACGGACACGCCCGCCTTGGCCTGCAGCAGCGCATTTTCATAGGGCGCTTTGTCCAGCATCCCCAGCGTCTGCCCGGTTTTAATGGCATCGCCTTCGTCAACGCTCAGCGCGGCGAGACGTCCGCCGACGCGGAAGCTCATGTTCACCGTGCGAATATCCACGTTACCGTACAGCGTCAGGCCTTTATCCTGATGGCTCTGGTACCACAGCCATCCACCGACTCCGGCGGCAAGCAAAACAACAACCACCAGAATGATGGCGACAGGTTTTTTCATGACTTCAGGCTCCTTTGCGTTAAGCCTTGCAGGATCAGATCGAGATGACAGGCGATCACCTCACCGATCTGCGCGGCTTTATCCTCATCAAATTGTGTCCACCCGGTGCGTAACAGGATGGTTTCCCGGCCCAGACGGAAGGCAAGGATTTCACCCAGCAGGGCGTGGGTATGCAAAATTGTCGCGGTATCGTTGGCATCCCGCCCGGTATAGGCGGCGATCAGCCGGGTCAGGTGGGTATGCATCGGGGCAATGACCCGATCGTGTACCCGCTGATAGGCGGCAGTGGGGGAGAGCTGCTCGCGGGAGATAAACTTGCTCAGGTTGAGCGTATCGTCGTGGGTCAGCACGCGGATCATGTTGTGGCAGGCATTGAGGATCAGCTGGCGGATGACCTCGCGATCGGGCGACGGCTGGCTGAGCAGCGCGGTGGCCTCCTCGACGTGAGGGTGAAACTGCGTGCCGATAAAATCGGCAATCCACTCGGCGCAGGCGAGATATAAATCCTCTTTCGAGCCAAAATAGTAGGTAATCGCCGCAATGTTTTGCCCGGCCAGCGCGGCGATATCGCGCGTGGTCGCATGCAGCCCATACTCACCAAACTGCGCCAGCGCGGCGGCAATAAGCTGGTTTTTGGCCTGTTCACCTTTGGTTGTTGTGGGTGTTGTATTCATGGCGGCATTAAAAATTAATCAATCGATTGATTAAGATTATGCCTGATTCACGCTTACGTCGAGGGAACGCGGAGGGATATTTTATGCGCCACGTCACAAAAGCTGCTACACTCCGCCCCTTCGCGACATTGTGGTTTTTGTCCTCCTAATTGTTATATCTCCCTGAAAACTACACCTGTGATGGTCGGGGCGGTTCGGAGTTTTTATGTCTTTTGATTCCCTTGGCCTGAACCCGGAAATTCTGCGCGCGATCGCAGAGCAGGGCTACGTTGAGCCAACCCCAATCCAGCAGCAGGCTATTCCTGCCGTTCTTCAGGGCCGTGACCTGATGGCCAGCGCCCAGACCGGCACCGGTAAAACCGCGGGCTTTACGCTGCCGCTGTTAGAGCTGCTGGTAAAAAACCAGCCGCACGCCAAAGGCCGCCGTCCGGTTCGAGCGCTGATCCTCACCCCAACTCGCGAGCTGGCGGCGCAGATTGGCGAGAACGTGCGTGACTATAGCCGCTATCTCAACATTCGCTCGCTGGTGGTGTTCGGCGGCGTCAGCATCAACCCGCAGATGATGAAGCTGCGCGGCGGCGTGGACGTGCTGGTGGCAACGCCGGGTCGTCTGCTGGATCTGGAACACCAGAACGCGGTGAAGCTCGATAGCATTGAAATTCTGGTGCTGGACGAAGCCGACCGCATGCTCGACATGGGCTTTATTCACGATATTCGCCGCGTGCTGGCCAAGCTGCCGCCGCGTCGTCAGAACCTGCTCTTCTCCGCGACCTTCTCCGACGAGATCAAGGCGCTGGCGGAAAAGCTGCTGCATAACCCGCTGGAAGTGGAAGTGGCGCGTCGCAACACCGCCTCTGAGCAGGTGACCCAGCACGTTCACTTTGTTGATAAAAAGCGCAAGCGCGAACTGCTCTCCCAGATGATCGGTCAGGGGAACTGGCAGCAGGTGCTGGTCTTTACCCGCACCAAGCACGGCGCCAACCACCTGGCGGAACAGCTGAATAAAGACGGCATCCGCAGCGCCGCCATTCACGGTAACAAGAGCCAGGGCGCGCGTACCCGTGCGCTGGCGGACTTCAAATCTGGCGACATCCGCGTGCTGGTGGCGACCGACATCGCCGCCCGTGGCCTCGACATTGAAGAGCTGCCGCACGTGGTGAACTACGAGCTGCCAAACGTGCCGGAAGACTACGTTCACCGTATCGGCCGTACCGGCCGTGCGGCGGCAACCGGTGAAGCGCTTTCGCTGGTCTGCGTGGACGAGCACAAGCTGTTGCGTGACATCGAACGTCTGCTGAAGAAAGAGATCCCGCGCATCGAAACCCCGGGCTACGAAGTGGATCCGTCGATCAAAGCCGAGCCGATTCAGAACGGTCGTCAGGGCGGTGGTGGACGTGGCCAGGGTGGCGGCGGTCGCGGTCAGCAGCCGCGTCGTGCCGAAGGCGGCGCACCGAAATCATCCGGCAAACCGCCGCGTCGCAACAACGACAGCAAACCGGCGGGTGAAAACCCGTGGCGCAGCGGCGAAGGGAAACCGGCAGGGGAAGGGCAGCGTCGACGCCGCCCGCGTAAACCTGCTAACCCGCAGTAATCTGGAAGCCCGGTCGTAAAGCCGGGCTTTTCTTTTTGCGGCAGCGAAGAGAAAGTGCCACAATAGTGGCTGTTTATACAGTGTTTCAGGTTTTCCGATGGCTTTAACCGCGGCGCTGAAAGCGCAAATTGGCGCCTGGTATAAGGCGCTACAGCAGCAGATCCCCGACTTTATCCCCCGAGCGCCGCAGCGGCAGATGATTGCTGACGTGGCAAAAACGCTCGCCGGGGACGACGGGCGACATCTGGCGATTGAAGCCCCGACCGGCGTCGGGAAAACCTTGTCGTATCTCATTCCCGGCATTGCCATTGCACGGGAAGAGGACAAAACGCTGGTGGTCAGCACCGCCAACGTGGCGCTGCAGGATCAGATCTTCAGCAAAGACCTGCCGCTGCTGCGCAAAATTATCCCCGACCTGCGGTTTACGGCCGCCTTTGGGCGCGGGCGTTACGTGTGCCCGCGTAACCTGGCGGCGCTGGCCAGCAGCGAGCCGAATCAACAGGATCTGCTCGCGTTTCTGGATGACGAGCTGACGCCAAACAATAAGGCCGAGCAGGAGCAGTGTGCAAAACTCAAAGCCGAGCTGGACGGCTATAAGTGGGACGGCCTGCGGGATCACACCAGCCAGGCCATCAGCGACGACTTATGGAGAAGGCTCAGCACCGACAAAGCCAGCTGCCTGAACCGTAACTGTCACTACTACCGCGAGTGCCCGTTCTTTGTCGCCCGGCGCGAAATTCAGGAAGCCGAAGTGGTTGTGGCTAACCACGCGCTGGTGATGGCGGCGCTGGAGAGCGAAGCGGTGCTGCCGGAGCCGAAAAACCTGCTGCTGGTGCTAGACGAAGGCCACCACCTGCCGGACGTGGCGCGGGACGCGCTGGAGATGAGCGCCGAAATTACCGCCCCGTGGTTCCGCCTGCAGCTCGATCTGTTCTGTAAGCTTGTCGCCACCTGCATGGAGCAGTTCCGCCCGAAAACCACGCCGCCGCTGGCGGTACCCGAGCGGCTGAGCGACCACTGCGAAGAGGTTTACAGCCTTATCTCGTCGCTGAACAACATCCTGAATCTTTATCTTCCTGCAACTCAGGAGGCGGAACACCGCTTTGCGATGGGGGAGCTGCCGGACGAGGTGATGGAGATCTGCCAGCAGCTGGCGAAGCATCTGGAAAAGCTGCGCGGGCTGGCGGAGATGTTCTTAAACGATCTGAGCGAGAAAACCGGCTCGCATGACGTGGTGCGTCTGCACCGCATCCTGCTGCAGATGAACCGCGCTCTGGGCATGTTCGAAGCGCAGAGCAAGCTCTGGCGGCTCGCCTCGATGGCGCAGGCGTCCGGCGCGCCGGTCACCAAATGGGCCACCCGCGAAGTGCGGGACGGGCAGGTGCACCTCTTTTTCCACTGCGTGGGCATCCGCGTGGCCGATCAGCTGGAAAAGCTGATCTGGCGCAGCGTGCCGCACGTGGTGGTCACCTCTGCCACGCTGCGTTCTCTGAACAGTTTCTCAAGGCTGCAGGAGATGAGCGGGCTTAAAGAGAAAGCGGGCGACCGTTTTGTAGCGCTGGACTCGCCGTTTAACCACTGCGAGCAGGGCAAGCTGGTCATTCCGCGCATGAAATTCGAGCCGCTGATCGACAACGAGGAGCAGCACATTGCGGAGATGGCGGCCTACTTCCGCGAACAGGTCGAGAGTAAAAAGTACCCCGGCATGCTGGTGCTGTTTGCCAGCGGGCGCGCGATGCAGCGCTTCCTGGAGCACGTCACCGATCTGCGTTTATTGCTGCTGGTGCAGGGCGTTCAGCCGCGCTACAGGCTGGTGGAAACGCACCGCAAACGCATCGATAACGGCGAGCGCAGCGTGCTGGTGGGATTGCAGTCCTTCGCGGAAGGTCTGGATCTGAAAGGGGACTACCTGACGCAGGTGCATATCCATAAAATCGCCTTCCCTCCTATCGACAGCCCGGTCGTCATCACCGAAGGCGAGTGGCTGAAAAGCCTCAACCGCTATCCGTTTGAGGTGCAGAGTTTACCTGCGGCGTCGTTTAACCTGATTCAGCAGGTGGGGCGTCTGATTCGTAGCCACGGCTGCTGGGGCGAAGTGGTGATTTATGACAAGCGTCTGCTCACCAAAAATTACGGCCAACGTTTGTTAAACGCGCTGCCGATCTTTCCGATTGAACAGCCAGAGGTGCCCGAGGTAAAAAAACGCCCGGCAACACTGACCGCCGGGCGCAGGAAAAGCCTCCGTGCTAAGGGGCGCGGTCCTACTGGTAAGTGAAGGTCACCTGCACCACGCTGCTGAACGTCCCCGCGCTCACCGGCATGGAGGTGGCGTAGTAGCGTGCGGCAAGTGGGAAATCGACGGTATGATCGCTTTGATTAACCAGGGCGCTGAAGCTCGCCTGCGGGGCAATCGTAATGCGATCCAGGCGGTCTGCCAGCTCCAGAGCCAGCCCGCCGGCGCTGCCCGTGCTGGCAAATTTCGTCGGGTGTGCGCTGTCTGCCTGGCCGTTAAAGGTCGCGGTGGCGAGCGTGGTGGTGGACGGGCATTTTGACAGCGTAAGGTCAAAATTCTTCCACTCCCCGGTATCCCCCACATCCTTAAAATCGCTGGAGGCGGCTTGTCCCAGGTTAACGGTCAAATTCTGGCTGGCGCTGTCTACCGAGCAGGTATTGGCGATGATATTGCCTCTCATCTGGATCGCGATCTCATCGGCATTCGCCTGCGTGAGAAGGCCTGCCAGTAGCAGTAAGGTGATTTTTTTCATTTATATCCCAACGTAATCGTGGCAATGCTGTTTGCTGTGCCGGGGGTGACGCTGGCTGCCGTTTGTTGATATGCGACCTCAAACGGGATCGCCAGCGGAACGTTCGCTTGTGCAACTGCCGCCGTATTCTTGTAAGTATCAAAGTTGGCAATTTCCCCGTCGAACATCATGCGCACTCCTACGCCGGTTGCTACGCCACTCTCCTGAGTCAGTTTTACGACGCCAGGGAAATCTGTTTCATAGCCGTTTGCACTGTTGATCATCACTTGAGGCTGTACGGTGTTATTGCAGTTAACGGTAATGTCGAACGTCTGAGGCGACGTCAGAGTTCCTGTCCCGGTGAAGTCGCTGACAGGGAAATTGCCCAGCGTCACGGTGAGGCTTTTCGGCGAAACTGAGCAGGTGACTTCGTTAAACGTGATATTTCCTGAATAGGAAAGGGTGTTCGGACTGCCTAAACCTTCGTGATTGTAAACGCCAAGCCCAAACTCCGTCTGAGCCTGAGAAAGCGAACCTGAGGACACCGTGGAGCTGGTTTTCACCAGCTCCAGAGTCACGTCAAAATTGAACGAGAGCTGTCCATCTGAAGAGAGATATCCCACCGGCGTATTCCGGGAATCACAGTGGACGCCACCGGCCCCCTGGATGCGTTGCCCCTGATCGTTCATCAGGGCGATACCAATCCCGGCGACACCAGAGTCGTACACGCCCGGCAGGCCCGCTATTTCTGAACCGGAACCATAATAGCAAGCCACTATTTCCATCCCCGGGCTGTAGGTACTGGAGCAATTCCCAGCAACGTGCACCGTCTGCTCTGAACCCGGAATGGTCGCGCCAACGGCCAGCGAGGTGGGTACCGATATGGAGGCCACATCAATCATCTTTGGCATATCCGGAGACGTGCATGACGCTTTCGCGTGCGGCATAAAAAATGCGGATATTCCCAGCACTAACAATAAAAAACTCTGTTTAACGATTTGCATCATCTTTCGTCTCAACCAGTGCATTACTGACATGTTGCGGCAGCGGTAATAATGCCGGATTCATCTCTCTCTTCAGCCAGCGCGTACTGCGCGATGCATTGTTCGCTGGCATTGTCACCCCACGCAACGGAGAGTTTTCCGCGTGCGGGGAGGCCGGAGAGGTACGTTTGGCCATCTGAGCCAACGATAAATTCGTTGTCCTTATCCTCAGTGGTCACCGTCGCGCCGAAGGGCAGCGGTTTACCGTTGTGCGTGAGCGGCATCAGCACGCGATTGCCCACGCGGGTAGTAAAGCTGGCGCGAACTACGGCGCCGCGTGTAGGGGTCACTACCTGCGCCGCGTGCGTCACGTCGGCATCATCCGGCAGCGTTTCGGTATCCAGCGCAATGGTGTTATGGCGATACGCGGTGACGAATGGTACGACGGTGTAGCCGCGGAAATCGGTCTCAACGCCCGTCTGGTTGGTGATATGCGTCCCGTGCGTTCCCGGCGCCTTCACCAGCGCGATGGTCTCACCGAGCGGCTGGCTCAGGGTGATGCCGTTGGCATGGGCAACCACGCCGCCCTGCAAACCGACGTTCACGGTCTGCTGGTATTTATCCTGACTGACGCCTGCGCTCACTTCGCCATAGGTCGCTTTGTAATCGGCGTTCATGCTGGTGGAGTTACTGCTGCCGGTACTGCTCACCCCTTCCTGAATATTCCAGTTCAGGTTGTCTTCCTTCAGCGCCGTGCCGTTCAGGCCGATATTCTGCGTGGTACCGTCTTTGGTATTGTTCAGGTTGTAGGTGGCCCAGGTGTTATGCATCCAGTGGTCCAGCGGCACGGAGACGCTCAGCGAGAACTGGTTGTCGTTCGTCACTTCGTCGCCGTTTTCATCGCTGTCCTGGGTGTTCTTGTTCATGCTGTAGCTCAGGCTGTAGCTCACCCCGTGCCAGCTGTTGTTGTAGCTGACGCTCATGGAGGTCATGTCCTGGTTCTGGCTCCAGTAAGTCTCTTTCACCATGTTCAGGGTGACGGACCCCCAGCCTTCGGGCAGCGTCTGGTCGATGGTGGCCTCGGTTCGGGCGCGGCGCTGCTGGGGGGCAGACCAGTCGTCAGAGCGGGTATATGACTCCATGGTGTCTTCCAGGGTGTAAAACCCTTTGCTGTTGTAGCGATAGCCCGCGAGCGAGAAGTTGGTGCCTGAACCGGCAAAATCTTTGCTGTAGCGCACGCGCCAGGACTGGCCTTTGCTGGCCTGCTGCTTTTTCAGCAGGGCCTTTGCGCGGGTGACGTCGATGGAGAACGCCCCTAAATCGCCCATGTTTTTCCCGGCGCCGAGCGCCTGGGACTGATAGTGGCTGCTCTGCTGTATGCCGCCGTAAGCGGTAAAACCAAAGGGCAGGCCGTAAATTGCGCTGCCCTGGGCAAACGGAGTTTTCTCGACGTCTTTGTCGTAGGAACGGTACCGCCCGGCGGTCACGCTGTAGCGCAGGTTTTTTTCGCGCTGCAGTACCGGTACGGAGGCATATGGCACCACGAAATGGCTTTCGCTGCCGTCGGTCTCTTTCACGGTGACCTGCAGATCGCCGCTGCTGCCGGTGGGGTAAAGGTCGTTAATTTCAAACGCGCCGGGAGCGACCGTGTTCTGATAAATGACGTACCCGTTCTGGCGAACCATCACCAGCGCATTGCTGTGTGCGGTGCCGCGAATAATGGGCGCATAGCCTTTTTCGCTGTCCGGCAGCATGTCGCTGTCGGATTTAAGCTCCACGCCGGTGTAGGGTACGCTGTCAAAAACATCAGAAGGCGAAGAGCTTTGTCCAACGGTGAGATCGCTTTTCATCGCCACGATATCGCGCTGGGCATAGGTATAAACGGAGGAGAATTTTTGTTGCTCTTCCTTGCCCTGGGTACTGCGATTCCACGTGGAGTAGTTGCGTACGCGCCAGGCGCCAACGTTAAACCCGGGACGCAGGTTAACGTACTGGCTGCTGTTATTCTGCTCGCCCGACTGTCGCGCATGGCTCTGGCTGGCAGTCGCGCTGTAGTTGAGAATACCTGCGGTGATCCCCTCGTCGAATTCTTTCGGGTCGATATAGCCGCGTGGAACCTGGCCCAGGGCCAGTTGAGGGATACTGAGCAGCAGCTGCTGATTGCGAACGTGAAACGACGTGGAGGCTGCCGGGATGGCGGTTAAATCGGCACACTGGCCTTTTGCCATCAGCGCCGGATATTTTTGGGTTTTGATCCCAAGGCTTTTTAAATCATTCAGGCTAAAGCAGGGCTGAAGTGAATTGCTGCCGTGTGAATCTTTTTGCAATGTGAACGTGACGTCGCGGGTATCAATTTTATTATTATTAATAAAAATAGCGACCTGATATTTACCCGGTGCCTGCCCTGGCCCTTTTTCGTAAACCGACAGATCGGTCTTACCCTGTTGCGGATTATCAATATCCAGCAGCGCCGGGTTAAAATAATCATCAGCCATAACCTGCTGCGCAAAAAACATCATTGCCAGGCCACAGAGAATGACCAGCAGGGATGAAATTCGGCAGGTGAAAGGCTTTTTATGGCTGTACATGATTATTTTATTACCGGCGGATAGTATTAACGAACGGCTTTCGACCAGGTATGGCTGATGCTGCCGTAATCAGTAATAATGGAATACGTGACGGTTGAGCCTCCGATATTGCCAGGTAAGGCAAAATGCGTTTCCGTTTTCGGGACCGCCCAGGTGGCTTTTGTTACTTTATGACCGTTCAGCGTGACGGTCTGGAAGTTCATAAAGAAAGGCGTGGGGTTATTCACCACCAATTCATTACCTTCATGGTGCCATTCAAGCTTATCGGCCACCTCTTCTGGTCTGCCTTTTACTGCTGACGGGCGATAAAGCAATTTAATACGCGTATTAATGGCAATTTGTAGCGTATTCACACCTTCGACGTGCTTTGATGATGGGATCGCTTTAATATTTAACCAGTACAGAGATTCCCTGTCTTCCGGTAAATTTCCGCCCGTACGTACAACGCGCAGAACGTTATCTTCTTTCGCATCCAGACGGAAAAGAGGAGGGGTGATTAGGAACGGCGCTTTGGCCAGGTTTTTACCGCCAGAGTCGACCCAGGACTGTACCAGATAATCCGTTGCATCTGGGTTTGAAAGACCAAGAGACGATTCCTTTTTCTCTCCCTGGTAGACCAGACGTGTGCCATTAATAATGACACCTGCATGTGCAGTAGAGGCCGCCAGTAAAAGCGTGCTCAGTAAATAACCGTGGCGCATAAATATTTCTCAATAAGATAAGAGATATTAACGCGTATAACCGTGTTAATATCTCAGGATTGATAATATCAGTTATAGATAACGGTGAAGGTCGAAACGGAGTTAGCCGGACCTGCGGTAATCGCGGCCCCGGTTTGAATATAACGCGCGCCGAATATCAGGTCGTTAACTGCTGTACCGGAGGCTAACGGATATTGCTGAGAAGGGGTGTACAGACTCACCGGCTGCTCAGAAGCGTCAACCAGCTGAATAGCGACACCCGTTGCCGCATCCACATCCGGCGTTAATGCCAGCGTTGCGTTGTTATTCGCATCCGGCGTTCCGCCGAAGTTAATCGCTGCAGAGGTAACGGTTTCCGGACAGTCTTTTAACTGAATATCGAACTTCGTTAACGTGCTGGTAGAGCCTGCCCCGGTAAATACCGTTTTAGAGACTTTACCTAACTGAACGTTTAACGGGTTACTTAACCCATTAACCACCTGACACGCTGAATCAATAATTTCCCCGGTGAAGTTGATCTGCCCTTCACCGTTTGTTGCCGCAAATGCGGATGCAGAACATCCCACCGCTGCGGCGATGAATAAACCTAAAGCAACCTTGTTCATAGTGAATCCTGATATGTGACTGGTGCGAACGTTGCCTGGACGTTTTCACCGTTGACCCTGGAAGACTTTCCGCTGGTTATTTAATCAAAAAATACATCTCTAAGAATCTTCTGCAGAAATCACAAATAATTGAAAAATTGCTTGTATATATTTTTTTTCATTAAAACAGAGCATTGGGTTAGGGGATAAAACACTAACGGGCGGGCAATCATCAGGGCTATATTGTTAACAAGATGATGCTGTCAGGAGAGAAGTCGTGGATTACCGCAAAATTATCAAAGAGGTAGGGCGTGGGAAAAATCATGCCCGCGATCTGGACCATGAAACCGCGCGTGCACTTTACACCCGCATGCTTGAGGGCGACGTCCCCGACCTGGAAATGGGGGGCATTCTGATCGCGCTGCGTATCAAAGGAGAGGGTGAGGCGGAGATGCGCGGGTTCTATGAAGCCATGCAGGCGCAAACGCTGCGCTTAACGCCGCCTGTGGCAAAGCCCATGCCGATCGTAATCCCGAGCTACAACGGCGCGCGCAAGCAGGCAAATTTAACCCCGCTTCTCGCTATTTTATTACACAAGCTGGGGTTCCCGGTGGTGGTGCACGGGGTTAGCGAAGACCCCACTCGCGTACTGACGGAAACCATTTTCGGGATGCTGGGCATCGAGCCAACGCGTCATGCCGGTCAGGCGCAGGCGAAGCTGGATGGCCATCAGCCCGTTTATATCCCGGTTGGCACACTTTGCCCACCGCTTGAAAAGCAGCTAGATATGCGCTGGCGCATGGGCGTGCGCAACAGCGCGCACACGCTGGCGAAGCTGGCCACACCGTTTGGCGAAGATGCCGCCCTTCGTCTTTCCAGCGTCTCGCACCCGGAATACGTGGCGCGTGTGGGTCAGTTCTTTGCGGCTATTGGCGGAAGGGCGTTACTGATGCACGGCACGGAAGGTGAGGTTTATGCGAACCCACAGCGTTGCCCGCAGGTGATGCTGATTGATTCTGCAGGTACGCGCACCATTCTGGAACGCGGGGAGGAAAATAGCGGTGTGATATTGCCTGAGGCAAAAGATCCCCATACTACAGCCCACTGGATTGAGCAGTGCCTTGCCGGAAAAGTTCCTGTTCCGCATTCGATCAAGCTGCAGATGGCCTGCTGTTTGCTGGCAACCGGTGAAGTGGACACGGTAGAAGCCGGGCTGGCACGCGTGGCGCAGTCTTTTTAACTAAAAAAAAAGCCCGTCCAGTGGCGGACGGGCAAGCAAGGGTAACAAACAACAGGGTCAATGAGGGTTGGAGCAGCTCACCAGAGGGTTTGGCGAGGGGACAGCATTCGTTCAGGCGATTATTTGTAGATAACCGCGGTACCGCTCAGCTTGTTATTGCCGTTAGCGGAGGTAATGGTGTATCCGCTTGCACCGGCAGCAGCGGCTTTCTCAGCCAGTTTGGCTTCCAGACCGTCCAGCGTGGTCGCGCCATCAGCACTCACCACACCGACTTTGTTCATGTTCTGTGCCTGAGTTGAAGAGACTGGCTCTACGGCGAAAGCGCCGAAGGACAGAGCGGACAGGGCAACAGCAGCTACAGCATATTTGATGGTTTTCATAATTAATCTCTCGCAGGTGTTTCTGTTAAGGGGACGATGTTCCGTCGATGTGATGAGTATCACGTTTTTTTGCGAGGGATAAAATCGAAGAGAATTGACGTGGTTGCTCAAAAAAACTGAATGACAAATAACTTATTGAATATTAATAAATTCAAACTGGCGATTTACACTTCTTTTTAATGCGCTTTACAGAAGCGAAATGAAGGGCACATTTTGCCACGCGGTTCGTTAAAAATCGTGAGCGTAAAGGTATGGGCCTGCGGGGTTAACTTAGGTAAAGGAAAGTCAACGTAACTGGCTGTCTTTCGAAACTCTGCGATTATATCCCGAATGTGATGAGTTTTTTGAATCTTTATGCTGCTGGCAGGAGATGCAAAGCCTTACGCCGGGGATGGCTTTCCGGCGCGCCTCCGGAATGGGTTCTCCGCATTCTTCGCATTCCGTTAAGCTTTCGCCGCGCGGAATTTCACCGCGGGCGCGCGCAACCGCATCTTCAATAGTACTGTTGATCTGTTCGTTAACAGCGTCGTCATTTGCCCAGCCGGAAGCCATTATGCCCTCCTGATATCGGTTTCAGCCCTACGTTTTACTATGGGGTTAAAAAATGAACAATCAAGGCGAGGGGGAAGAGAACTGCATCCGTTGGTCAGATGCAGTCTGGGGAAAAAAGCAGATTATTTATAAATGGTCGCTGTGCCGTACATATGGTTATCGCCGCCAGCGGAGTTCACCACGAAGCCTTTTGCACCTTCCTGACGGGCTTTTTCGGCAAGTTTAGCCTGGAGATCGTCAAGGTTGCTGGCACGACTAACTGAAACGGTGCCTGCAGGACGGAGCTGGCTGGTGTCGGTACTCTGGGTCAGTGACTGAACGGCCATGGCAGAGAATGAAGCGGTTGCCAGGACGCCAGCGATAATAGCAAGGGTCAGATACTTTTTCATAATCACATCCTCATGAGGAAACAGCAGGTGATTCCCTTTAAGTTTAGAAGCCTGATGAGTGTGACTTAGCGCAAATATTTGATGATGATCTGCTTATTTTTTGAACGATATAAATTGACAATTCGCTGACAGATCATAGACATAAAGGTGTTTGATTTACGGCGGTTTTTTGCGCGACGCAGAGAAAGATTTACCGTTGGGCCAGCAAAGGGTATCTTACGCCGCTGTTTAAAGGAGAATGCCATGACTGCCCAAAAGCCGGGATTGCACCCGCGAAATCGCCACCGCAGCCGCTACGACATGAATGCGTTATGCCTGAGCTGCCCGCCGCTGCAGGACTACCTGGTTCAGACCCCAGCGGGAGAGCCCTCGGTCAACTTTGCTGACCCGCAGGCGGTTAAAATGTTGAACAAAGCCCTACTGGCGCATTTTTACGGTGTGGCTCACTGGGATATTCCGGAAGGCTTTCTCTGTCCACCTGTGCCGGGCCGCGCGGATTACGTGCATCACCTTGCCGATCTTCTTGCCGAGGGCAATGAGGGCGTTGTTCCGCCGCAGGCCACCATTCTGGACATTGGCACCGGGGCGAATCTGATTTACCCGCTGATCGGCGCGCATGAATACCACTGGCGCTTTACCGGAAGCGAAATCGGTGCCGAGGCCTTTGCCAGCGCCCAGGCGATTATCAGCGCGAATCCTGGGTTGAGTCGCGCCATTCGCCTGCGTCGTCAGAAAGAGGCGGCGTCGATCTTCAACGGCATTATTCACAAAAACGAAAGCTATGACGCCACGATGTGCAATCCGCCGTTCCATGATTCGGCGGCATCGGCTCGCGCGGGCAGCGAGCGCAAGCGCCGCAATCTGGGTCAGGCTGAAGACGCCGCGCTGAACTTCGGTGGTCAGCAGCAGGAGCTCTGGTGTGAAGGGGGCGAAGTGGCGTTTATCCTGCGCATGATTGCGGAAAGCAAACAGTTTGGTCGTCAGGTAAAGTGGTTCACGACGCTGGTTTCCCGCGGAGATAACCTGCCGCCACTCTACCGCGCGCTCACCGAAGCGGGTGCCGTAAAAGTGGTGAAAAAAGAGATGGCGCAGGGCCAGAAGCAAAGCCGCTTTATCGCCTGGACGTTTATGGACAATAACAAACGTCGCAAATAGCACTCCGTCGCAGGCCGGGTAAGGCGAAGCCGCCACCCGGCAACGAGGCTACAGCGTCGGCTCCTGCGGTGGGAGCGGAGCTGCGGGCGGCGGTAGTACCTGATAGGTCTGGACCGGCATCCGCACGTTCGCCAGATCGAAGTGTTTTTTCACCATGCTGTCGAGCGCAAAGCGCACCGTCCACTGCTTCAGCGGCTGGGTGGTGAACGACACGCGCAGGGTAAACGCCGTGTTCGTCAGTCCGACGATGCCGGCGAATGACGGCTCACCAATCACCAGCCCGCGAATATCCTCCATCTGCATCAGCTCTTCTACCGCATCGCGCAGCGCCTGCTTCGCTTTGTCCGCATCCTCGTGACGATCCACATCGTAGTTCGCTACAACTGAACCAATGCCGCGTACAAAGTTGGCGAAGGTGGTGATCGAAGACCAGGGAATGATGTGGTACGCCCCGGTGTCCTGGCGCACGCCCACCGAGCGGATGGACATCCTCTCCACGGTGCCGGTTAACGGTCCGATGGTCACCAGATCGCCCGTGTTCATCCCGTTTTCAAACTGAATGAAAATGCCGGTAATAATATCCTTCACCAGCGTTTGCGACCCGAAGGAGATCGCCAGCCCCAGCGCACCGGCCCCCGCCAGCAGCGGGGCGATATTTACGCCGATTTCCGACAGCACAATCATGATGGTGATGGTGCTGATAATCACCGCCAGCGCGTTGCGGAACAGGGTTAATAGCGTTCTTGCCCGCGCGCTGGGCAGCGGCCTGCCGTGAATATCCGATACCAGGCGGTTCTCGATAAGGCTCGCCAGCAGCGTCCAGCCGACCGCGGAGAAGAACAGGATCAGGGCGATACGAATTAAAATATCGACGGTCTTTTCGCCTGCGCCGTTATGCAGCCAGTTCCAGAAATCAAACAGGCTCCACGCATTCAGGAGCAGCATAATCGCCACGCAGACGGTGAGAATGCGCGCCACTTTGAGCGATACCGACATCCAGCCGTTCACCCGTTTTTGCAGCTCCGGGTAATTACGCTGTACCTGCGGCGACAGGGTGATGGTTTTCGAGATCCAGCGCGACAGCAGCCCCGACACAAACGCCGCGATGCCGATAATGGCCAGGCTTTTGAACGTCGCCCCCATCATGAATTTCAGGCTATTGCCCGGGTCGAACAGCGAGAAGAAGCACAGTACGATGAAGTAGGCGCTTGCCAGCCAGTGCCACACCAGGGCGAAAGCGCGGATAAACAGGCTAAAGAACGAAAGGGAGCGATCGGCCAGATTCAGCAGGCTTTGGGTAATGGTTTTTTTATTGTGGAAGATCAGATACAGCGACCAGACGGTAATGCAGATCATGATAATGACGTTTGCCAGCGCCCCGAACTGGACGTTCACCTGGTTGGAGATGATCGGCACGGCAACCAGCAGACCGTAGCCAATCAGCCCGCTGAGCACGCTCAGACGCAGCGCCCAGTACTTCGCGCTCGCATCCCGGATGGCGAAAGGACGCAGTTCAGGCACGTGCGGACAAAAAAGTAACCGCAGCAGCGCTTTGAAGAACTCAATCAGGGCAAAGGCGTTCAGGAAAAGCGACTGCTGGAAGGCGATGGTTTTGTTGTCCGCGTTCAGCCTGTCGGCCAACATCTGGCCTAAAAACAGCGTCAACGCAAGCAGCAGTAAATCGATCATAAACGCTGAGGCTATCATCAACGGCAGGTGCAGCCAGCTGCTTTTCTGCTGATTCTTTCTGCGTCCCCATTGCCCCATTTTGCGATAGAGCGGCCACGCGCACAGGCGTACCAGCCAGTAAAAAAGAAATACTGCACCGGCCAGCATCAGAAACTGCGTGGCGGCGGCGGTAAACGTTTGTGGGTTAAACGGCTTATGCGGCGAGCCAATCAGGTTGCGGTAGAGCTGAGCAAAGCGCGAGGAGAGCGCTTCCCCATAGTGCCGGCTCACGTCGGTGACATTTTCCAGCACCGTTTTTTGTTCCTCCACCTGGGGAGGGGTGATGACAGGCACCGGCTCCTGCGGCGGCGTGGCGGCCACTTTCCGCAGCTGACCAATAAGTTCCTGCCGGGAGGTGTCGTTCTCAAGGACGTCGGCGAGGGCGCTGTAGGCGGCTTTTTTCTGTTCGACATCGGGTTCCGGTGGCGGCGTATTTTGCTGGCTGGCGGTTGTTCCGGTGGTCACGCCGGGGATCGCGACGGCGAACGATGGCGCACTAAACAGGCTAATCAACAGCAACAGGATCCACGGCACGGCGTCCTCCGGTGAAAATGTCGAACAAAATGATAAGTATAGAAGTCGGGACGCGGAGGGGGATTTTTGGGAACAATCTGGCGTAAAAAAGCCGGGCAAGCCCGGCTTTAGCGTAAAGCGATGGATCAGGAGACGTGCTGCAGGAACTCCTGCAGACGCGGGCTCGGCGGGTTCGCAATTAATTCCTGCGGGTTACCGTCTTCCGCGATACGGCCTTTATCAATAAAGATCAGGCGGGACGCCACTTTTTCAGCGAAGCCGATTTCGTGGGTCACGATCACCATCGTCATCCCTTCTTCTGCCAGATCCTGCATGACCTTCAGCACCTCGTGGCGCAGCTCCGGGTCGAGTGCGGACGTAGGCTCATCAAACAGCATCATTTTCGGTTTGACCGCCAGCGCGCGGGCAATCGCCACGCGCTGCTGTTGACCACCGGACAGCTCAGAAGGGTAGTGGTGCGCGCGTTCAGCCAGGCCGACTTTCGCCAGCAGATCTTTGGCCAGCGCTTCTGCTGCCGCTTTGTTAGCGCCGCGCACGCGCAGGGGGCCAAACATCACGTTTTCCAGCGCCGTCAGGTGAGGGAACAGGTAAAACTGCTGGAACACCATGCCCGCTTCCTGACGAATCAGACGGTCGTCCACTTTCGGGTCGTTCACCTTCAGACCGTCGACGATAAGATCGCCGCTGGTGATCTCTTCCAGCTTGTTGATGCAGCGCAGCAGGGTGGATTTACCGGAGCCGGATGGCCCAATAATCACCACCACTTCACCCTGTTTAATGTTCAGATCGATATTGTGCAGCACCTGGGTTGGGCCAAAGTGCTTGGAAACGTTTTTAAATTCAATCACAGGATTTTCATCCTTCTTTCAAGACGACGCAGAACGAAGCTCAGAACCAGAGTAATGATCAGGTAGACAACGGCTACCGCACTCCAGATTTCCAGCGCGCGGAAGTTGCCAGCAATGATCTCCTGACCCTGACGGGTCAGCTCGGCCACGCCGATAACAATGAACAGCGACGTATCTTTAATGCTGATGATCCACTGGTTACCGAGCGGTGGCAGCATGCGACGCAGCGCCAGCGGCAGAATAACGTGGCGGATCGTTTCGCGACGAGAAAGACCTAGCGCCAGACCGGCTTCACTGAAACCTTTATGAATCGACAGCACCGCACCGCGGGTGATTTCCGCTATGTAAGCGCCTGAGTTGATCATAATGGTGACGACGGCTGCGCTGAACGGATCGATGCGCAGGTCGGTGAACGCCATTGGCAGGGCGAAGTAGATGAACATGACCTGTACGACAATTGGGGTGCCGCGGATCACTTCGATGAAAACCAGTGCGATGTGGTTTGCAATCCAGCCGCCGTAGGTGCGAGCGAAACCGGCGACAAGACCGATAATCAACCCACCAACCAGACCCAGGACCGAAATCCACAGGGTCATTTTAGCGCCTTCAAGCAAGATAGGAATGGCAGGCCAGATGGCGCTCCAGTCAAACTGCATGATAATTTCCTGTTACTGTTACCGTGTTTCAAAAATAGCAGGGGCGAAAGGTCGCCCCCGAGTGAACGTCATTGTTACGTCTTATTATTTAGGCTCGGTACCGAACCATTTTTTGTAGATTTCGTTATAGGTGCCGTTCTCTTTCAGCGTTTTCAGCGCGCCGTTAACTTTCGTGCGCAGGTCGTCGCTGCCTTTCGGGAACGCGATACCGTACTGCTGGGCTTCCAGAGACTCGCCAACCGCTTTGAACTTACCGTTACCGGCTGTTTTGATGAAGTACAGGATGTTCGGCGTGTCGTGCAGAACCGCGTCAGCACGGTTGGTGCCGAGTTCCATGTACGCGTTGTCGATGTTCGGGAACTGACGCAGGTCTTTGGTTTTGATATTTGCTTTCGCGTAATCAACCGAACCGGTGCCGCTCTTCACTGCCACCACTTTGCCGTCGAGATCTTTCACGCTTTTTACGTCGTTATTATCGGCTTTGACCATCACCAGCAGGCCGCTTTTGTAGTAGCCGTCAGAGAAGTCGATCGCTTTTTTACGTTCATCGGTAATGGTGATGCCCGCCAGCGCCAGATCAACGTTCTTGGTTTGCAGTGCCGGGATGATGCCGCTGAAGTCCATCGGCTTCAGGGTGTAATCCAGTTTGAGTTCTTTTGCGACTGCGGCCCACAGATCCACATCAAAACCAACGTATTTATCACCCTGTTTGAATTCAAACGGAACGAACGCCGTGTCGGTCGCCACAACCAGTTTGTCGGCAGCCTGAGAGGACACCGCAAAAGCCAGGGTAAGTGCAGCCAGTGAAACTTTTAATACAGACTTCATAGCATTTCCTTTTATATCCACGGGGCGATCCCCTGCGAGAACAGGTGGCACAATGAAAAAATCGTGCCAACTTTACAAGCTATTGTTTTGCAAAGGGGATGATGTCATACATTGCACATTAAATGGGGCAATGAGGTTTTATTGCACCAAAGTGGAGCACTGTTTTGGTGCGCTTCGTTTGGCTCAACTGACGGGGAGATATTTAGCGTAAATTATGACGAAAAAACAATCTTCCGTTAACGGTTGTGTGAGGTGATTATTACATTTCGTTCACTTTTGCAGGTGTGCAGACAAAAACTGTGCACCATAGATGTGCAAAACCCTCACCGGAGGGCGAGGGTTTGATAGAAAATTCGTATGAATTATTCGATGTTAGATTCGATAAACCACAGGAATTGATCCAGGTCGCGGGACGCGGCGGTGAAGATGTCTGCAGTATCTTCGTCTTTCGCTTCGCCAATCGCTTTGCGCACATCATTTGCCACAATCGCGTAGCGGTCCGCCAGCTCTTTCAGGTGATCCTGAACGGTATGGATATCCAGCGGATAACTCTTCAGTGGCGTTTTGCTGTTGATCACCTGCGTGGTACCCAGCGCCACGCCGCCTAGCTGAACGGCACGTTCAGCCATCGTATCGAGGTGGGTCACCAGTGCTGTGCGGAAGCCATCCAGCATTTCATGAACGGCAATAAAGTTTGCACCGCGCATATTCCAGTGGGCCTGTTTGGTGATCAGCGAAAGATCGATGAACTGGATCACCTGGCGATTCAGCAACTCAATGGTTGCTTTTTTGTCGCTGTCCGATACATCGTTACGGGTATAAAGCAGATTAGACGCTTTCGTTTTCACCAGTTTAGCGGTACTCATAATCTCATATCCTCTTGATGTTTATGTCCCAGGTAATTACGGAACTAAGTATAGCACCGGATTTTTTCCCTGCGGTTTGGCTGTGCCTATCGGTTTAATAGCGAGAAGGAGGTTGAGAATTTAACTCATTGAAATTAGTCTAAAATTTTAAAATTTATACAGATCAATCTTAATTACTGGCTGGGAATGTAAACCCAGAGGGATATTTTGAAAATAGGGCGAAGTGTGTAAAAAATTATAACGACAGTCTTTCTGGCCTTTATTCTGCATGGCATGGAAGCCATGCAGAATATATGGGCTTAGCGGATATCCACTTTCTCCACTTTAGGTTCAGGGCGCATGGTGAGCGTCGAGCCCATTGATGCCGCGATAATCGAGCAGAGCGCCAGCGTCTGGGTCAATGTCAGGGTTTCGCCGAGAAACACCATCCCGGAAATGGCGGCTAGTGCAGGCTCCATGCTCATCAGGGTGCCAAATATGCGCGTCGGCAGACGCGTAAGGGCAATCATCTCCAGAGAATAGGGAAGTGCGGTAGAGAGGATCGCGACCGCCAGCCCGATGGGCATGACGGACCATTGCCAGATAGATTCGGTCGCCTGCGCCATGCCGATGGGCACAAAGACGATAGCAGCGATCAGCGACCCCAACGCGACGGTCGCCGGACCGTGCTCTTCTCCTGCACGCTGGCCCGTGAGTATATAGACGGCCCAGCAGGCGCCTGCACCCAGCGCCAGCGCTGCGCCCGTCAGATCAATCTCAGAAACACTCTTGCCCAGCGGCAGCAGGAACCACAACCCCAGAACGGCTAACACGACCCAGATAAAATCGACCGGACGTCGCGAGGAGAAAAGCGCCACCGCCAGCGGGCCGGTAAACTCCAGCGCGACGGCAATACCCAGCGGTATCGTCTGAATAGAGAGGTAGAACAGGTAGTTCATTGCCCCCAGGGAGAGTCCATAAAACAGCAGCGGTAAACGCTGCTCCTTTTTGAATCGCAGACGCCAGGGTTTGAAAATAACCACCAGTATCGCCGTGCCCAGGACGATACGCAGGGCAGTTACCCCAGGCGCACCGACCAGCGGAAAAAGCGATTTTGCAAGCGAAGCACCGCTTTGAATGGACAACATGGCAATGAGTATGACTGCGACCGGCAACCAGACCGACGACGTGCGGGATAACCCAGGCATCCTTTCTCCTGTCAGCTTATGTCAAATGAGGTAAAAGTTGCAGTGTAAAGGAAATATGCGGCTACGGTTGAGGCGCTGTTGAAAAAAAACCACGTCAAATCCGTAAAATGGTTAAGCGCTGGTGGATTTATCGCCTGTCAGATTAGGAATAATCTGGATGAATGTAACTGCGCAGACGCGCACTATGCGCATTTAGTAGTGAAAATTGCATGTGATTTGAAAGAGATAGCTGACGCTGGAAACGTTCTGTTACAGGAAAGGTTTCATTAGACATCACGAATCACAAAGAGTTTCGCAAATTTTTTTGATATATTTAAAACTTACGGACTTACTTGGATCACATTTGAGGTGGTTATGAAAAAAATTGCATGTCTTTCAGCACTGGCCGCTGTACTGGCTGTTTCCGCAGGTACCGCTGTAGCTGCTACTTCTACTGTTACTGGTGGTTACGCTCAGAGCGACTATCAGGGCGTGATGAACAAAGCTAACGGTTTCAACCTGAAGTATCGCTACGAGCAGGATAACAACCCACTGGGCGTGATCGGTTCTTTCACCTACACCGAGAAAGATCGTTCTGAAAACGGCGCATACAACAAAGGCCAGTACTACGGTATCACCGCGGGCCCGGCTTACCGTCTGAATGACTGGGCGAGCATCTACGGTGTTGTAGGTGTTGGCTACGGTAAATTCCAGCAGACCGAAAACCAGGGTCTGAACCGCACTGCAAGCAACAGCGACTATGGCTTCTCCTATGGCGCAGGCCTGCAGTTCAACCCAATCCAGGACGTTGCTCTGGACTTCTCCTATGAGCAGAGCCGTATCCGCAACGTTGACGTTGGCACCTGGATCGCTGGCGTAGGTTACCGCTTCTAATCACTTCGGTGATTAAATAAAAAATCCGCCCAATGTGGCGGATTTTTTTTGTCGAAGAGAAAAGCAAAACGGCAACCTTAGGTTGCCGTTTTTAGTGTTTGTTCCCTCTCCCCGTGGGAGAGGGCCAGGGTGAGGGCATCGGTCCGCACGAGACGGCAATTACTTATTCTTAATATCAAAAATATCCGTACCCAGATGGTTGTAGTCAACTTTCTGTAACTTGAAGTTGGTAACGTACACTGGGGAAGCTTTCTTGTTAGAGACAAACGGGTAAGCATTTTTTATCTGCTCAGCCTTAATCCCGGTCCACTGCGAGAAGAACTGCAGGAAATCATTTGCCGAACGACGCGCTTTAATAACGCGATGCGTTTTATCGTCACTCGACAGCACCATAAACGGCACCTGGAAGTTCTGCTGGAACTTGTCATCGTGCGCCAGGTACTGCACCTCTTTACCACGCTCTTTAAACGCCAGCCCGTGATCCGAGAAATAGACCATGGAGAAGCTGTCGCCCGTATTGCGTAGCTGATCGTACAGCTTGCTCAGCAGGTCGTCGGTTTGCGTCATGGTGTAGAGATAGCAGGACGTCTCTTTGGACTGCACAAACTCCGCGTACTTCCCACCGGTCCGATCGCAGGCCTGCGGGTGCGACCCCATCAGGTGCAGGACGATCAGCTGAGGCTGGGTGCGCGGGGTGGCGAAGACCTGTGCCGTCATTTTCAACAGCGCTTCGTCTTTGGTGTTTTTGTCGGCTTCGAAGTCGCCATTTTTCAGGAACTGCACTTCGTCAGCGCGTTTGGCGATACTGGCGATGGCCGTATCGTATTCGCCAATTTGCCCCTGATTAGAGAACCACCACGTCTGAAAACCCGCACGGTTTGCCAGGGTGACGAAATTATCCTGATACTGCGGTTTGCCATCCACCACCCGGTTAAGGGTCAGGCCGAGCGATTTCTGCGTCGAGCCGCTGGCCGCGACATAATCGGTAAACAGCGTGCCTTTGACTGAACTGGCAAACGGTGTGTTATCCCAGTGACCGCCAAACGCTCCCATCGCATCGCGACGCGCGCTTTCGCCAATCACCACCACATAGGTGTGATATTTCGGCTTAACGGCCAGCACGTTCCAGGTGTCTTTCATATTGGAAAGCTCAGCCATGCGCGCCTGTTCGTCGAGAACCTCTTTATTGTTTACAACGACGTCTTTCACGAAGCGGAAAACCGGATAACCGATATTGCTGAGCCTTAGTTTACCGTCCCAGGTAATATTCTGGATGGGAGCGACAAAGGCCACGGCAATGCTGAGCACCAGACAGAGTATTTCGATCTTACCCCAGGATTTTTTCTCGCCCGACTGACGGCGGATGGCGATAACGCCCAGCGCGAAGATAAAGATCCCGACCACGTAGCTGTACCACGGGAAGATCGTCAGGATCTCCGTTGACTCTTCCATATTGGTCGAGTGCAGCGCCAGCAGGGTATTAAAGTTTGGCGCGCCGTAAGCCTGA
This sequence comes from Enterobacter pseudoroggenkampii, assembly GCF_026420145.1. Classification (NCBI taxonomy): domain Bacteria; kingdom Pseudomonadati; phylum Pseudomonadota; class Gammaproteobacteria; order Enterobacterales; family Enterobacteriaceae; genus Enterobacter; species Enterobacter pseudoroggenkampii. Next base: position 528,327 of record NZ_JAPMLV010000001.1, read on the forward strand.
CCAAACGGGAAATAGAGTGCAGCAACCAGCGAACAGATGCCGATTAACGCTTTTTGCACGCGCGGTGCGGATCGCCACAGCAAATGCAGAACGCAGGTGAACGCCACCGCGTAAAGCAGACTAAAGGGATAACCCAGCGCAAAGTTAATCAGTAATGACTGCAAAAAGTAAAAACCCGTCCACGGGCTTAAGGCCCGGCTGCGGGTCACAACGGTATCTATCAGGGTTACATTCATAGGTCACTATCATGGATGAAAACGCCATGTGCTCACCCTGGCGTCAAGGGTCATAACCTGCCTGACAGTGCGTGGAGAGGGAATGAGGGTCCGCTTCAGCGAGCCGCAAATTGTGCAGGGCTGCAAGAAGATAGTGCGAGCGCTAAATAATATCAACAGTTGCTAAGCAGATGTTTTGCGAAGGGGATTGCAAATCCGTAAAAAAGATCGGGAATAAGGCGGCTGGAAGCCAGTTTAGAGCGAGATTGTGACGGGAAAATGAAGCGGCGTACCGCAACGCCGCTTAGTGGGAAGATTTGTCGTCCTGATGCGGTTTGTTGTTAAACATATCGCACAGCATGTTCAACAGCATTAAGCGCACTTTAAAAGGAGAGTGGGTAAACACGGTCATGCACCTCTTGAATTCGTTCATAAGACCTCCTGAGTTTTGATCCCTTCGATCCGTGAAGGGTGACTGCATTACATACAGATATAGCACAGGCTATATTGTATAGCTATGGCTATTTCGTTAATTTTTTGTGCTTGCGGAGCTATGGTTTACAATGTGCGCTCTCGAAACCGGGCGCTGGAAGCGTCACCCCACTGAGGAAGTACAATGAACCGTCGCGCAGGTCATCCGACAATGAGGAAAACGACGCAACTGGTGAATGTTGAAGAACATGTCGAAGGTTTTCGCCAGGTCCGTGAAGCGCACCGGCGTGAACTGATTGATGATTATGTTGAACTCATTTCCGATCTGATCCGTGAGGTTGGTGAAGCGCGGCAGGTCGATATGGCCGCCAGGCTGGGGGTTTCACAGCCAACTGTCGCTAAAATGTTAAAACGCCTGGCCTCCGTGGGCTTAATTGAAATGATCCCCTGGCGCGGTGTTTTTCTGACGCCGGAAGGGGAGCAACTCGCGCAGGAGAGCCGCGAGCGCCATCAGCTTGTCGAGAATTTTTTACTGGTGCTGGGCGTCAGCCCGGAGATTGCCCGCCGGGATGCGGAAGGAATGGAACACCACGTTAGCGAAGAGACGCTGGTGAAATTTCGTGAATTTACGCTTAAATATGGTCCCTCCGCTGAATGAAAATCCCTGGACTGCAGGCCCTGGCACGCGATCGTTTCTTCCATCTCTTATTAATTATTGGCGCAGCGTTAAGCCTCTTTGTGCCTTTTGCCCCACACGCCTGGCCCGCCGCGATTGACTGGCGCACCATCATTACCCTGAGCGGCCTGATGATGCTCACCAAAGGGGTCGAGCTGAGCGGCTATTTTGACGTTCTGGGACGTAAAATGGTGCGCCGGTTTGCCACCGAACGCAGGCTGTCCCTGTTTATGGTGTTCTCCGCCGCGGTGCTGTCGACGTTTCTGACCAACGATGTGGCGCTATTTATCATCGTGCCGCTCACGCTCACGCTGCGTAAGCTCTGTGAAATTCCGGTCAGTCGTCTGATTATCTTTGAAGCGCTCGCCGTAAACGCCGGTTCTCTGTTGACGCCTATCGGCAACCCGCAAAATATCCTGCTCTGGGGCCGTTCCGGCCTGTCGTTTGCCGCCTTTACCTGGCAGATGGCCCCGCTGGCGCTGGTGATGATGCTGTCCCTGCTGGCGGTCTGCTGGTTTGCCTTCCCGGATAAAAAACTGCAGTACCACAGTGGCACAACGGGCCCGCAGTGGCAGCCGCGTCTGGTGTGGAGCTGCCTCGGGTTATACATTGTCTTTCTGTTCGCGCTGGAGCTGAAGTATGAAGTGGCGGGCGTCCTGCTGGTCGCCGCGGGCTTTGTCGTCCTGGCGCGGCGTGTGCTGGTGAGCGTGGACTGGACGCTGCTGCTGGTCTTTATGGCGATGTTTATTGATGTGCATCTCCTTATCCAGCTTCCGGTGCTGCAAAACGTTCTGCACAGCGTCAGCACGCTGTCTCAGCCGGGATTGTGGCTAACGGCGATTGGCCTGTCGCAGTTTATCAGCAACGTGCCTTCCACCATTCTGCTGCTCAACTACGTTCCGCCGGATACGCTCCTGGCCTGGGCCGTTAACATTGGCGGGTTTGGCCTGCTGCCCGGCTCGCTGGCCAACCTGATTGCCCTGCGTATGGCCAACGACCGTCGTATCTGGTGGCGTTTCCACGTCTGGTCGATTCCGATGCTGGTTTGGGCCGCGGCGATCGGTTTCGGACTATTCCTTCTCATATAGTGCGCAATTTGTCAGTTTTTCCTGGCAAACGTATAGCAACGTCCTAGCTTTAGTGAACGGCATAGTGTGATGCCGCTCACTGACAGGACCGTTGCTGACCTATGGCTGAAGATCAAACTCCCCCTGCTGACGAGCAGGACAAAAACAATAATGCGCGTAAGCGCCCGGGCAAAAAACCGTTAATTATCCTCGGCATTGTCGTGGTGGTGATGGTCGTCGTGGCGCTGGTCTGGTGGTTTTTAACCCGTAACGAAGAGACGACCGACGACGCCTTTACCGACGGCGACGTGGTGACGATTGCCCCCAAAACGGCGGGCTACGTCACCGAGCTGCGCGTGCGTGATAACCAGCGCGTGAAAAAGGGCGATCTGCTGGTGGTCATCGATCCGCGTGATACCACCGCGCAGCGCGATCAGGCCCAGGCCCAGCTTGGGCTGGCTATCGCGCAGCTGCATCAGGCTCAGGCGCAGCTGGCGCTCTCGAAAGTGCAGTATCCCGCCCAACGTGACGAAGCCAAAGCGCAGGTGCTGAAAGCGCAGGCCGATCTGGCGAACGCGCAGGCGGAGTACCGTCGCCAGAGCGGCGTCGACCCGCGGGCAACCACCCAGCAAAGCATTGATTCCGCGAACGCTCAGCTGCGCAGCGCGCAGGCGGGGCTGGCCAGCGCCCAGGCGCAGCTGGAGGTAGCGGAACAGGTACAGCTGCAAATCCGCCAGCAGGAAACCAACGTTGAAGCGCGCGAGCGTCAGGTCGATCAGGCGAAAGCGCAGCTGGAAACGGCCAATCTGAACCTCTCTTACACCGAAGTCCGCGCTCCGTTCGACGGGTTTGTCACCAAACGCAACGTTCAGCCCGGCACGCTGGTGCAGGCGGGAACGGCGTTGTTCTCCCTGGTTTCACCGAACGTGTGGGTGGTGGCGAACTTCAAAGAGTCCCAGCTTGAGCGCATGAAGCCCGGCGATAAGGTCACCGTGTCCGTCGACGCGTGGCCGGATATGGCGCTCGAGGGCCACGTTGACAGCATCCAGCAGGGCAGCGGCTCGCGCTTCTCCGCCTTCCCGGCAGAAAATGCCACCGGTAACTTCGTCAAAATTGTGCAGCGCGTGCCGGTCAAAATCGTGATTGATAAGGGGCTCGATCCGAACAGACCGCTGCCGCTGGGGCTGTCGGTTGCGCCGAAGGTGACGGTGGAATGACGGATCACAGCCACGACAGCTGGAAGCCCGCCAGCAATCCGTGGGCGGTGGCGATTGTCGTCACCCTGGCGGTGTTTATGGAGATCCTCGACACCACCATCGTCAACGTGGCGCTGCCCCACGTGGCGGGTTCGCTCTCGTCCAGCTATGACGAATCCACCTGGGTGTTAACCAGCTACCTGGTCGCGAACGGCATCGTGCTGCCCATCTCGGCGTTTCTGAGCCGCGTCTTCGGCCGCAAGCAGTTCTTCCTGATCTGCATCGTCATGTTCACCGTCTGCTCGTTCCTGTGCGGGATCGCCACCGAGCTGTGGCAAATCATCCTGTTCCGCGTGATGCAGGGCTTCTTTGGCGGCGGGCTGCAGCCGACGCAGCAGTCGGTGCTGCTCGACTACTTCAAGCCCGAAGACAGGGGCAAAGCCTTTGGGCTCTCGTCCATCGCGATTATCGTTGCGCCGGTCCTCGGCCCGACGCTGGGAGGCTGGATCACCGACAACTACTCCTGGCGCTGGGTGTTCTTTATCAACATTCCGGTGGGGATTGTCACGGTGCTGGCCATCTACCAGCTGCTGGAAGATCCGCCGTGGGAGAGCAAGTCTAAAGAGAAGCTGACCATCGACTGGACGGGGATCGGCCTGATCGCCCTGGGGCTGGGCTGTCTGCAGGTGATGCTCGACCGGGGAGAAGACGAAGACTGGTTTAACTCGAACTTTACCCGCACTTTCGCGGTATTAACGCTGATCGGCATCATTGGTGCGATTTACTGGCTGGTGTATGCCAAAAAACCGGTGGTGGATCTGCACTGCATGAAGGACCGCAACTTTGCCATCTCCAGCCTGCTGATGGCGGGGATGGCGATGATTTTGTACGGCAGTTCGGTGGTGATCCCGCAGCTGGCGCAGCAGGACCTGGGCTATACCGCCACCTGGTCCGGGCTGGTGCTGTCGCCCGGAGCGGTGCTGATTGTGCTGACGATTCCGCTGGTGCTGAAGCTGATGCCGGTGGTGCAAACGCGCTGGATTATCGCCTTTGGCTTTACCTGCCTGGCGGTGTCGTTCTTCTGGTCGCGCACGCTGACCCCGGATATCGACTTCGAAACCCTGGTATTGTTCCGCAGCGCCCAGTCGCTGGGGCTGGGGTTCCTGTTTGTGCCGCTGACTACCATTGCCTTTATCTCGATACCAAGGCGGCTGAACGCCGATGCGGCGGCGCTGTTCACCATGTTCCGCAACGTGGCGGGCTCGGTCGGGATCTCGCTGTCGACGGCGGCGATTACCGAGCGCTCGCAGGCGCACAGCGCGCACCTTGCGTACCACGCCTCGCCGTTTAACGAGCAGTTTCAGCAGGCGATACGCGAAAGCGCGCAGGCGATCCAGAACTTCACCACCCAGGTGGGCGATCCCACCGGCATCGCCACCGGACGTATGTACCAGACGATGATTGAGCAGTCGCGCTTCCTGGCCTACATCGACGTCTTCACCATTCTGAGCGCGGTGGCCTTGCTATTGATTCCGTTTTGTTTGTTGCTCTCGCCGGTTAAGAGCGAGGGGAGTGCAGGAGCACATTGATGATACACAGACGTTTACACCCCCTGATGATAATGATGCTGCTGGCAGGCTGCGCCGTCGGGCCGGACTACCAGCCGCCCGCGCCACCTGCCGTCACGCACTGGAACGATAAGGGCGACAGCGCGGTAAAATCGCAAACGACCTCCGCCGCGACCAACCCGCGCTGGTGGAAGACCTTCGGCTCGCCGCAGCTCGACAGCCTGGTTGAGCGCGCCATTGCCGGGAACCTGACGCTGCAGCAAACGGTGCTGCGCATCGCCGGCGCGCGTGAACAGATTAACCAGGCCGGCGGGGCGTTTTATCCGTCGGTGAACGGCAATCTGCAGGCGACGCGCCAGCAGCTTGGGCTGGAAGGGGAGCTGAAATCCCACGGTGTATATGACCAGGTGGATAGCATCGATCCCGCTCTCAAGGGCGCGCTGGGACCGCTGACGCAGCCGATCAACCTCTACCAGGGCAGCTTCGACGCCCAGTGGGAAATCGACCTGTGGGGCAAGGTGCGCCGTCAGGTGGAAGCCGCCGAAGCGCAGCAGAAAGCGGCTATCGAGCAGCGTAACGACGCGCTGGTGTCGCTGGAGGCGGAAGTGGCGCGCGCGTGGCTCCAGCTGCGCGGGGCGCAGAGCATTATCGCCACGCTGAACACCCAGATTAAAAGCGCGCAGCAGACGCTGGATCTGACCGAGAGCCGCCAGCGCGGCGGGCTGTCGCCGCAAATGGATGTGGAAAACGCCCGGGCGCAGTTAGGCAACCTTGAGGCACAGCTTCCGCAATATCAGGCGCAGGCGCGTCAGGCGATGAATGGCCTGGCAATCCTCCTGGGCAAGCCGCCGGGGGCGCTGGATGCGGAATTACAAAGCGTGCAGCCGATGCCCGCGCTGCCGGATATTGTGCAAACGGGCATTCCGTCGACGCTGGCGCGCCGCCGTCCGGACGTGCGCGAAGCGGAGGCGAACCTTCATGCCGCCACGGCGCAAATCGGCGTCTCTGTGGCGGAGCTGTTCCCGAGCTTTACCCTCTCCGGGCAGTTTGGCCTGCGCAACAGCGAAACCAACTGGCTGACCGACTGGAGCAGCCACTTCTACAGCTTTGGCCCGCAGGTCTCCATTCCCATCTTTCAGGGCGGTCGACTGGTCTCCAGCGTGAAGGTGGCGCGCGCGCAGCAGGGTGCGGCGGTGCTGGACTATCGTCAGACGGTGCTCACCGCGCTTGGTGATGTCGAAAATGCGCTGGTGAGCTATCGCACCGACCAGCAGCGTGAAGCGGGGTTGGCGAAAACGATCGATGCGCTGCAAAACGCGTTTGACCTGGCAAGCGACAGCTACCGCCAGGGGATCGCCAGCTTCATTGACGTGCTGGACGCCCAGCGTCAGCTGGCGCAGGCGCAGCAGCAGCGCGCGCAGGCGCAGGTGCAGAGCGCGCTCGATCTGGTGGCGCTCTACAAGGCGCTCGGCGGCGGCTGGGAGCCGTATCAGCAGGTGCAATTACCGGACTACAGCGTCTTTGGCGACGCCCCGCGCGGATAAATATTCAGAGGATTGGGCAAGAAACGGACAGGAACGCCACATTCGCGATCGCTGAGGGGCGGGTATAACTATCGGGTACCCCTTAAACGACATGCGAGGATTATCTTATGCGTTATCAAAAACTGGGCAACACCGGACTGTTTGTTTCTGAACTGTGCCTCGGCACCATGACCTTCGGTGGTGAAGACGGCATGTGGGGCAAGATTGGCCAGCTTAAGCAAAACGAAGCCGAGCAGCTGGTGGGCCGCGCGCTGGATGCGGGCATTAACTTCATCGATACCGCTGACGTCTATTCGGAAGGGCGCTCGGAGACGATCCTCGGGCAGGCGCTGAAAAACCTCAACGTCCCGCGCGAAAATGTGGTGGTTGCCACCAAGGTGTTCGGCGAAACGGGCACCGCCGGGGTGAACTCGCGCGGCAGCTCGCGGTATCACATCATCAGCAGCGTGAAGGAGAGCCTGCGCCGCCTGCAGCTCGATCATATCGATCTCTATCAGCTTCACGGTTTCGACCCGGCCACGCCGATTGAGGAGACGCTGTATGCGCTGGATAATCTGGTGCAGCATGGCCACGTGCGCTATATCGGCGTCTCGAACTGGGCGGCGTGGCAGATTGCCAAAGCGCTGGGTATTTCCGAGCGTCTCGGGCTGGCGCGTTTCGCATCACTCCAGGCGTATTACACCATCGCCGGACGCGATCTGGAGCGCGAGCTGGTGCCGATGATGCAGAGCGAAGGCGTCGGGCTGATGGTCTGGAGCCCGCTGGCGGGCGGCCTGCTGAGCGGAAAATATGGCCGCGACGGGCAGAGCGAAGCCGGTGGTCGTCGTCTGGAGTTTGACTTCCCGCCGGTGAATAAAGATCGCGCCTTCGACTGCGTGGACGTAATGCGGACTATCGCCGAAAGCAAGGGCGTCTCCGTCGCGCAAATCGCGCTGGCGTGGCTGCTACATCAAAAAGCGGTGACCAGCGTGATTATTGGCGCGAAACGCGTTGAACAGCTGGACGACAACATTGCCGCCACCGGTATCCTTCTCAGCGAAGACGAGCTTAAACAGCTGGATGCGGTCAGCGCGCTGCCGCGGGAATATCCTGGCTGGATGCTGGAGCGTCAGGGAGAGTATCGCCGTAATCAGCTCGCGCAACAGTAACCCTTCTTGCCCCGGGAGTGCATCGCTTACCGGGGCTTTTTTTCCCGCCTTGCTCACAAAAAACGATCCTCCTCTTTGATCCTCTTTTCAGTATCGCCTATATGACTAGACATGAAATTTTAAATGACTAGTCATATAGGGAGAGACCATGATCAATTCATTGCCGACCAACTTTTTGTGGGGCAACTCAGTGTCCAGCATGCAGACGGAAGGGGCCTGGAACGAGGGCGGGAAAGGCATGTCGGTATACGACATTCGTGAAGCCGGGGAGAACGTCTCCGACTGGAAAGTGGCGACCGACTCCTACCACCGCTACCGGGAAGATTTTGACCTGATGCAGGATCTGGGCATGAACTGCTACCGCTTCCAGATCTCATGGAGCCGCGTCTGCCCGCAGGGTGACGGCCCGTTCAACGACGAAGGCATCGCATTTTACGACCGCTTTATTGACGATCTGATCGCCCGCGGCATCGAGCCGATGATCTGCCTGTACCATTTCGACATGCCGCTGGCGCTGGCGCAGGAGTACAACGGCTTCAACGACCGCCGCGTAATGGACGCCTTTATCCGCTATGGCAAAAAGATGATCGACTGTTATGGCGACCGCGTGAAGTACTGGCTGACCTTCAACGAGCAGAACATCTTCCATATGCCGGAAGCGTTCCGTATTTCCGGCTATATGAAAGGCGAGAAAACCCTGCGCGAGCTGTACGAGCTGCAGCACCATACCATGGTGGCACACATGGCGCTAACCGAATACCTGCACCGGACCAGACCGGGCCAGCTGATGGGCGGCATGCTGGCGCACCAACTGATCTACCCGGCTACCTGCAAACCGCGAGATATCTTCTGCGCCCAGCAGTATGACGAGTTTCTCAACCAGAACCTGCTGCGCGTCTTCGCAGGGCAGGGCTACAGCCCGGCGGTGATGGCGGTGGTGGAACAGGAGGGCTTTGGTGATATCTACCGTGCCGAGGACCTGGCCCTGTTCGCCCGTACAAAGAACGACTATATGGCCTTCAGCTATTACGCCAGCAAAACGCTGGACAGCGATGCGATCCCGGAAGGCACGCCGGTGAACTATTACCTGCTGCACGGCGAGAAAAATAACCCGTACCTGAAGGCCACCGAGTGGAACTGGCAGATCGATCCGCTGGGCTTCCGCACCATCATCACCCGCTACGCCAACGACTGGCGCCTGCCGGTGTTCCCGATCGAGAACGGCATTGGGGTGATTGAGTCATGGGACGGCGTGAACCCGATTGAGGACACCTACCGCATCGACTATCACCGGGCGCACATCGAGGCCATGAAAGCGGCGATGTTCGAGGACGGGGCAGAGGTCATTGGCTACCTCGGCTGGGGATTGATCGACATTCTCAGCTCCCAGGGCGACATGCGTAAGCGCTACGGCGTGGTCTATGTCAACCGGGAAAACCACGACCTGAAAGACCTGAAGCGCGTGCCGAAGAAGAGCTACGCGTGGTTAAAACAGGTTATCCATACCAACGGACGCGAGATGTAAGCCGTACGCTGCCGGGCCGTTTTTGTGACTGATTGATGGGAACACTCCGCTATGTCTGAAACAAAAATCACACCGCACATGCAGTCCTTTGTCGATAAATTTGTCGAGTTTTCGGCGCGCCTGGCAAACCAGGTGCACCTGCGCTCCCTGCGCGACGCCTTCGCCACGGTGATGCCGATTTTCATCCTCGCCGGTCTGGCGGTGCTGGTGAACAACGTGGTGTTTCCGTGGATTTTTCACGGCGATACGCTGGCACACTTCAAAGTGTGGGGCGAGGCGATTATCAACGGCACGCTGAACATTGCCGCGCTGCTGCTGGCCCCGATGATTGCCTGGTCGCTGGCGCGCAACAAAGATTTCGACAATCCGGTCTCGGCAGTGGTTATCGCCGTCAGCAGCTTTATCATCATGATGCCGATGCGCTTGCAGATTACGCCCGTCGGCAGCGATACCACGGTGAACGTCACCCAGGTGCTGACGTTCGCCAATATCGGCTCCACCGGGATTTTTGCCGGCGTGCTGATTGGGCTGCTCTCAACGGAACTGTTTATCGCTATTTCGCGGCTTAAGGCGCTGCACATTTCGCTGGGGGAAAACGTGCCTCCGGCGGTGAGCAAATCTTTTACCGCGCTGATCCCGACCATCCTCACGCTCTCGCTGTTTGCTGTGCTGGCGGCAGTGCTGGCAAACGTGCTGCATACGGATCTGATCCATCTCATTACGACCTTTATCCAGCAGCCGCTGCGGCTGATCAACACCAGCCTGCCCGGGACGATTTTCATCTACAGCTTCGGCAACTTCTTGTTCACGCTCGGTATTCATCAGTCGGTGGTCAACAGCGTGGTGCTGGAGCCGTTCCTGCTGATCAATACCAACGAAAATATGCTGGCCTTCGCCAACGGTCAGCCCATTCCGCACATCATCAACAATATCTTCGTGCCGACGTTCGGCATGGTAGGCGGCACGGGCAGCACGATCTCGCTACTGATCGCCATCTTTATCTTCTCCCGACAACAGTCGGCGAAGCAGGTGGCGCGTCTCTCGCTGGCGCCGGGCCTGTTTAACATCAACGAGCCGGTGATTTTTGGCCTGCCGATCGTGTTTAACCTGCCGCTGATGATCCCGTTTGTGCTGCTACCCGCCATCGGCATCTATTTCGCCTGGCTCTGTACCACGCTGGGGTTAATGTCGCGCTGCGTGGTGATGATCCCGTGGACCACGCCGCCGATCCTGAGCGCCTGGCTGGCCACGGCGGGGGACTGGCGGGCGGTGGTGGTGCAGTTGGCAATCATCGTATTTGGTGTATTCTTCTACCTGCCTTTCCTCAAAATTGCCGAGCGAGTGGCGTTGAAAAACAGCGGGATAGAAAACTAACAGAAAGGAAGGACGATGGCGGCGAAGTACATCACCATAGCGCGGGAAATTAAGAAACGCATTATCAGCCAGCAGTACGCCGCCAACGAACCCCTGCCGGACCAGTTTGCGCTGGCGGCGGAGTTCAGCTCCAGCCGGATGACCATTCAGCAGGCGATGCGCCAGCTGATCGTCGAAGGTCTGGTCTATACCCGTCAGGGCCAGGGCACGTTCATCCGTAAAAACTTCCTCCAGCTCTCGCAGTGGGATCTCTCCGGCAGCGACTACTTTGGCGCGACCAAAACCTGGGCACATCTGGGCACGGTCACGAGCCAGGTGGTGCATTTCGAGCTGCGCTTTCCTAATGAAAAAGAGCAGGCGTCGCTGATGATTAACGCCGATGCGCCGATCTATGACTTTATTCGACTCCGTTTGCTGAACGGTGAACCGATGTCGCTGGATTCCACGGTGATGCCGATGAATCTGGTCCCGGGCCTGACGAAAAACCATCTTGAAGCTTCAGTGTTCCAGTACGTTCAGGAAACGCTGGGGCTGAAAATTATGGGGTCGTACCGGGTGGTGCGGGCGCTTAAGCCCAGCGCACTGGACAGAGAGCATCTGGTCTGCGAGGAAACCGATCCGGTGCTGGAGGTGGAGCAGGTGATTTATCTGGAGGATGGCACGCCGCTGGAGTATGCCCACTGCCACTATCGCTACGACCACGGCGGGATCGTGATCGTGAATAACGGGTAATCAGTCTTTCAGGCGCACGACTCGAAATAGCTGTCCGTGTCTTTTATGTAAAGATCGTTCTGACACAGATGCTGGATTTGACCAGGCTTAAATGTAAAACGGATTTTTTGAAACCAGGAACGTTTTATTTTGCTGGTATTCTCGCGCGATAATCCATAGTCATGGATTATTTCATGAACAAAACGAATGCTTTGTGCAGAAACATAGACAGGTGTTTTGGTTAGCTGAATCAGTTTGCTGATCCAAATATCATCCGCGCGAGGACAAACCGTAATAAAATCTTCGTTAAAATGGAAATATTCCGGGATCATATTTTTCTTGAGCACAACGCCACCAAGACCGGTGATGATATAGTTCTGCTCAACGACTTTTGGCACGGTGATAAGCGGGAAATTACGATAGGTATCAAGAAGTTCTTTCTTCTTCTTTACTGTTTCACGCACCCGCGCGGCAACCACATATTTTTGATTGTGGCGATAAAAATCATCCAGCAGTGTTTCTGCCCAAATTTCGTTATAGATTGCGTCATCATCGGCATAAATCAGAATATCGTCTTCGGTTGCTGCTTGCAGCGCCGGAAACAATTTCCGATAAGGGCCGGTGTTCTTAACCCATTTAAAAACCAGGTTGGTGCCCGTCTGGCGAATTTTCTGCGCCCATTCCGGCTCCTCAGTGATGCCTTCGTCACTGAGATAAGGTGTACTGGAGACCCACACAACAATTTGATCGACCTTCTTACTCTGGTTCGCCAGTGACCACACTGTTTGCGAACAGAGATAAAGGCGCGATTTTGTTGTTGTTAAGTTAATGCTAATCATCAAACTATGCGTGCTCCAGGAGATAAAAAGACCTTATAAAAGCAGATAAAACTGATTTTATAAGTGGGCGCATCATAACACTTAGAGGATTAGATGTAACCCCGCTGGGTTAGCAGAAAATGGCAAGAAAGGCACTTACGGCAGTAATAGCTGTTCAGAAAGGGTCAGCGTGATGGAGATTACAGTGCAATAAGACCCCGATAATACGGGGTCTTATAAGATACGTTATTGATTCAGTGTGATCAGTTCAAACGCACCGGCATACCGGAGCGGTTCTGCACGGCCTGGTCAACAATCGCCGTTTCGACATCTGGCTGAGACGTCACCGCCTGCACCGCGCTGTTCAGCGTAACAGGAACGACTTCGTTGTTGTTGATCTGGTCCTCGCTGGTGGACAGCGGGTTGTGCACTTCGATGTAGCGGCTGCCGTCTGGTTCAGAGGTCGCTTTCACCGGTTCGTTGATGAACTGCACGCGCGTACCGACCGGCACGTTTTCGAACAGGAATTTGATGTCGTCGTTACGCAGGCGCACGCAGCCGTGGCTCACGCGCAGGCCGATACCGAAGTTGGCGTTGGTGCCGTGGATCGCATACAGACGACCAATGTACAGCGCGTACAGGCCCATTGGGTTATCCGGGCCTGCCGGTACAACGGCTGGCAACGGTTCGCCCGCCGCGATGTATTCTGCGTGCATTTTGGCGGTCGGCGTCCAGGTTGGGCCCGCTTTCTTACGCTCAACTTTGGTGGTCCAGTTCATTGGGGTGTCTTTACCCAGCTGGCCGATACCGATTGGCAGCACGATAACGGTGTTGGTGCCTTTCGGGTAGTAGTACAGACGCATTTCGGCGCTGTTAATCACGATACCTTCATGAACGGTATCCGGCAGGATCAGCTGCTGAGGAATATTCAGCACTGTACCTGCTTTCGGCAGGTACGGGTCAACGCCCGGGTTCGCTTCCAGCATGTTAGACAGGCCCAGCTGGTACTGCGCAGCGAAATACTCCAGCGGCTGAGAGTTACCTTCAGGAACCGTCACCACCTGGTTTTGACCCACCAGACGGCTTCCGTCGGTCGGCAGGGGATACGTCACCGCAGACGCGGTCTTACAAAAACCTACTACGGCTAACGCCGCCGCAAAAAGCGCTGTTAATTTCATGTTCATGTTGTGCGAGGTATCTAAGCCATTCAGGCGATGAGTTGATAAGTCTGAATCTGTGATGGGAGCGCATTATATGTGCATTCCCGCTCACAGGGAATTCAGATGTGTACGAAATCACATTTTTTTCGATTTTGTTAAAGTTTAGTGGATGGTTGCAACGCGGGATCTCAATTCGGAATTGTGGCATAATGCCGTGTTTATCACACTTTTCGCAGGAATCTCCCCGTGTTAGTTACCAGCAACGTCACTATGCAGTTTGGCAGTAAGCCGCTGTTCGAAAACATTTCCGTCAAATTTGGCGGCGGCAACCGTTACGGCCTGATTGGTGCCAACGGTAGCGGTAAATCCACCTTTATGAAGATCCTCGGCGGCGATCTGGAGCCGACCCTCGGCAACGTGTCGCTCGATCCGAACGAGCGCATCGGTAAGCTGCGTCAGGATCAGTTCGCCTTCGAAGAGTTCACCGTGCTCGACACCGTGATCATGGGGCACGCGGAGCTGTGGGAAGTGAAGCAGGAGCGCGATCGCATCTATGCGCTGGCCGAAATGAGCGAAGAAGACGGCTATAAAGTGGCCGACCTGGAAACGCAGTACGGCGAGATGGACGGTTACTCTGCGGAAGCGCGCGCGGGCGAGCTGCTGCTGGGCGTGGGTATTCCGGTTGAACAGCATTACGGCCCGATGAGCGAAGTCGCGCCAGGCTGGAAGCTGCGTGTGCTGCTGGCTCAGGCGCTGTTCTCTAACCCGGACATCCTGCTGCTCGACGAACCGACGAACAACCTGGACATCGACACCATCCGCTGGCTGGAGCAGACGCTGAACGATCGCGACAGCACCATGATCATCATCTCGCACGACCGTCACTTCCTGAACATGGTCTGTACGCACATGGCGGATCTGGACTACGGCGAGCTGCGCGTGTATCCGGGCAACTACGACGAATACATGACGGCGGCCACCCAGGCGCGTGAACGTCTGCTGGCGGACAATGCCAAGAAGAAAGCGCAGATTGCTGACCTGCAGTCCTTCGTCAGCCGCTTCAGCGCCAACGCCTCTAAATCGCGTCAGGCAACCTCGCGCGCGCGTCAGATTGATAAAATCAAGCTGGAAGAGGTTAAAGCCTCCAGCCGTCAGAACCCGTTCATCCGCTTCGAACAGGACAAGAAGCTGTTCCGTAACGCGCTGGAAGTGGAAGCCCTTACCAAAGGCTTCGATGAAGGCCCGCTGTTTAAAAACTTCAACCTGCTGCTGGAAGTGGGCGAGAAGATTGCCATTCTGGGCGCTAACGGCGTGGGTAAATCCACCATGCTGAAAACCCTGGTCGGCGAACTGCAACCGGACAACGGCACCGTGAAATGGTCCGAAAACGCGCAGATTGGTTACTACGCGCAGGACCATGAGTACGAGTTCGAAAATGACCTGACCGTCTTTGACTGGATGAGCCAGTGGAAGCAGGAAGGCGACGACGAGCAGGCGGTGCGCAGCATTCTGGGTCGTTTGCTGTTCAGCCAGGACGACATCAAAAAGCCGGCTAAAGTGCTCTCCGGTGGCGAGAAGGGCCGCATGCTGTTCGGCAAGCTGATGATGGAAAAACCAAACATCCTGGTGATGGACGAACCGACTAACCACCTGGACATGGAATCTATCGAATCCCTGAACATGGCGCTGGAGATGTATCAGGGCACGCTGATCTTCGTCTCTCACGACCGTGAGTTTGTCAGCTCGCTGGCGACCCGCGTGATCGAAATTACGCCAGAGCGCGTGGTGGACTTCACCGGTAACTACGAAGATTACCTGCGCAGCAAAGGTATCGAGAACTAAAAAAATGCCGGGTGGCGGCTTCGCCTTACCCGGCCTACGTTCTATACCCTCTCCCTGTGGGAGAGGGTTAGGGTGAGGGCATCAGGCCGCACTACAGCACCCACTCACTCCCTTCAACCCCGTTCACCCGCAGCGTACGTTTTTCCCCCGCCGGTAATGATACCTTCAGCGCCTTCCACGCCGGACGATAGTCGCCGCGCGCATTCACCTTCAGGTTGATACTTGCGCCGTCGCACACCATTTCCCATTCCACCCACAGCGCATTGCCGTTCTGGTATCCCCAGCTTTCGCCGTCGTCTTCAAACAGCATGCCCGAGGTTGTGCCGACGCCCTTCACAGGGAACAGCTTCAGTTCGCGGGCCGTATCTTTTTCGGCACTCACATGCGTGATGCGCTCGCTGAGCGGCAGACCGGCTCCGGCGCGCACCAGCAGCGGCAGTTTTTCCAGCGGCGCGTCGAGAACGATCGACTGGCCGCCCGCATACCACGCGTGGGTGTAAAAATCATACCAGCCGGTGTCGTTATCCGGCAGCCAGACGCGGCGCTCGCGCTGCCCGGCTTCGACCACGCTGGCGACCAGCAGGTCGCGGCCCAGCAGGAAGTCATCGCATTCTTCGAAGGTCTGCGCATCGTGCTCGTGGTCGAGGAAGGTCGGACGCAGCATCGGCTCGTCGTCGGCGTGCGCCTGCCATAGCAGGGTGTAGAGATACGGCAGCAGGCGGTAGCGCAGCTCAACCGCGCCGCGAATGGCTGGGGTGACGCCCGGGTACATCCACGGCTCGTTCACCGTGTGGTCATCGTTCCACGAGTGAATGGTAAAGCGCGGATGCATCACGCCGTTCTGCACCCAGCGCACGAACAGCTCGGCGTCCGGCTTGTCGCCGGAGAAACCGCCCACGTCATGGCCGACGTTGAACAGCCCCGACAGGCTCATGCCCAGCCCCATGCGGATGTTATAGCGCAGCGTGTCCCAGCTGGTGCGGTTGTCGCCGCTCCAGGTCTGAACGTAGCGCTGCATCCCGGCGCAGCCGGAGCGGGAGATCAGATACGGGCGTTTTTCCGGCGCAAAGCGCTGCTGCGCTTCCAGCGAGGCGCGCATCATCAGCAGCGGCATCACCGGGCGAATGTGCTTGATGGCGATCTCCTTACCGAAGCCAAAGCAGCGGGCTTCCCCGTCCCACACTTCATATTCGTTGTTGTCGTTCCAGGTGGAGTCGATGCCCATCTCCAGCAGCTGCGTTGTGACGCCGTTCTGCCACCACTGCACCGTCTGCGGGTTGGTAAAGTCGAGGTGCGAGCCTTCGTCATCCCAGAAGCTGGAACGTTCGGGTGCATCGGTTTCTGAATCGCGAATGAACAGGCCGCTCTCCGCCACTTCGTTATAGCGAGGATGATCCTGCAGCAGGCACGGCTTGATGTTGGCGGCCAGCTTCAATCCCGCGTCGTGGAACGCCTGGCTCATTACCTTCGGCTGCGGCACCTTGTCGTAGTTCCAGTTGAAGACGTAGCGCTTGCCGTTGATGGAGGTATAGCCGGAGGAGAGCTGGAACGAGTCGCACGGAATGGCGTGCTCTTCGCACAGGCGGATGAAGTTCATCAGCTGGTTTTGCGCATCCGGCGCGTCGGTGTAGTGCATGGTCGAGCCGCTGTAGCCCAGGCTCCATTTCGGTCCGAACAGCGTTTTCCCGGTCAGACGCACGAAGGCTTTGGTAACGTCCAGCACGCGTCTGCCGGTAAAGATGTAGTAGTCGATATCGCCCGCTTCCGCCTGCCAGCGGCGATAGGCGGTGTGGTAGTTGTCGATTTCGTTACCCAGATCCAGCCAACAGCTGCTCAGGTTGTCGTAGAACAGGCCGTAGCTGACGTCGTCGCGGCGGGCGATGGTGAACGGGATGTGCTTGTAGAGCGGGTCGGTGCTGGCCGCGTTGTACCCCATCGCGTCGAGGTTGCGCATCTCATAGCGTTTACCGTTGCGCTGCAGATCGCCCGCTTTCTCGCCCAGGCCGTAGAAACGCTCGTCCTTACGACGGCTGAGATAGTGCGCTACGCCGTCGCCGTGGGCGTTCAGCAGGTAGGCGCTGGTGGGGCGGTCATTGACCAGCGGCAGCCATTCGCCCGCCTCATTGCGGTAGTGCCACTCCAGCCACAGCGGCTGGTGGACGGTCACGCGCAGCTGTTCGGTTGCCACGGTTAGCGTCTCACCCTGCTGAGTCAGGTTCCAGGCCGGGCAGGAGAAACCGCTTATGTCGTCACGACTGCGGCCTTCCCAGGGCACGTCTTTTTCCGGAGCGATACTCCAGGTGCGGTCCAGCGCCAGCTCGCCTTTGCGCTTAATCAGCACGCGGAAAAGGTTCTCTTCCAGCACATACAGGCACAGGCGGTGCTGGTTATCGACCAGCAGTTCCAGATGGTTTGCTGACTGAATATCAACGGTCCAGTTTTTCAGGGTTTTCATATGCAATACATCCACTATCAGGCGCGCTTGGCGCGACGTTCAGCAATAAATGCTACCAGGAAGACAGCGCCAATCAGGTCAAAGAAGCCCATGGCGATAAAGAGCGGGTTAAAGCCGATTTTGTCGGCGGTCACACCGATTAACAGCGAGAACAGGAAACTGGCGA
The DNA here is from genome assembly GCF_026420145.1 of Enterobacter pseudoroggenkampii. Classification (NCBI taxonomy): domain Bacteria; kingdom Pseudomonadati; phylum Pseudomonadota; class Gammaproteobacteria; order Enterobacterales; family Enterobacteriaceae; genus Enterobacter; species Enterobacter pseudoroggenkampii. Next base: position 546,224 of record NZ_JAPMLV010000001.1, read on the forward strand.
TCCACGCCGCCGAGCCGCGCATGCCGTTGACGGTCGCCATCTGGCCTTTGTCGAAGGACTCCACGACCAGGGCGCTCAGCATGCAGGAGATGATCTGGTGCCCGAAGCCGCCGATGGAGATCAGCACGATGGTGATATACGGGTCGCGGGTAATGGCCACGATGGCCAGCGAGATCATCAGGAACGCGCCGGTCACGGAGCTGGCGACGACCGAGTTAACGCGGGAGCAGCCGAACAGACGGGTGTACAGACGCGTCAGGTAGCCGCTCGCCACGCTGCCGAGGTCGGCGGCGAGGAACGGCAGCCAGGCAAACATCGCAATCTGCTTCAGGTCCATGCCGTGCTCTTTGGCAAGGTACAGCGGCACCCAGAAGCTCAGCACCGCCCAGGCGGGTTCCGCCATAAAGGCCGGGATGGCGATACCGTAGAAGCGTTTGTTTTTCGAGACGGTTTTCAGCGCGGTCAGGAAGGGCAGTTTGACGGCAGGTGGTTCGTTATCCTGCTTGATAAACGCCAGCTCGTCCTTGCTCAGGTTCGGGTGCTGCTCCGGGTTATGGTAGAACGCCCACCACAGGATCACCCACAGCAGCGCCAGCACGCCGGTAAACATAAACGCCCCCTGCCAGCCAAACGAGGCGTGAGCAAAGTAGATGATTGGCGGAGCCAGCATCGCGCCGATGGAGAAGCCCACGCCCGCCCAGCCGGCGGCAACGGGTCGTTCTGATTTCGGGAACCATTCACCGATGGTTTTGGCGTTAGCCGGGGTAGCGGCGGCCTCAGAGGCACCCATAAAGAAGCGCAAAATAGCCAGGTGCAGCCAGCTTCCGGCGCCCGCGTGGAAAATACACATCAGCGCCCAGATGCCGGCGCAGACCATAAAGCCAATCTTCAGGCCGATCACGTCAATCAGCCAGCCGCAGAGGGGCTGGAAAATGGTGTAGGCGATCTGGAACGCGCCAACGATCCAGGAGTACTGCTCGGTGGTGATCCCGAGGCTCTCTTTCAGCTCGGGGGCAAGAATGCCTAACGAATTTCGGGTGATGTAGTTAACGGTGACGCCAAGTAAGAACAGCACCAGCACGTACCAGCGCAGGTTCTTGATGACGCGACGGGTTTTGCTTGTCGCAACGGTGTTATTGATGTCCTGACTCATTTTACTCTCCACAAGACGGACGGTAAGGGGACGGAGGTTCAGGTGTCACACAGATTTTTATGCCTTTGATTTCTATCCGTTTAAACTGCTTAAGTTGGTATACAACTAGTATGGAAGTTGTGTGACAAGTTCACCTTAAGGGAGAAAATGAGTGGGCAATAGTGGATTTTGTGCAAAATTTCTCATAACTGACTCAACCACTCTGGCATGATGGCATTTATGTCAGTTATTGCCTGACGGATACGCTATGAAAATTTTTTCATTTCGCAAAAGGAGCCAGATCACAAAATGGACAAAAGGCTAAAAATCACCGAAATCGCCGCCCGTACGCAGCTCTCGATCAGCACCGTGTCTCGGGTGCTGGCGGGGAAAGCGAATACCAGCGAAAAAGCGCGCGCAAAGGTGCTGGCGTGCGCGCGGGAGCTGGGGGTGATGGAGGGCATGGCGGCGGGACGGCTGCTGCTCAATAGCCTGGTGGTTTTTGCCCCCCAGCGCGCCTTCGACGAGCGGTCCGACATCTTTTACTACCGCGTGATCCAGAGCGTGAGTAAAGGCCTGGCATCCCACGATGTGCGCCTGCGCTACTGCGCGCTGGAAGAGAACGACAGCGATGCCCAGCTTTTTCTGGCGCGCATGAATGAGCCGGATACTCAGGCGGCAATCCTTCTCGGCATTGACGATCCCCATATTCACGATCTGGCGGTAGATGTGGGTAAACCCTGCATGCTAATTAACTGCCGCGACCGGCACATGCGTCTGCCTGTCGTTGCGCCGGATCACCGCGCCATTGGCGAGCGGGCGGCGGAATACCTGTTCGAGATGGGACACCGTGAGGTGATGAACGTGCTGTGCCTGCGTCGCTACACCATGGAGCTGCGCCTGTCCGGGATCCGCGACGCGTGGCAGTCCCACAACCTGACGTTCAGCGATAAACGCGATCTGCTGGTGGTGCCCAGCTTCAGCGCGCGCGAAACGGAACAGGCGGTCAGCAGCTGGCTCAGCGAAGTGCGGGGGAAAGATTTACCTACCGCGTTTCTGGTCGGCGGCGACTTTATGGCGGCGGGCACCATCAGCGCATTACAAAACCACGGTCTGTGCGTGCCGCAGGACGTGTCGGTGATGAGCATCGACGGGTTTAACCTGGCGGCGATCCAGGATGTTCCATTAACGGCCGTGCACGTTCCCCGCGACGAACTGGGAACCGAAGCGGTACACATGCTCCAGCAGCGGCTGATGCGCCCGGACGCGCCGGTGGGGACGTTGCTGCTTAACGGCACGCTGACCGTGCGGGATTCGGTACGGCGGATACGTCAGGGGAAACGACGCACCGCCGTGGAGCGGGAAGGGCTGTACGACAGTTAGACCATGCCCAGCGCGCGCTTGCCGTGGATGTTGAGATCGTTCACGGTAAAGCGGTCCTGCCAGCTCTTTTCATAATCCTCACGCGGGAAATCCCCCGGCGACGCGCCGGTCTCCAGCGCTTCCTTGACCTTTTTCGCGTAGGCGAGGTTTTTCTCGCACATCGGTGCGGCGGGGATGTACATCACGTTGCCCCAGCCCTGCTGATTGTCCACCGGCGCGACGGAGTGGATCACATCGCAGTGCCACCACACGGAATCGCCCGCGTCCAGTGCCGGAATGCTGGTCAGCGCCTCGATAAGCAGCGGGTGCCACTTCTCGGAAACCGGCAGCACGCGCCCCGGCGCCACGCCGCACAGCTCGTCTTCCGGCACGTCGTCCAGCAGCGGACGCAGCAGAATGTACGCCATCGCTTCCGGGATGGGCACCACGTGCAGCAGCCCCTGTCCGGGGATCATGTCCGACAGCGCGGTCCAGCCCTGGAAGGTGCGGAATACCGAGCATTTGGTGGTGTTATCGACGGTATACTCTTCCACTTCGGTACGGTGCGCGGCGTTCCACGGATCGTATTTCTCGACGTTGCCGTCAAACACGCGGGCAAAGACCTGCTGGTAAGCCGGCAGCAGCCAGCGCTCCAGCGCGCCGGAGTCGGTATGCGCGCCCAGTCCTTTCGAGGTGGTTCCCGGCGGACGGCGGCGGATACGGTCCGGATAAATCACGCTCACGTCCGGGTCAAACCACTGTTTGCCGTTGCTCTCGAATGTCCATAAACGGTTCAGGAACGACTGCACCTGCGCCATCTCTTCGCTCTGGCGCGCCTGCATCTGCGCCTGCGACCAGTAAATCGGGTAAATCTCCGGACGGGAAGCGGTCAGGGTGCCGAAGAAGTTATCGCCCGGCCCTTTGTACACCTCGTCAAACTTGTTCAGATCGAGGTAGTCGAGCATCGACTGATCCCACGCCAGCGCCTGCTCGCGCGGGAAATGACCTTTAATCACCGCGCAGCCGCGGCGCTTAACGGCTTCGCGCTGCGCGTCGGTAATGGTGCCGTTTTTTACATCCGCGAACGGGATCGCCGGCCAGACGGATTCGCCTTTGTTTTTAAGGGCGTTGATTTCCGCCACGCGGGTGGCAATTTTATCGCTGAGCTTGTTGAACACCGCCTGCACGTCGCCGATCTGCGCACGCAGCTCACGTTTCAACTGACGGATTGCCGCTTTGTGATCCGCCGGCAAAGTTTCACTGGTAAAGGTCATAACTGCCTCGCCTCTTTCATTCGAAAGTAAAAGTGTCTGCAAGTGATACTTTAAGTTAAAATTAAGTTAATGCAAGTTTAAAAACTTGACGCAAGCCACAGGACGGAAAAAGAGTGAGAGGCCGGAGCCAGGCTCCGGCGAGGAGAGGATCAGGCGTCGAACGGGGAGTGGTTGTCGAGCACGGCCTGAATGACGTTCAGCGCGCCCTGATGGTTGTTGTCGTCGGTGCTGTAGCGGCTGATTTCTTTGATGCGTTCCGCCGCGTTGCCCATCGCAAAGGAATATTTCACCAGCTTCAGCATCTCGGCATCGTTGCCGCTGTCGCCAATGGCCACGCACTCCTGCGGGGAGATTTTCCAGCGCTTCAGCAGACGGCTGATGCCGTTGGCTTTGTGCAGGCCGGGGATAATCAAATCCACAAAACCAAAGCCGCTGGTGACGGGCTTCATGATGCCGTCCAGGGAGACGTGCAGCTTATCCACCAGATTAGGGATATCGCTGTCCGGCAGGTTCAGGGAGAACTTAAACAGCACGTCGTCAATTTCACGGTAATCGCTGATGCGCTTTAAGCGGTGGTAGTGCTTTGACATCAGCGCCACGAACGCTTCAGGGGCTTTGTCGCTCACGTATGCGCTCTCCAGCCCGCAGGCCACGAAGTTCAGCCCTTTATCTTTCAGCAGTTCGCCAATCACGATCTGCGATTCATGGCGGGTCAGCTCGCCGTGAAAAATTTGCTCCCCGCGATCGAACACCAGCGCGCCGTTTTCCGCCACGAAGGAGATCCTGTCTTTCAGCTCCGGAAAGAAGGAGATGAGCTGGTAATACTGATTGCCGCTGGCGACAACGAATTCAATGTCGCGGGCTTTAAGCTGCTCAAACTGTGCCTGGAAGCGGTCACGATCGTACTGCTTGGCATCATCAAGAAAAGTTCCGTCCATATCGGTGACGATAACTTTAACGGTCATACTGTGCTCCTGGGTCACTGCGTTTTGAAACATTCTAATAACAAGGTGACGGGGAGCACAAATTTAATTTCATTCGAAAGTAAAAGCAAAACGGCAACCGAGGTTGCCGTTTTTAGTTTTTACTCCCTCTCCCCGTGGGAGAGGGACGGGGTGAGGGCATCAGCGTGCGCATTTCCCCTTAGGGGATACACCGTTACAGCGTATGCTCAGTACGGGCAATAATATCATCCTGCGCATCCGGCGACAGGGCGGTGAAGAACGCCGAGTAGCCCGCGACGCGCACCACCAGGTCACGATACTGGTCAGGGTGTTTCTTCGCCTCCAGCAGCGTGTCGCGCGAGACGATGTTGTACTGAATATGCCAGCCTTTGTGCACCTCGAAGAAGGTGCGCAGCAGCACCATTAGCTTCTGGCGATCGCTGTCGTTTTCCAGCGTTGACGGATTCAGCTTCTGGTTCAGCAGCACGCCGCCGAGAATCGCCTCGGTAGGCAGTTTACCCACCGAGCCGATGACCGCCGTTGGACCCAGGTGGTCGGTACCGGAAGCCGGGCTTGCCCCTTCCGCCAGCGGGGTGTGCGCCTTACGTCCGTCTGGCGTCGCCATCGTCGCCGCGCCAAACGGCACGTTCGCGGAAATGGAAGAGGTGCCCGCGTAGTAGTTACCGCCAATCGGGCCGCGGCCGTAGCGCGGATTGTGGTACTGCTTCAGCTCTTCAATGTAGGTCTGATAGGCCCGGGTCAGCAGCATATCCACGCTGTCGTCGTCGTTGCCGTACTTCGGCGCGCCGTTGATCAGGCGCTGGCGCAACTGCTCGTGGGTCAGCCCGTCGAAGTCATCCGCCAGGGCGGCCGCCAGCTGCTGCTGGCCGATGACGCCCTGTTCGAACACCAGCTTCTTCACCGCCGCCAGGCTGTTGCCGAGGTTGGCGATGCCCACCTGCAGGCCGGAGACCCAGTCATACTTCGCGCCGCCCTGCTTGATGCTTTTCGCGCGCTCGATGCAGTCGTCCACCAGCGCCGAGCAGAGAATATCGTGGACATTTTCCTCCAGCATGGTGTCCACCACGTACTCAATCTCGATGGATTTACGGGTGTAGTAGCGGATCTGGGTATCCCACGCCGCCATCACCTCGTCGAAATTGTCGAAGTTACCGGCAGAGAGCGCTTTTTCCTGGGGCAGGAACACCTTGCCGCTGGTGGCGTCGCGCCCGCCTTCCAGCGCCGCCAGCATGACGCGGGCGAAGTTGATAAAGCTCATGCCGGTGCAGCGGTAGCCCCACTTGCCGCCCACCGCGGTTTCAATACAGCCAATCGCCGCGTAGTCGTAGGCGTCGTCGCGCTCAATGCCGAGCTTGATGAATTCCGGGATCACGATTTCGTCGTTGTTGAACGCCGGCATCCCGAAGCCGCAGCGGATCACCTGCACGCAGGCGTCGAGGAAGTCGTTGCTCATGCCCGCGTGATAGCGCACGCTCAGGTTCGGCTGGGTGGAGCGCAGACGGCCGCAGGATTCCAGAATCGCGTAGGAGAGCGGGTTCACCGCGTCCATCGGCTCACCGTTGACCAGCTTCTGGCCGCCGATGGTGACGTTCTGGTACAGCGGGCTACCGGCGGAAGCCTTGGAGTGCGAGCCGGAGCGGATCTTGTTCACTTCCAGCAGCTTCAGCCAGCAGCTGTGCAGCAGTTCAATGGCGTGTTCGCGGTCGAGGCTCTGGTTCAGCTCCACGTCGCGGCGGTAGTACGGATAGAGATACTGGTCCATGCGCGCGAAGGAGACCGAGTGGCCGTTGGACTCAATCTGCAGGATCAACTGAATGAAGTAGCACAGCTGCAGCGCCTGCCAGAAGGTTTTTGGCGGCTCGTGAGCAATCACGTCGCAGTTTTCCGCCATCGCCAGCAGCTCGTCGCGGCGGCTTGCGCGGGTTTCGGTTGAGGCCATCTCGCGCGCCAGATCGGCAAAGCGTTTGATGTGCAGGCTCACCGCTTCCAGCACGATATCAATTGCCTTCAGGAACTGATCGCCGTGCAGGTCTTCCAGCACCGTCAGGTTGATGCGCGAGCGGCGCTCGGCCACTTTGGCGCGCAGGCCGTCGAGACCTTTCTCCAGCACCAGCGGGAAGTTCACCGCCAGGTGCGCGTCACCGGAGGTCATGTTGCCTTCGGCTTTGATGATGCCGGTTTCCAGCAGGCCTTTCTGCTCGTCGGTGAACATGCCGTAGCAGCGGTCCTGCACCGTCTGGCCGCGCCACCACGGGCAGATCTCGTGCAGCACGCGCTTATTCTCTTCGCTCACCGCAAAGCCCGCGCCCGGGCGATCGGCCAGGTCGTCGATCTCTTTTTCAATCCAGGAGACGGTGTATTCCGGGAAGATCGGTGCTGCGCGCACTTCGCTTGCCTGGTTACCAATAATCAGCTCGTCGTGTTTGATCCAGATGGTACGCTCGGCCAGGTGATGGGCCAGCGCCAGGGCGCGACGGACCGGGATCGGCTTGTCCATGTGCTGCTGGTACATTTCGGTGTAATGCTGCGCGCGCTCGGTACAGACCGGCGGCTTAACGATATGCACCAGCGCCGTTTTGTGCGCCTTAATGCGCTCGCTGAGGGTATTGAGATTCAGGGTTGTCATAAGTTTATCCTCGTAAGGTCGCGGTTAACCCTTTCTGGCAGGCGTACTGTTGCGCGAAGTCCAGCAGGGCAGGGTTATCCAGCGGTTTGTCAGGGGCAGAGTAGGGTTGGCCGAGCAGGGTGTATTTGTTCATGCCCAGCGTGTGATACGGCAGAAAATGAATATCGTCGACGCCGAGTTCGTCGGCGGCGAAGTTGGTGATGGCGGTGATGGAGGCTTCATCGGCGTTAAAGCCCTGGATCAGCGGCACGCGGATGGTGATTTTTTTCCCGGCAGCGGCCAGGCGTTTCAGGTTGTCCAGGATGCGCTTAGCCGAACCGTCCGTCCACTGTTTGAACACGTCACCGTCGACGTGCTTCAGGTCGGAGAGGAACAGATCGACGTAGGGTAATGACGGCTCGATATAGTGCCACGGCACGTGAAGGCAGGTTTCGACGGCGGTGTGGATCCCGTGTTCGTGGCTGGCTTTAAACAGGGCCTGTGCCAGCTCGGGGTTCATAAACGGCTCGCCGCCGGAGAGGGTGATCCCGCCGCCGCTGCGGTCGTAGAAGGGTTTGTCGCGCAGTACGGTCGCCATGATCTCCTCGACCTGCTGCTCTTCACCGCAGACGGTCAGCGCCTGCGTCGGGCAGCAGTCGGTAAGGGCATTAAGCGTCTCTTCATTCAGCTTTTCGCGGTGGATGACTAGGCCATTCAGCGCGCGTTCGATACAGTCCGGTGCCGCCTGCTGGCACAGGTCGCAGCCGTCCAGGCACAGGCGTGCATCAAACAGCACGTCCCGGCTGCGGGAGCGGCTTTCCGGATTCTGGCACCAGCGACAGCCCAGCGAGCAGCCTTTCAGGAACACCACGGTTCGAATGCCGGGACCATCGTGGGTAGAGTAACGCTGAATATTGAAGATCATGATTTCGCCTCTCATCTTGCATATGAAGATTAAATTACTTTCGAATGAAAGTTATCTTGATGCAGGTCAACTCTTGAGCAGGTTTTGTCGTGATAGGGTAAGTGCAGGCTAATTTTGAGGGTGACATCATGGAACTTTATCTCGACACATCTGACGTTGCGGCAGTTAAAAAGCTGGCGCGTATCTTCCCGCTGGCGGGCGTGACCACCAACCCAAGCATCGTTGCGGCCGGTAAAACGCCGCTCGACGAACTGCTGCCGGCGCTACACGACGCGCTGGGCGGCAAAGGTCGTCTGTTCGCCCAGGTGATGGCGACCACCGCCGAAGGGATGGTGGAGGACGCGCGTAAGCTGCGCGCTATCATCAACGATCTGGTGGTGAAAGTGCCGGTGACCGCAGAGGGGCTGGCGGCAATCAAGATGCTGAAAGCGGAAGGGGTCCCGACGCTGGGCACGGCGGTTTATGGTGCCGCGCAGGGGATGCTCTCCGCGCTGGCGGGTGCAGAGTATGTGGCGCCTTACGTTAACCGCGTGGACGCGCAGGGCGGGGACGGGATCCAGACCGTTGTGGAATTACAGCAGTTGCTGACGCTGCATGCCCCGCAGTCAAAGGTGCTGGCCGCGAGCTTTAAAACCCCGCGTCAGGCGCTGGACTGCCTGCTGGCAGGGTGCGAGTCCATCACGCTGCCGCTGGACGTGGCGCAGCAGTTTATTACTTCTCCGGCAGTGGATGCGGCGATCGTGAAGTTCGAGCAGGACTGGCAGGGGGCGTTTGGAAGGACGTCGATCTGATACTGTTGCCGGGTGGCGCTGACGCTTACCCGGCCTACGGTTTTCTCCCTCTCCCTGTGGGAGAGGGCCGGGGTGAGGGCATCAGGCCGCAGCAGGGTTTACCCTCCGCAGACCTCACACCCCGGGTTACGCATCAGCTTCATCTCGCGGAACTGGCAGGTCATCGCGTCATACATCACGATTTTCCCCGCTGCGGGCGTGCCGTAGTTCGCCAGGACTTTGATCGCTTCCATTGCCTGCAATGAGCCAATCACGCCGACGAGCGGCGCCATCACGCCCGCCTCAACGCAGGTCAGCGCATTCTCGCCAAACAGACGGCTCAGGCAGCGGTAGCAGGGTTCACCCTCGGCGTACGTGAAGACGCTGATTTGCCCCTCCATGCGGATCGCCGCGCCGGAGACCAGTGGAATTTTGTGGGCAAAACAGCCCGCGTTGAGCTGGTTGCGGACGGCGACGTTATCGGTGCAGTCCAGCACCAGATCGTGCTGCGCAATCTGCGCGGACAACGCGTCGTCATCCAGCATCGCGTCAATCAACGTGAACTGAACGTGGGGGTTGAGGCGCGCCAGCGCAGCCCTGGCGGATTCCACTTTCGGCTGGCCCACCGTCGCGTCGCTGTGCAGCGTCTGGCGCTGCAGGTTCGAGACCGATACGGTATCGAAATCCAGCAGCGTCATCTTTCCCACGCCCGCTGCGGCAAGATACTGCGCTGCGGCGCAGCCCAGACCGCCCAGACCGACAACCAGTACGCTGGCTGCCTTGAGCGCTTCCTGGCCCTCGAAATCGAATCCGCGCAGCACAATCTGGCGGTTGTAGCGCATCATCTCCTGGTCGCTCAGCTCCACCGTCATGTCAGCCTCCGAACAGGTGGTTAAAGCGCTCGACCTCAACCCACTCGCCTGCTTCCACGTTACCGCGCTCGCGCTCCAGCACGATAAAGCAGTTGCCCTGGCTGAAGGAGCTGAAAATGTGCGAGCCCTGGTGCCCGGTGGTGCTCACTTCGAGCTCGCCGTCCGCGTTGCGCGCCAGAATGCCGCGCTGGAAATCGAGGCGGCCCGGTGATTTTTTCAGGCGCGTGGCGGCACGAACGCGCTGGCGTTCCGGCAGCGGGTTAGCATTGTTGCCGGAAAGCTTCGCCAGCAGCGGGATCACCAGCTGGTAGAAGGTGAGTGCCGCCGAGACTGGGTTACCCGGCAGGCCGCAGAACCAGCTGTGTGAAAGCTTGCCAAACGCGAACGGCTTGCCCGGCTTGATCGCCAGCTTCCAGAAGGCGATTTCACCCAGCTCTTCAAGAAGGGTTTTGGTGTAATCCGCTTCGCCCACGGAGACGCCGCCGGAGCTGATGACCACGTCGGCGGATTTATCCGCCTCGATAAACGCGGCGCGCAGTTTTTCCGGATCGTCAGGAATGATGCCGAGGTTAATCACCTCGCAGCCCAGCTGCTCCAGCATCAGGTGTACCGCCAGGCGGTTGGTGTCGTAAATCTGGCCGTCCTGCAGCGGCTGGCCCGGAAGCTGCAGCTCGTCGCCGGTGGAGAAAACGGCAACGCGCACTTTACGGATAACGTCGATGTCCGCGATGCCGAGCGAGGCCAGGACCGGCAGCTCCGCCACCGTCAGCTTCTGTCCGGCGGCAAAGACCGTCGCGCCGAGGGTAATGTCTTCGCCCGTGCGACGGATGTTCTGGCCCGCTTTGACGCTCGCGGTAAAACGCACGCCGTCGTCGGTCTGTTCGGTCTCTTCCTGCATCACCACGGCGTCGCAGCCTGCCGGAACCGGTGCGCCGGTCATGATGCGCACGCAGGTGCCCGCAGGCCATTCGCCGCTAAACGGCTGACCCGCAAAGGCTTTACCCGCCACCGGCAGGGCGTTACCCGTCTGGAGATCCGCCAGGCGTACCGCGTAACCGTCCATCGCGGAGTTATCAAACCCCGGCACGTTAAGCGGAGAGACGATATCGCGCGCGGCAATACGGCCAAAACAGCGCACGAGGGGCAGCGTCTCAACGTCATGCAGCGGGGAAACTCGGTCAAGCATCTGCGTGAGTGCCGTCTCAAGCGGCATCAGTCCGGCGGTAAAATCCATGGTGGGCTCCTGCGGAGTAACAACGAAAGCGTCCATTATGGCAGAAAAGTGCGGCTAACTGTATGACCGAAGGGTGCACGCTTTACATCACTGTTACGTCTTTCTATATTCAAAAATCATCTGAAGTTTCGTCGACGATAATGATATTTATAGAAAAAGCCGCAAAACAGGCTAACGGGTGATGCGAATGGTTAAGGCGGTAATCGCAATTCATGGCGGGGCCGGGGCAATCACCCGAGCACAGCTTACGCCTGAGCAGGAAAAACGTTACATCGACGCGCTGTACGCCATTGTGGAAACGGGCCAGAGAATGCTGGAAGCGGGCGAAAGCGCGCTGGACGTGGTCACCGAGGCGGTGCGCCTGCTGGAAGAGTGCCCGTTATTTAATGCGGGGATCGGTTCGGTCTTTACCCGGGATGAAACGCACGAGCTGGATGCCTGCGTGATGGACGGCGTCACCCTGAAAGCGGGGGCCGTGGCAGGCGTCAGCCACCTGCGTAACCCGGTGCTGGCCGCGCGTCTGGTGATGGAAGAAAGCCCGCACGTGCTGCTGACGGGCGCGGGGGCGGAGAGGTTTGCCTTCGAACACGGAATGGAGCCGGTATCGCCGGATCTGTTTTCCACGGAAGCGCGCTATCAGCAGCTGCTGGAAGCCCGTTCGGCGGGCATGACGCAGCTTGACCACAGTGCGCCGCTTGATGAAACCACCAAAATGGGCACGGTCGGCGCGGTGGCGCTGGATAAGGCCGGAAACCTCGCGGCGGCGACGTCAACGGGCGGGATGACCAACAAGCTGCCCGGACGCGTCGGCGATAGCCCGCTGCCGGGCGCCGGCTGCTATGCCAATAACGCGACGGCGGCGGTGTCGTGTACCGGAACCGGGGAAGTATTTATTCGCGCCCTCGCGGCCTACGACATCACCGCGCTGATGGATTACGGCGGCTTAAGCCTGAGCGAGGCCTGCGAGCGCGTGGTGATGGAAAAACTGCCTGCCCTGGGCGGCGTCGGCGGACTCATTGCGGTGGATCGTGAGGGCAACGTGGCACTGCCGTTCAACAGCGAAGGCATGTATCGCGCCTGGGGTTATGCCGGTGATGAACCGAGCACGGGCATCTATCGTGAATAAGGGGGCAGCGCGTGCCGCACAGTGAAGAACTGGACAACCGCGAAGTGCTGGCTGTCCATCAGCTCGATATTGCGTTTCAGGAAGAGCGGCAGTTCATTCCCGCAGTACAGAATTTATCGTTCACGCTCAGGCGCGGCGAGACGCTGGCGATTGTTGGCGAGTCCGGCTCCGGGAAATCGGTTACCGCACTGGCGCTGATGCGCCTGCTGGAACAGACGGGCGGGCAAATCAGCAGCGAGAAAATGCTCCTGCGCCGCCGCAATCGTCAGGTCATTGATTTAAATGAGCTAAGCGGTTCGCAGATGCAGAGCGTGCGCGGGGCGGATATTGCGATGATCTTCCAGGAGCCAATGACCTCCCTGAACCCGGTGTTCCCGGTCGGGGAGCAAATTGCCGAGTCCATCCGCCTGCATCAGGGGCTGAGCGGCGATGAAGCGCTCAAAGAGGCCCGACGGATGCTGGAGCTGGTGCGCATTCCGGAGGCGCAGGCCATTCTGGGGCGCTATCCGCATCAGCTTTCCGGCGGCATGCGCCAGCGGGTGATGATTGCCATGGCGCTCTCCTGCCGTCCCGCGGTGCTGATTGCCGACGAACCAACGACGGCGCTGGACGTGACGATTCAGGCGCAGATCCTGCAGCTCATCAAAGTCCTGCAGCAGGAGATGGAGATGGGGGTGATTTTCATCACCCACGATATGGGCGTGGTCGCCGATATCGCCGATCGCGTACTGGTGATGCATAAGGGCAGCGCGGTGGAAACCGGCACGGTTGAGCAGATTTTTCACGCGCCCGTGCATCCTTACACCAAAGCGCTGCTGGCGGCGGTTCCGCGTCTGGGGGCGATGAACGGTAGCGATTTGCCGCGCCGCTTCCCCCTGATTTCTCTCGAGGCGTCTGAGCAGCAGGAGGATGAGCGCGAGCAGGACACCGTGGTGCCGGGTAAGCCCATTCTGGAAGTGCGCGATTTGGTCACCCGGTTTCCGCTGCGCAGCGGCGTACTGAACCGGGTGAAGCGCGAAGTGCATGCGGTGGAAAACGTCAGTTTCGATCTCTGGCCGGGCGAAACGCTGGCGCTGGTGGGGGAGTCCGGCTGCGGTAAATCCACCACCGGGCGTGCGTTGCTCCGTCTGGTGGAGTCACAGGAAGGCAGCATTACCTTTAACGGTGAGCGCATTGATACCCTTCCGGACAGCAGGCTGCAGGCGGTGCGGCGGGATATTCAGTTTATTTTCCAGGATCCGTATGCCTCCCTCGACCCGCGCCATACGGTGGGGTATTCGATCATGGAGCCGCTGCGGGTACATAACCTGCTCGACGGTGAAGCGGCACAGCGTCGCGTGGCCTGGCTGCTGGAGCGCGTCGGCCTGAAGCCGGAGCATGCCTGGCGTTATCCGCACGAGTTTTCCGGCGGACAACGGCAGCGTATCTGCATCGCCCGCGCGCTGGCGCTAAACCCGAAAGTGGTGATTGCCGATGAGTCCGTCTCGGCGCTGGATGTCTCTATCCGGGCGCAGATCATCAACTTATTGCTGGATTTACAGCGGGATATGGGCATTGCCTTTCTGTTTATCTCGCACGACATGGCGGTGGTCGAGCGCATCAGCCATCGCGTGGCGGTGATGTTTATGGGGCAAATCGTGGAAATTGGGCCGCGAAGAGCGGTGTTTGAGAACCCACAGCATCCGTACACCCGCAAGCTCATCGCGGCGGTCCCGGTTGCCGATCCGGCGCATCGTCACGGCCAGCGCGTGCTGCTGCAGGATGAAATGCCGAGCAATATTCGTAAGCGTGGCGAGGCCGTGGAGCGCGTGACGCTGCGCGAGGTCAGTCCGGGTCATTTCGTTGCTCCCCCGCGTCAGGACAATGCCTTTTCGCGGTTATAACTTTCAACAGGCAGGAGAACACAATGGTTACATTTGTAGCGCGTAGATGGTTGTTAGCCGCGAGCGTGACGGCAGCCCTGGCCGCTGCCCCCGCGTTCGCTGCCAAAGATGTGGTGGTTGCCGTCGGCTCTAATTTCACCACGCTCGATCCGTATGACGCCAACGACACGCTCTCTCAGGCGGTGGCGAAATCGTTCTACCAGGGCCTGTTTGGCCTGGATAAAGAGATGAAGCTCAAAAACGTGCTGGCGGAGGGGTACACCGTGTCCGACGACGGACTGGTGTATACCATCAAGCTCAGGACCGGCGTGAAGTTCCAGGATGGGACAGATTTCAATGCGGAGGCGGTGAAGGTTAACCTCGATCGCGCCAGCAATCCGGAAAATAGCCTCAAGCGCTATAACCTGTATAAAAATATCGCCAGCACCGAGGTGGTCGACCCGGCAACGGTAAAAATCACCCTGAAAGAGCCGTTCTCCGCGTTTATCAATATTCTGGCGCATCCGGCAACGGCGATGATTTCCCCTGCCGCGCTGAAGAAATACGGCAAGGAGATCGGCTTCCACCCTGTTGGCACCGGTCCGTACGAGCTGCTCACCTGGAACCAGACCGATTTTGTGAAGGTGAAGAAATTCGCCGGATACTGGCAGCAGGGGCTGCCGAAGCTCGATACCATCACCTGGCGCCCGGTGGTGGACAACAACACCCGCGCGGCGATGCTGCAAACCGGCGAGGCGCAGTTTGCCTTCCCGATCCCGTATGAGCAGGCCGCCATTCTGCAGAAAAACAGCAAGCTGGAGCTGGTCGCCAGCCCGTCGATCATGCAGCGTTACATCAGCATGAACGTCACGCAAAAGCCGTTCGATAACCCGAAGGTGCGTGAGGCCATCAACTACGCCATTAACCGTCAGGCGCTGGTGAAGGTCGCCTTTGCGGGCTATGCCACTCCGGCCACCGGCGTGCTGCCGCCGGCTATCGCCTATGCGCAAAGCTATCAGCCGTGGCCGTACGATCCGGCCAAAGCGCGCGAGCTGCTGAAAGAGGCGGGCTTCCCGAACGGCTTCAGCACCACGCTGTGGTCCTCGCATAATCACAGTACCGCTCAGAAGGTGCTGCAGTTTACCCAGCAGCAGCTGGCACAGGTGGGGATTAAGGCGCAGGTGACCGCGATGGATGCCGGACAGCGTGCGGCAGAGGTGGAGGGCAAAGGGCAGAAAGAGAGCGGGGTGCGGATGTTCTATACCGGCTGGTCGGCCTCGACCGGTGAAGCAGACTGGGCGCTGTCGCCGCTGTTTGCCTCGCAGAACTGGCCGCCAACCCTGTTCAACACCGCGTTTTACAGCAATCCGCAGGTGGATAAAGACCTGGCCGATGCCCTGAAAACCACCAAACCGGAAGAGAAAGCGCGTCTCTACAAGGACGCGCAGGACATCATCTGGAAAGAGTCGCCGTGGGTGCCGCTGGTGGTGGAGAAACTGGTGTCAGCCCATAATAAAGCGTTGACCGGGTTCTACATTATGCCGGATACGGGCTTTAGCTTTGACGATGCGGATTTAAAATAAACCTCATGCTGAATTATGTGTGTAAACGCCTGCTGGGGCTTATCCCGACGCTGCTGATTGTGGCGATCCTGGTGTTTCTGTTTGTCCATATGCTGCCGGGCGATCCGGCGCGTCTGGTTGCCGGGCCTGAAGCGGATGCCACCGTCATTGAGCTGGTGCGTAAGCAGCTTGGCCTCGACCAGCCGCTGTATATGCAGTTCATCCATTATATCTGCAACGTTCTGCAGGGCGATTTTGGTATCTCGATGGTATCGCGCCGTCCGGTGTCGGAGGAGATTGCCAGCCGCTTTATGCCGACGTTCTGGTTAACGATTGCCAGTATGAGCTGGGCGGTCGTGTTTGGGCTGGGCGCCGGGATTGTCGCGGCCGTCTGGCGCAACCGCTGGCCGGACAAGCTCGGCATGGCGCTGGCGGTGACCGGCATCTCCTTCCCGGCGTTCGCGCTGGGGATGCTGCTGATGCAGATCTTCTCCGTCGAACTGGGCTGGCTGCCGACCGTCGGGGCCGATACCTGGAAGCATTACATTCTGCCTTCCATGACGCTTGGGGCTGCCGTGTCGGCGGTGATGGCCCGCTTTACCCGCGCCTCGTTCGTTGACGTACTGAGCGAAGATTATATTCGCACCGCGCGGGCGAAAGGGGTCAGCGAGAAGTGGGTCATTCTCAAGCACGGGTTCCGCAATGCGATGATCCCGGTTGTGACGATGATGGGACTGCAGTTTGGCTTCCTGCTGGGCGGCTCTATCGTGGTGGAAAAGGTCTTCAACTGGCCGGGGCTGGGACGCCTGCTGGTCGATTCCGTCGAGATGCGCGACTACCCGGTGATTCAGGCGGAAGTCCTGCTTTTCTCGCTGGAGTTTATTCTTATCAACTTAGTGGTGGACGTGCTCTATGCCGCCATTAACCCGGCCATCAGGTACAAGTAAGATGCGATTGTTGAACTGGCGACGTCAGGCCGTTTTAAACGCGATGCCGGGGCTAAAACCGGACCACGTCCGCACCCCGTGGTCTGAATTCTGGCGGCGTTTTCGCCGTCAGCCGGTCGCGATGACCGCGGGGCTGTTTGTGCTGCTGCTGATTGCGGTGGCGGTGATTGCGCCGTGGGTGGCGCCGTTTGATGCGGAAAACTATTTTGACTACGACCGTCTGAACGACGGACCGTCGATGCTGCACTGGTTCGGCGTGGACTCCCTCGGGCGCGATATCTTTAGCCGCGTGCTGGTGGGGGCGCAGATCTCGCTTGCCGCCGGGGTGTTCGCGGTGCTGATTGGCGCGGCCATCGGTACCGTGCTGGGTCTCGTTGCCGGGTATTACGAAGGCTGGTGGGATCGCATCATCATGCGCATCTGCGACGTGCTGTTTGCTTTTCCCGGCATTTTGCTGGCGATTGCCGTGGTGGCGATCATGGGCAGCGGCATGGCAAACGTCATCATTGCGGTCGCGGTGTTTTCGATTCCGGCGTTTGCTCGTCTTGTCCGCGGCAACACGCTGGTGCTGAAACAACAGACCTTTATCGAGTCGGCCCGCAGTATGGGGGCCAGCGACGCCACCATTCTCTTCAGCCATATTCTGCCGGGGACGGTGTCGTCCATCGTGGTCTATTTCACCATGCGTATCGGCGTGTCGATTATCTCGGCGGCCAGCCTGTCGTTTCTGGGGTTAGGGGCTCAGCCTCCAACGCCGGAGTGGGGCGCGATGCTGAACGAGGCGAGGGCAGATATGGTGATTGCCCCGCACGTGGCGATCTTCCCAAGTCTGGCGATTTTCCTGACCGTGCTGGCGTTTAATCTGCTGGGGGACGGGCTGCGCGACGCGCTGGATCCGAGGATTAAGGGGTAGTGCTGTGAAATGTGCCGGGTGGCGGCTACGCCTTACCCGGCCTACTACAGAGGGGGAGATTAAACCCGGCTACCCCACAGGTCATACTCATCCGCGTTTTCAACCTTCACGCGAATAATATCACCCGGCTTAACGCTGGTTTCGCCGTTCAGGTACACCGCACCGTCGATTTCAGGGGCGTCCGCCATGCTGCGGCCAATCGCGCCTTCTTCATCCACTTCGTCGATGATAACCATAATCTCGCGGCCCACTTTTTCCTGCAGACGTTCAGCAGAGATCTGCTGCTGCAGCTGCATGAAGCGGTTCCAGCGCTCCTCTTTCACCTCTTCCGGCACCTGGTCCGCCAGCTCGTTGGCGGTTGCGCCTTCTACCGGGCTGTACTTGAAGCAGCCGACACGGTCCAGACGTGCTTCTTTCAGGAAGTCGAGCAGCATCTGGAAGTCTTCTTCGGTTTCACCCGGGAAGCCGACGATGAAGGTGGATCGCAGGGTCAGATCCGGGCAGATCTCGCGCCACTGCTTGATGCGCGCCAGCTGGCGGTCAACGGAGCCAGGACGCTTCATCAGCTTCAGAATGCGCGGGCTGGCGTGCTGCAGCGGGATATCCAGGTACGGCAGAATCTTGCCTTCCGCCATCAGCGGGATCACGTCGTCAACGTGCGGGTACGGGTAGACGTAGTGCAGACGCGTCCAGATACCGAGTTTGGACAGCTGCTCGCACAGGCCCACCATGCTGGTTTTCACCGGCTCGCCGTTGTGGAAACCGGAGCGATGTTTGACGTCTACGCCGTAGGCCGAGGTGTCCTGGGAGATGACCAGCAGCTCCTTCACGCCCGCGTCGGCCAGACGTTTGGCTTCCGCCAGCACTTCACCAATGGGACGGCTCACCAGATCGCCACGCATGGACGGAATGATGCAGAAGGTGCAGCGATGGTTGCAGCCTTCGGAAATTTTTAAGTAAGCATAGTGGCGCGGCGTCAGCTTCACGCCCTGTTCCGGCACCAGGCTTAGGAACGGGTTGTGTTTGGGTTTTGGCACGTAGTGATGAACATGTTGCAGCACCTGCTCGTAGCTGTGCGGGCCGGTGATCTCCAGCACCTTCGGGTGTACTTCGCGGATCTGGTCTTCTTTCGCGCCCAGACAGCCGGTCACGATCACTTTGCCGTTTTCCGTCAGGGCTTCACCGATGGCTTCCAGTGACTCCTGAACCGCGCTGTCGATAAACCCGCAGGTGTTAACGATCACCATATCGGCGTTGTCGTAGCTTGGCACCACGTCATAGCCCTCGGTGCGCAGTTCGGTCAGGATGCGTTCTGAATCCACCAGGTTTTTCGGGCAGCCCAGGGAGACGAAGCCGATTTTCGGCTGGTGCGTAACATTGCTCATAGGTTAAAAATTCATCAATTATGGAGTTATCAGGGCGGGATTTTACAGCGTATCGCGGGGGATTTATACAGGTCTGTGGCGATCTCAGCAGGTTTGGATCAACCGCTTTGCTTAGCAACACTGTTTAGAATTACTTATCCCGGCTTTAAGCGATGCTAATTGGCTAATAAATCATCAAAAGATATCTTTCACCCTGTCAACATGACTTGTGAGATCCTTAATGAAAGATATGTATGTCCAGTCCAAAGTCGCTATGGCTAAAACCCTTTATGCGCACGGCGTCAAGCTAACCGATATTGCTGTCGCAACAGGGCTAAATCCGCGAAAAATTAAATCAGAACTGAAACGCGCCGCTAAGTTGTCGGGACCAGCAGGTCATCCAGCACAGTAGAGAGCAATTTATTGCTCTCTTTTCGGTATGAGGAGTAAGTGCTGAATTTCGGTAACGGGAACGGGGTGCCAACTCGTCTGAGCTTGTACATCTCTGAGTAAGTGGCAAAGGCGCGCTCGGGAATAATCCCCAGACATGGAGTTTTGGCGATAATGATTAGAATGGAAGCAAACGAGGTGGTGAGTAAACAGCGTTCGCTGGAGCGGAATTTTTTATCAGCGATGCTGCGGTAATAAATAATTTTTTCGTTTTTAGTGTTATAGCCCACCAGGCTGGCATTTCTGAACAGCTCTTCATCGATAGTACTGCCATAAAGCGGGTTATCCTGCGCGGCGACAAGCACCAGGTCTATATCGCACACCTTCTGACATCGGATGTTGCTGTTTTCCACTGAGAACGTAGAGAACACCACATCAGCCTGACGCATGTTCAGCAGTTCAGTGGTTTTTTGTTCATTCAGGTCTTCAGTGCGATGCAGCAGACTAATGTCTGAATTCGTTTCAAGGAGCTTTTCCGTTAATTCCGGCACCACCAGCGGAGAAATAAAGGATTCTGTATAAAGCGTCACGCGCTTCTTACGTGAGGGGACTGAGTCAGGCAGAAGGGTGGAGAGCTTATCGATTATCGAGATTGTATTATCGTAAAGCTCATCTGAAAACACCGTCGGCAGCAGGATGTTGCCGCTGCGGACAAAGAGGTTGTCCCCCATCATTTCACGCAGTTTTCGCAGCGACTGGCTGACAGCAGAAGCGGATATGTCCAGCATATCGGCAACCTTAGAAATGCTTCCTACGCTATAGATTAAGCAAAAGATGGTGAGAAGATTCAGGTCTACCTTAGAGAGAGAACATATTTTTTCAGACACCGGGAGTGCTGCCATACTCACCTCTGCGAGTGCGATTTTGCAAGCCATTCAGCCTAATAAAAAAGTAGCATAGCTCCCCGGAACGCGCTTCGCTGCGCGTGAGGTTGTAACATTGTAAATTATGTTAATCAGTTAATAAAAATTGATCCCAGGCATTAAACTGTACAAAAAATGAACTTATCCTGACTATGCACCATGGCTGACAGAGGAGGAAAGAGCATGACCGTTGACAGACTGAAACGCGATCTGCTGAACAAGCTGATCAACGCCCGAATCGACCTGGCCGCGTACCTGCAGTTGAGGAAGGCAAAAGGGTATATGTCAGTCAGCGAAAGCGAACATCTGCGTGATAACCTGTTTGAACTGTGTAATTTCATGCGTGAAAAAGCACCGACCCTGAAGGCGAACGGCGGCGAAAGTGAAGAAATAGCGCTGCGCCGCGCCGCCGAGGTGCTCTCCATTGCAGGGGTGTGTCTGATGAACGGACGCCACGACTGCCCGAACTTTATCGCCGTAAACGCGGAGAAGCTTGAAAACTGCCTGACAACGCTCTCTCTATGCATCATGTGTCTGAACGAGCACAAACAGCTTGAACAGCACTGATCCCGGGGGAGGCAACTCCCCCTTCTGATTAAGCTTTTGTAAAAGTGGTAACGCGCCCGGATGCAGTGGCTAACCTTTATGCCATATGCCGATAAAGGAGCGCGTTATGCCTCGATCCTCGCTAACTTCCCTGCCTGCGTTGTTCATTCCGTTTTCGCTTCTTGCTGCCCCAGAGGCGGTCAAGGTCGAGGTATTGCAAAATAAACTCGATCACCCCTGGTCTCTGGCGTTTCTGCCGGACAATCAAGGCCTGCTGGTAACCCTGAAGGACGGTCAGCTCAAACGCTGGCAGGCCGGAAAAGGGTTGTCCGATCCGATTATCGGCGTGCCGAAGGTCTGGGCAAACGGTCAGGGAGGATTGCTGGACGTGGTCCTCGCCCCGGATTTTGAAAAATCGCGCCGCGTCTGGCTGAGCTTCGCCGAAGCAGGGAGTGATGGCAAAGCCGGAACGGCGGTGGGCTATGGCCGGCTAAGCGACGATTTTACGCGTATTGAAGCCTTCCAGGTGGTGTTCCGCCAGATGCCGAAACTCTCCACCGGGAACCATTTTGGTGGACGACTGGTGTTTGACGGCAAAGGTTCTCTCTTTATCGGACTCGGCGAGAACAACCGGCGTCCGACGGCGCAGGATCTGGATAAATTGCAGGGTAAAGTGGTGCGCCTCACCGAAGACGGGAAAGTCCCGTCGGATAACCCCTTTGTGAAGACCCCCGGCGCGCGGCCCGAAATCTGGTCTTACGGCATTCGCAACCCGCAGGGGATGGCGATGAATCCCTGGAGCGACACGCTGTGGCTGAACGAGCACGGACCGCGCGGCGGGGATGAGATCAACATCCCGGAGAAGGGTAAGAACTACGGCTGGCCGCTGGCGACGCACGGCATTAACTACAGCGGCCTGAAAATACCGGAAGCCAAAGGCGAGCACGTTGAGGGTACCGAGAAGCCGCTGTTCGTCTGGAAGGTCTCACCCGCGGTGAGCGGCATGGCGTTCTACAACAGCGACGTTTTCCCGCAGTGGCAAAACAAACTCTTTATTGGGGCGCTGAAGGAGAAGGACGTGATCGTGCTGAGCGTGGAGGGAAACAAGGTGACGGAGGACGGGCGCATTCTGGGCGACCGGGACCAGCGTATTCGCGATGTGCGGGTCGGGCCGGATGGGTATCTGTATGTCCTGACCGACGAGACGGACGGGCAGCTGTTGAAAGTCAGCCCGTCCGGAGCGTAATCAGGTGACCGGGATCATCACCACGTTGCGGTACGCCGGGCGATCGCTCAGCTGTTTAAGCCAACGCTCAAGGTGAGGGCGCGGCGTCCACTTCAGGCCCATGTTGGTCAGGTTCCAGACAAACGGCGCCACGGCGATATCGCCTGTGCCGAACGCCTCGCCGGAGAACCAGGCGTGCTTCGCCAGCTCGTCATCCATCATCGCAAACAGATTTTCGCAGGCATCCTGCGCGGCGTGAATTGCGGGATAGTCACGTTCAGCTTCCGGCGTGCGGATAAGCCCCATCAGGATCACGCGGTGGGTCGGGGATAACGTCTGGTTTGCCCAGTCCATCCACTTTTCGCCCTGAGCGCGTCGGGCGGGGTTTTCAACCCACAGGCGGCCCTGACCGTACTGCGCGGCGAGGTAACGCACAATGGTGTTGGACTCCCATAGCGTCGCGTCTGTTTCATCATCGCGCAGCAGCGGCACCAGGCCGTTCGGGTTCATGGCCAGATAGTCGGCCTCTTTGTTTACGCCGAACGACATGCCAGCCATGATTTGATTGAACGGTAAATCCAGCTCTTCCAGCGTCCAGAGCACTTTCTTAACGTTGGTCGAATTATTTCTGCCCCACAGCGTAATCATATTTACTCCCGATGAGATGTGAATCCGAGTCAGCCTTTCGCCATGGTGAGATAAACCTAACAATTACGCAACAGAAGACAAAAAAATCGTCTTAATCAAAGCGTATCTGAATGTTATTGCATAAACTTTAATAACTTTACCCTCGTTGGGTTTCTTTAACCGTTTTAGTGCGCTATTACTCATCGCTTCTTGCGACACGGTGATGTGACGTAATTTTTGAATGGACACTCGGGTGGCATTTATGACGCGTAAAATGACTTCTCTGCGCAGCCTGGCGACCGGCTCTGCGCTTCTTTTCCTGTTTGCACCAACGCTCTACGCAGCTGAACAGGCTGCGCCCGAAGCGCCGCCTGTGGATGCGCGCGCCTGGATCCTGATGGATTATTCCAGCGGTAAAGTGCTGGCGGAAGGGAATGCGGATGAGAAACTCGATCCGGCAAGCCTGACCAAAATCATGACCAGCTATGTGGTGGGCCAGGCGTTAAAAGCGGGCAAGATCAAGCTGGACGATATGGTAACCATCGGTAAGGACGCGTGGGCGACCGGCAACCCGGCGCTGCGCGGATCATCGGTGATGTTCCTGAAGCCGGGCGATCAGGTTTCCGTTTCCGATCTGAACAAAGGGGTAATTATTCAGTCGGGAAATGATGCGTGCATCGCGCTGGCCGATTACGTTGCCGGCAGCCAGGATTCTTTCATTGGTTTGATGAATGGCTACGCGCAAAAGCTGGGCCTGACCAATACGACCTTTAAAACGGTTCACGGTCTGGATTCGCCGGGGCAGTTCAGTACCGCGCGCGACATGGCGCTGCTGGGGAAAGCGCTGATCCACGACGTGCCGGATGAATACGCAATCCACAAAGAGAAAGAGTTTACCTTCAACAAAATCCGCCAGCCGAACCGCAACCGCCTGCTGTGGAGCAGCAACGTCAATGTGGACGGGATGAAAACCGGCACCACGGCGGGTGCAGGTTATAACCTGGTGGCCTCCGCGACCCAGGGCGACATGCGCCTGATTTCGGTGGTGCTGGGCACCAAAACCGACCGTATTCGCTTTAATGAGTCAGAAAAACTGCTTACCTGGGGCTTCCGCTTCTATGAAACCGTGACGCCGATTAAACCGGATGCCACGTTCGTCAGCCAGCGCGTCTGGTTTGGTGACAAGAGCGAAGTGAACCTGGGCGCGGGTGAGGCGGGCTCGGTGACCATTCCGCGCGGTCAGCTGAAAAACCTGAAAGCCAGCTACACCCTGACCGACCCGCAGCTCACCGCGCCGCTGAAAAAAGGCCAGGTGGTCGGAACCATTGATTTCCAGCTCAACGGTAAGTCGATTGAACAGCGTCCGCTGATTGTGATGGAAGCGGTGGAAGAGGGCGGCTTCTTCAGCCGGATGTGGGATTTCGTGATGATGAAATTCCACGGGTGGTTTGGCAGCTGGTTTAGCTAACCTCGATGGGTTTTCTCCCTCTCCCTGTGGGAGAGGGCCGGGGTGAGGGCATCAGACCGCACCCCGTTTAATACATCAACTTCACCTGCTGCGCCTTCGCGTGGGCCACGATCTCGTCGTCCGGGCGGCAGTCGCTGACGATGGCATCGAACTGCGCCAGCTCGCCCATTCTTGCCGAACGCACCTTACCAAACTTGCTGTGATCGACCACCAGCACATGGTACTGCGCGGCGCTCAACGCCCAGTGCTTCACCGGCAGCTCTTCCAGATTAAAGCAGGTCGCGCCCTGACGCACGTTGACGCCTGCGGCGGAATAAAACGCGATATCCGGGCAGAGATTGCTGAGCGTGTCCTGCAGGTTAAGCGGCTTAAAGATGGCGTTGCTGGCGTGAAACTCGCCGCCGCAGAGGATCACCCGGCACTCGGGTTTCTCCTGAAGCGCCAGAAAGGTGTTCAGGGAGTAGCAGACGGCGGTGAACGGAATGCTGCTGTCGATGGCCTCGATAATCCACGGCGTAGTGGTACCGCAGTCAAAAAACAGCGTCTGGTGCGGCTGTACCAGTGAGGCTGCAAGCCGCGCGGCTTTGCGTTTCTCTTCCACCAGGCGCGTCTTCTGGTCGCTGATCAGATAATGGCTGGCGCTGCGCGGCTCAAGCACAATATACCCGCCCAGCAGCACGACGGGCGCGCTCTCGCTGTTCAGATCCCGACGAATGGTCATCTCTGAGACGCCGAGGAGGTTGGCGGCTTCCTTAAGATGCAGCTTATCGCTGCGCTTCAGCGCCTGTAGCAGCTGAGCAATGCGGTCATCGCGACGTGTTTCCATAGTTCCTCGGGATAAAAAAGTGAACCCCCGCAGGGCGGGGGTTCAAGTGTAACCTGTCAGGTTGGGGTTAGTCACGTATCCAGCCTTTGCGGATCGGGATAGCGAAAATGGCACGATAGAGCGAAGACAGCGTGCGGTAGAGCGCTTCACCGAAGAGACTCCACAGGATAGCCGCGCTCACGCAGCCAATCAGCCCGACCAGGAAACCGCCCACCATATCCAGCGGCCAGTGAACGCCCAGGTAAATGCGAGACCAGGCGATTGCCAGGGCCGCCACCATCAGGACCGCACCAGACCACAGGCGATGCCAGAATAGGAAAGCCAGTGCGAAGGTGAAGATCACCGTACCGTGATCGCTCGGGAACGAGTCATCCGGCGCGTGGTGCAGGAAGGTATAGCCCACGTGAGCCACAAAAGGACGGGGGTGCGGGAACACATGACCCAGTGCGAAGCTCACCAGAACGCTCACGCCCAGCGCCATCGCCACTTTGATCACCAGCTGGCGGTGCGCTTTCACCTGGCTACGAGGTCCCCACAGCCAGAGGATGGCGGCCAGCGCTGGCACGATACTGATCAGATCTTTTGCCAGGAAGGTGGCAAAGTCGATCGTCCACTCAGGCGAGGCCGGCGTGGCGTTGATCAGATAAAACAGCTGATAATTCAGATTCTCTAACATAGCGTTATCACTCTTTAGCAAACCGGGTGGAAACAAGGCCGTAGACCACCACCTGAGAAAACCAGACCCACCACCCAGCCCACAGGTTGTGAGAGAAAAAATGTGCCCCGCGCATGATCTGGCCGTAGCCCATCACCAGACCTAACACCACGCCCAGCGCGACGAAGCACCAGGCGAGACGCGGACGCTCGCGCCAGAAGGCAAAAAACAGCCCCATCACCATAAAGCCGCTGGAGGCGTGACCGCCGGGGAAGCAGCGCCCCGGACCGTTGTCAGCAGGGACGGCGCTGAACAGGGGATAAGAGACGGCCTTACCGCCATATTCCACCAGATCCCACGGGCAGCTGTGATGGCTCACGCTTTTCAGCACGCCTACCACCAGCGCACCAACGCCCATCAGCAGCGCCGCCGTGACCAGCCTTGCGTTACGCTTGTAAGCGCCGTAAAACAGCGCCACGGCACCTAAGGCGATGGCAATGTACTTCGCCAGACGGTGGTTCAGCAGATCCAGCAGATGGTCTTTCTGCAGCGGGAAGCTCTGCGTTGCCGCGTCATACCAAAAACCGGTGATCCATCTGTCGAGCGCTTCATTGCGTGATAACCACGTGAAAAGCACGGCAAGGACGACCAGTACGAAAAGCTGATAACCATAAAAGCGGCCCGGCAAGCGGTAAAGTCGTTTTGTCTTATTTGTCTGTAAGTTAGACAATTCTGAACGGCTGGAAGTGAGTGCCATAATTTGGGGTCGTTGACGAGTAATGGGGCTATCATAAATCTGTCAACTTAAGGAAACCTTAAACGAAGACGATATGTGCTTTATTTCTGTTTATCCTCGATAAATCACTATCTCGGGCTGCGGCATTTCATTAAACTCGTCGCGATTTTGTCATTATAAAGAGATTGCATGTTAAACCGTTCTTCTTCTGGTTCACGTCTGGGTCGTCAGGCGTTGCTTTTCCCTCTGTGTCTGGTGCTCTACGAATTTTCTACCTATATCGGCAACGATATGATCCAGCCCGGTATGCTGGCCGTAGTGGCGCAGTACAACGCGGGAATCGAGTGGGTACCGACCTCCATGACCGCCTATCTGGCCGGCGGCATGTTTTTGCAGTGGCTGTTAGGTCCGCTGTCGGATCGTATTGGCCGTCGTCCGGTGATGCTGACGGGCGTGGTGTGGTTTATCGTCACCTGTCTTGCCACGCTGCTGGCGCAAAACATTGAACAATTTACCCTGCTGCGCTTCCTGCAGGGGGTGAGCCTGTGCTTTATCGGCGCCGTGGGGTATGCCGCCATTCAGGAGTCGTTTGAAGAGGCGGTGTGCATCAAAATTACCGCGCTGATGGCGAACGTGGCGCTTATCGCCCCCTTACTCGGGCCGCTGGTGGGGGCCGCGTGGGTGCACGTTGCGCCGTGGGAAGGGATGTTTGTGCTCTTTGCGCTTCTCGCCGCCTTCGCGTTCTTTGGCCTGCACCGTGCGATGCCGGAAACGGCCACCCGCATCGGCGAGAAACTCTCGCTGAAAGAGCTGGGGAGGGATTACAAAGAAGTGCTGAAGAATGGCCGCTTTGTGGCGGGCGCGCTGGCGACCGGGTTCGTTAGCCTGCCGCTGCTGGCGTGGATCGCCCAGTCGCCGGTCATTATCATCAGCGGTGAAAAGCTCAGCAGCTATGAGTATGGTCTGCTGCAGGTGCCGATCTTTGGCGCGCTGATTATCGGCAACCTGGTGCTGGCACGTCTGACGTCACGACGCACCGTGCGTTCACTGATTATCATGGGCGGCTGGCCGATTGCCGCAGGGCTGATTCTGGCAGCGGTGGCGACCGTTGCGTCATCACACGCTTATCTGTGGATGACGGCAGGACTCAGCATTTACGCCTTCGGGATTGGCGTGGCGAACGCCGGGCTGGTGCGCCTGACGCTGTTTGCCAGCGAGATGAGTAAAGGCACGGTCTCCGCGGCGATGGGGATGCTGCAGATGCTGATTTTTACCGTCGGTATTGAGGTGAGCAAGCATGCCTACGCGATGGGCGGTAACGGGCTGTTCAGCCTGTTTAACCTCGCCAACGGCGTGCTGTGGGTTGGCCTGATGGTGGTGTTCCTGAAGGACAAACGCGTCGGGAACGCCCTGCAACCGTGATCTTTATTCCCTCTCCTCGTGGGCTGAGGGTTCCTCACAAAATAATGCCTGCACGGGCGACTCCCTCTCCCTTGAGGGAGAGGGCAGGGGTGAGGGGGAACATACGGCTCTGGTGGTCATTCCGTTCACTTTATGTTTCTTGCTACTCTTTAACGACACGACCTGTGAACGTGCCATGGCGGCTCAATCGCCGCCGCCCTGGCGACCCGGGCTCCCGGCGGTAAATCGCCGCTTCGCGGTGCCCTCAGCTTATTCCTTCAGGCTATCGGGTCGGGCATGAGCCTGCATCCCTGCAGGCCACGCCCTCTCGGCGCATCCGTGCGCCTCGCCCCGGCCTTACGGAAACGCTTCGGCGATTTACAGCCGGACCAGGGCGTTGCTGTAAGCCATTTATTTTCCTGAAACTATATTCATCGCTTCCGGTTAAAAAATGACTGGGGATTCCTATCCCTGTGGGAGAGGGTAAAGCCAACAGACCGCACGCGGTCAATTAAACGGCGCCTCCCCGTTCAGCACCTTATCAATCACATCCAGCACGCCTTCATCGTTATTATGCGGTGCTTCAAAACGCGCCGCCGCTTTGATATGCGGTCTGGCATTCGCCATCGCAAAGCTGAACCCGGACTGGCGCAGCATCTCCACGTCGTTGCCGCTGTCGCCGAAGGCCACCACATCGCTGTTCTCTATCCCCCAGCGCTGCTGCAGGATCCGCAGGCCGTTGGCCTTATGCACGCCGGGGATAATCAGGTCGATACTGCCGTGACCGGTGGTGACGGGCACCATGATGTCGCTGAGTTTTTCATGCAGCAGCGCCTGAATCCGCGGAATTTCATCATCGGATACGTTAAGCCCGAACTTGAAGAAAATATCGTTCAGGTTGCCGAAATCGCTGACCATTTCCAGACGGTGATAGTACTTTGCCGCGATGGCCTTAAAGCCCTCGTCATAGCATTTCAGCGTGTAGGCGCTGCTTTTCCCGCAGGCGATGATCTCAATACCCGGCACGTCGCTTAACACGTTCGCGACCGTGTCGAAATGGGCTCTCGACAGTTCACCGTTAAAGACATCTTCTCCTTCGCTCACGACCCAGCCACCGTTCTCGGCGACGAACGCAATTTCATGCGCAATCTCCGGGAAAAAGGAGATTAACTGGTAGTACTGGTTGCCGCTGGCGACCACAAAGCGAATGCCTTGCGCCTTCATGCGGGCGTACTGCGCCAGAAAGCGCGGGCGATTATAGG
The DNA here is from genome assembly GCF_026420145.1 of Enterobacter pseudoroggenkampii. Taxonomy (NCBI): domain Bacteria; kingdom Pseudomonadati; phylum Pseudomonadota; class Gammaproteobacteria; order Enterobacterales; family Enterobacteriaceae; genus Enterobacter; species Enterobacter pseudoroggenkampii. The sequence continues at coordinate 575,196 of NZ_JAPMLV010000001.1, forward strand.
TCTTGGCATCGCTCAGAAAAGTACCATCCATGTCGACGGCGATCAGTTTAACGCTCATATCCCTTCTCCAGTGTCGTTTGTTTCGTTTCCGGCTTTGCCACCGCGCGCGCCACCAGCGCCGCGATGATGACCAACCCTAACACCACCAGCATGGTGCTGCGCAGTCCGTAGTGCTCACCGAGGAAGCCGAGCAGCGGCGGCCCGACCAGGAAGGCGAGATAGCCCGTGGTTGCCACTACGCTGACGCGCGTCGGGGCATCCGGGCCGGTGTCGCTGGCGGCTGAAATGGTCAGCGGGAAGCCGAGCGACGCACCCAGCCCCCAGAGGATCACCGAGACCCCGGCAATCCAGTCCACATCGACAAAGATGATCATCGCGATGCCCAGACCGCCCAGCAGGGCGCTGGCGCGCACTACCGCCACGCGGCTGTAGCGGTCGATAAACCAGCCGCCGGTGAAGCGTCCGACGGTCATCCCCAGCGTAAACCCGGCGTAGATCAGCGAGCCGGAGGTCGGGCTAAAGCCGTGGCCGTCCACCATCAGCAGCGGCAGCCAGTCGTTGGCAGATCCTTCCGCGAACGCCATCGCCAGCACCACCACGCCGATCAGCATCAGCTGGAAGTCGCGGTAGAAGGGCAGCCCTCTTTCGGCCGAGTGCTGTTCGTCAGCGGAGTTTTTGCCGTTACCGTCCGGGATCGCCCGGATGCCGGTAAGAATGGGAATGATGCACACCAGCGCCGCCAGCAGAATATGCAGATTGGCGCTCACGCCGGTGGCGGTCAGCGCCATCCCCACGCCGGCACCGGCCAGCGTGCCGAGGCTGTAAAAACCGTGCATCATCGGCAACACGGTTTTGTTCATCTCACGTTCGACCGCCGCCCCTTCAACGTTGATGGCAACTTCTGCAGAACCGAAGCTACCGCCAAATACCGTCAGGCCCAGGGCGAAGAGCACCGGTGAGGCAAACCACAGCGCCACGCTCAGCACGATCATCCCGAACACCGCGAAGCACATGGTAGTGCGGATCACCGCCCGCGTACCGAAGCGCTTAACCAGCCAGGCAGAGCAGAGAATGCCGCTCATGGAGCCTATCGACAGGCCAAACAGCACGATGCCCATCTCAGCGGTAGAAACGGACAAAATATCGCGAATGGCGGGGGTGCGCGTGGCCCAGGAGGCCATCAGCAGGCCGGGAATGAAGAAGAACATAAACAGCGCCCACATGCGGAGCTGCAGGGCTTTGCGGGGAGAGGTCAGCGTCATTGGGGTAGCACCAGAAGTACAACAATAGCGACAACACTAGCAAGTTTGTGTACATTTGTACACAAACCACGTGAGGAATTTATGAGCAGACCACCGAACGATCCGCATCGCCGGGAGAAGATCCTGCAGGCAACGCTCGATACCATTGCCGAGCACGGGATCCACGCCGTCACGCACCGTAAAATCGCCACCTGTGCGGGCGTGCCGCTGGGGTCGATGACCTACTATTTCGACGGCATGGAGCCGCTGCTGGAGGAGGCCTTCACGTGGTTTACCCGGCAGATGTCGCAGCAGTACCGGGATTTCTTTGCCGGCGTCACCGGGCCGGAGATGGCGTGCGAATCCATCACTACGCTGATCCACAGCTCGCAGGTGACCACGCCGCACAACATGGCGCTGATGTACCAGCTCTACGCCTTTATGCACCGCAGCGCGGCGCTCAAAACGGTGATGCAGGACTGGATGAAGATGAGCCAGACCACGCTGGAGCAGTGGTTCGACCCGGTCACCACCCGCGCGCTGGATGCGTTTATCGAAGGGATGACGCTGCACTACGTGACCGACCGGACGCCGCTATCCCGCGAGGAGATCCGGGCGATGGTGGGGAGGATTGCGGGCGAGGGCAAAGGCTAGGTTGCGCGCGCGGTCATATTGACGGTAGTTCCCGTGATGGCACCTGCCGCATCTGATACCAGAAACGTAATCGTGTCTGCTACCTGCGCCAGCGTCGGCAGGCGATGCGTCAGGGTACTTTGCGCGGCACCGCCGAGAAATTGCTCAACCGTTATCCCCATCGCCTGCGCCTTGGCGGCGAAAATGGCACCCACATACGAACCCGCCTGCACCGCATCGGCTATCGCGTGCGAACGCAGACACAGCACACGAATATTTTGAGTCCCCAACTCAGCCGCAAGCGCCCGGGTCAAGGCTTCCGTACCCGCGCAGCCGACGATATGCCCGAGGTGGCCTGCCATCGCCATGTTTGCGGCGGGGGCGACGACGGTAATTATGGTCCCGCCATGCTCGCCGCCCATGCGGGATGACACGGCTTTCGCAATGTTAAAGTACGCGGCCAGGAAAGGGTCGAAACCCTGCCTGAACTCGCCGAGCGTTAACGCCTCAAGGCGTTTACCCTGATCGTGCAGAAAGCCTGTGGCGTTGACGACGATATCAATGCGGGCAAGGTCCGGGAGTTGCGAGGACTCCTCAAGCGCATCGAAAATAAACGTGCTGGCAGAACCGCCCGCTGCGCGAATACGGCTGGCGACCTGCTCCAGCTTGGTGTGGTCACGTGCGGCGAGGTATACATCCGCTCCTTCACGCGCCAGAGCGTGCGCAGTTGCGCTGCCGATAGCGCCGCTGCCGCCGAAGATGACGGCGGTTTTGTTTTTAAAGCCCATACCTGCATACCCTCACCAGACTTAACCCTCAACAGTATGTGCCGGGTTTCGGCGGATGCAACTCAACCGTTGGGTGGGGCATGCGGTTGGCAGATCTTACCGTGCCATTATCAATGGGTTACTTTGGCGAGATTTTTTTCCCGCTGGCGTCTACGACGGCTTCGCCATCCTCTTTCGTAAACGCTCCTTTTTGCGCGTCCGGCAGAATATCGAGAACGACTTCAGACGGGCGGCACAGGCGGGTGCCCAGCGGCGTCACCACGATCGGACGATTAATCAGGATCGGGTGCTGCAGCATAAAATCGATAAGCTGGTCGTCGGTGAAGCTATCGTCGGCAAGGCCGAGCTGTTCATAGGGCTCCACGTTTTTACGCAACAGATCCCGCACTGAAATGCCCATCTCGGCAATCAGGGCGGTCAGCTTATCGCGCGACGGCGGGGTTTCCAGATAGAGGATAATCTCTGGCTCCGTGCCGCTGTTGCGGATCATCTCCAGCGTGTTGCGCGAAGTGCCGCAGGCGGGGTTGTGGTAAATGGTGATGTGGCTCATATCAGTGGCTCATTACAGTGTGAAGGAGAGACGTAGCGCCAGCGCGGCGAGCGTCACAAACAGGACCGGCAGCGTCATGATGATGCCCGTCCGGAAATAGTAGCCCCAGGTAATCGTCATGTTTTTCTGCGCCAGCACGTGGAGCCAGAGCAGGGTGGCGAGGCTGCCGATAGGCGTGATTTTCGGCCCCAGATCGCAGCCAATCACGTTGGCGTAAATCATCGCGTCCTTGATCAACCCAGTTGCCGTGCTGCCGTCAATGGAGAGCGCGCCAATCAGCACCGTGGGCATATTGTTCATTATGGAAGACAGGAACGCGGTGATGAACCCTGTTCCCAGCGTGGCGGCCCATAATCCGTGTCCGGCCAGGCTATTCAGTACACCTGAGAGATATTCCGTCAGCCCGGCATTGCGCAGGCCATACACCACCAGATACATCCCCAGCGAGAAGATGACGATCTGCCACGGTGCGCCGCGCAGCACTTTTCCGGTGTTTATTGCATGTCCGCGTTTTGCGACGGCGAACAAAATCAGCGCGCCGACGGTCGCAATGGCGCTGACCGGAATACCCAGAGGCTCCAGCACGAAGAAACCGACGAGCAGAAGCAGCAGGACGATCCAGCCCGTTCTGAACGTGGGGAGATCGTGAATGGCCCGCGCGGGTTCGCGGAGTTTCGCCAGGTCATATTCCGGCGGAATTTCCTTGCGGAAGAACAGATGGAGCATGACCAGCGTTGCGGCAATTGCAGCGACATCAACGGGAATCATCACCGAAGCATATTCACTGAACCCCAGCGTGAAGAAGTCTGCCGAGACGATGTTGACCAGGTTCGACACAATCAGCGGCAGGCTGGCGGTATCGGCGATAAAACCTGCCGCCATCACAAACGCCAGCGTAGCCTGCTTGCTGAACCCCAGCGCCAGCAGCATGGCGATAACGATAGGCGTCAGGATCAGCGCTGCGCCGTCATTGGCAAACAGCGCCGCCACGGCTGCGCCCAGCAGCACGATATAAGTAAACAGCAATCGCCCGCGACCGTTTCCCCAGCGGGCAACGTGCAGCGCCGCCCACTCGAAAAAGCCGGACTCATCCAGCAGCAGGCTGATGATGATGACGGCAATGAACGTTGCCGTGGCGTTCCAGACGATATTCCACACGACCGGAATATCGTTTACGTGGATCACGCCGCTGAACAGCGCCAGCACGGCGCCGATGGTTGCGCTCCAGCCAATACTCAGTCCTTTGGGCTGCCAGATGACCAGTACCAGCGTAAACAGAAAAATAGCCCCTGCCAGAAACATTGTTTACTCCGTTATATCTGTTTTTGTGAATGTGTTTGGGTTAGCACGAGCCCGGAAGTCGGTTTTTCAGCTTCAGACGCGTCTCTTCCCGCAGGCAGTTCCAGCTGGTGTCGATAACGGCTGCCGCCCATGCAGGCATGTTGGGAGAGAGACGGTAATGGACCCATTTCCCCTCGCGACGGTCGATCACCAGCCCGGACTCGCGGAGCAGGGCCATGTGGCGGGAGACCTTTGGCTGAGATTCGGCGGTGGCGGCGCAGAGATCGCAGACGCACAGCTCGCCTGTTTCACGGAGCAGCATGACGATGGCGAGCCGCGTTTCGTCGGAAAGGGTTTTGAAGAGCTGGAGTGGGTGGAGCATGGGTGTTCCTGCAGGCGCGGTTTTTATATGCGTTTAATCATATATGTTTTAATGGCTGGAGAGAAGGTGATATTTGAGCAAAGGGAATTTCAGGCAACAAAAAACCCATCAACCTTGAACCAAAACGGCGGGGTTGATGGGCTCCACAAATTGGGGACATCAAAGAAAAGCAGTGGCACTAGTTATGACTGCCCCCTGATAAAAAAGTTCTGCGCGTAACAAAAATATTTTCCGCCACGCGCATTCTTAGGAGTTATCCGAGTCCTGGCCAGATGATGATAATCAGCGTACCCGCCAGCGTCAGCAGCACGTTAGCGATAGCGTACGTGCCCGCATAGCCCAGCGCCGGAATGTTGCTGCGCGCGGTGTCGCTGATGATTTCCATCGCTGGAGCACAGGTACGCGCCCCCATCATCGCCCCGAAGAGCAGGGCGCGGTTCATGCGCAGCACGTAGGCACCGAACAGGAAACAGATAACGACCGGTACCAGGCTGACGATAAGTCCGGAAACCAACATCTGCCAGCCGACGGCACCGAGGCTGTGACCAATCCCGCTGCCCGCGCTTAAGCCGACGCCTGCCATAAAGACCATCAGACCGAACTCTTTCACCATGTTCAGCGCGCCCTGCGGAATATAGCCGAAGGTCGGGTGGTTGGCTCGCAGGAAGCCCAGCATGATCCCGGCGAACAGCAGACCGGCGGCGTTACCGATGCCGAAACTAAAGTTGCTGAACTGGAAGGTGATCATCCCGATCATCAGGCCAACGATAAAGAAGGCGCAGAAGGCCAGCAGGTCGGTGACCTGGCTGTGAATCGAGATAAAGCCGATGCGGTCGGCCACGGTTTTCACGCGGCGGGCGTCGCCGCTGACCTGCAGCACGTCGCCTTTGTTGAGCACGACGTTATCGTCGATAGGCATCTCAATCTGGCTGCGGATCACACGGTTAAGGAAGCAGCCGTGGTCGGTCAGCTTCAGCTGCGCCAGACGGCGGCCCACGGCGTTATGGTTTTTCACCACGATCTCTTCGGTGACGATACGCATGTCGAGCAGGTCGCGGTCGAACACCTCTTTGCCGTTACGGAAGCTCGGGTCGAGACGGGCGTGGGCGTCCGGGTAACCCACCAGCGCGATGTCGTCACCCATCTGCAGCACCGCGTCGCCGTCCGGGTTCGCCAGAATGCCGTTGCGGCGGATACGTTCGATGTAGCAGCCCGTCTGGCGGTAAATCCCCAGCTCGCGCAGATTTTTGCCGTCAGCCCATGCCACCAGCTCCGGCCCGACGCGATAGGCGCGGATCACCGGGAGATAGACTTTACGTTTGGAGTCGGTATCCAGACCGCGCTCGCGGGCGATTTGCTGGGCGCTGGTCTGCAGATCCTGGTGCTGCAGTTTTGGCAGGTAGCGTGCGCCAACGATCAGGCTCACCAGACCAATCAGATAGGTCAGGGCGTAGCCGAGACTCAGGTGGTCGAGCGCGGTAGAAAGCTGTGCGCCGGCCATGCCGGAATGGCGCAGGGTATCACCGGCACCCACGAGCACGGGGGTGGAGGTCATGGAGCCTGCCAGCATACCGGCCGTTAACCCGATATCCCAGCCAAACAGTTTACCCAGCCCTAACGCGATCAGCAGCGCGCTGCCGACCATCACCAGCGCCAGCATCAGATAATTTTTGCCGTCGCGGAAGAAAATTGAAAAAAAGTTCGGTCCCGCTTCCACGCCAACACAAAAAATAAACAGCATAAAACCTAAGTTGAGCGCGTCCGTGTTAATGCTGAAGTGCTGCTGGCCTAATAATAAGGAGACGACTAAAACGCCAATGGAATTACCAAGTTGAACTGAACCCAGGCGCAATTTACCCAGGCAAAGGCCCAGCGCCAGTACCACAAATAATAACAGGATGTAATTCCCATTTAACAAGTCTGCGACGTTTATATTCACGGAGGCTAACTTCTTGTTTACCAGTAAGTTGTTGAATGAAAGGACTTTTTGGGCTACTGTTTTCTGGGTCAGGGAAAGGCGTTAACGCTCCCTGTTTCCTGCTTTATTCCCTAAAACATTAGCTGGCGTGTAGTTTAATCGCATTAGCTACTGACAGCTACTGATTATCGCATCACCCTGTGCGTACTTTGGCAAGGATTGCCGCATTGCTTTATCTGACTGGGCGTCTACCCGACGAAAGTGTATTTGATAGAGATAAGTCAGGAGGATAGTTTGAACACTAAACGAAACTGGGCGGGGGTGATCAGCTGCTTTTTGCTGTTCACGGTCGTATGCATGTCGCTTGCTTTTAACGTGAAAGGTGCATTCAGGGCGTCGGGTCATCCGGAGCTGGGGCTGCTCTTTTTTACGCTGCCGGGGGCTGCTGCCAGTTTTCTCTCCCGTAAAGGGGAGGTGGTGAAGCCGCTGCTGGGCGCCATGCTGGCCGCGCCGCTCTGTTTGCTGCTGATGCGCTTGCTCTATATATCAACGCGTAGTTTCTGGCAGGAGCTGGCATGGCTGATGAGCGCCGTATTCTGGTGCGCCCTTGGCGCGCTCTGCTACTTATTTGTGCGCAGTCTGCTTCAGCACCGACGGCACCACAAATAAAAACGCCCTCTCGGTGAGGGCGTCCTTTCATTTCATTACTGGGCAGCAAACAGACCCAGATGCTCTTTGGCGTAAGCTTCAAAGTCAGTGCAGCCGCCGATGTGTTTCTGATCGAGGAAGATCTGCGGTACGGTTTCAACCGGCTTGCCGACGGTTTTTTCGAGATCCGCTTTCGTGATGCCTTCCGCGTGGATATCCACGTAGCGGAAGTTGAAGTCATCGCGCTCTTCGGTCAGTTTCTCAGCCAGCTCTTTCGCGCGCACACAGTAAGGGCACCCTGGACGACCAAAAATTACTGCAAACATTTCTCTCTCCTCAAAAAACAAGCCTGACGGCGAATAGGACATATAGTGCCCGATAACCTGCCGCCATTAAAGAAGGTTTCGCCTGTCGCTTTGATACAGTCAGGCTATGTTTCGCCAATTACATCGCGCAGATCATTGCCTATACTGGCTGCAATACGTATTAAGCACGACAAAGAGAGACAAGATGACACCCACGATTGACCTGCTCCGTTCCCACCGTTCCATTCGCCACTTCACCGATGAGCCGATTACCGAGGCGCAGCGTAACGCGATCATCGACAGCGCCAGGGCGACCTCGAGCTCGAGCTTCCTGCAGTGCACCTCCATTATCCGCATCACCGACCCGGTCATGCGCGAGCAGCTGGTGACGCTGACCGGCGGGCAGAAGCATGTGGCGCAGGCAGCGGAGTTCTGGGTGTTCTGCGCCGACTTTAACCGTCATCTGCAGATCTGCCCTGAGGCCGAGCTGGGGCTGGCCGAACAGCTGCTGCTGGGCGTGGTGGATACCGCGCTGATGGCGCAAAACGCCTTCACGGCGGCGGAGTCGCTGGGGTTAGGCGGTGTCTACATCGGCGGCCTGCGTAATAACATCGAAAGCGTGACCGAGCTGCTGAAGCTGCCAAAACACGTGCTGCCGCTGTTTGGCCTGTGCCTCGGCTGGCCGGCGGATAACCCGGATCTGAAGCCGCGCATTCCTGCGGCGATGCTGGTGCACGAAAACCACTACCAGCCGGTCGATCAGGATGTCCTGAATCAATACGATGAAGAGCTGGCGAACTACTACATGACGCGCGGCAGCAATAACCGTCGTGATACCTGGACCGACCATATTCGTCGCACCATCATTAAAGAAAATCGCCCGTTTATTCTTGATTATCTGCACAAACAGGGCTGGGCGACGCGATAGTCCATTTATCCTGTGCCTGCCTGCGTATATGATACGCAGGCTTTTTCCATGTCTTCAGAGAGGTGCAGGGTGAAAATTGCCATATTGTCCCGGGATGGAACGCTCTATTCATGTAAACGCCTGCGTGAGGCGGCGGCGAAACGCGGGCATCAGGTTGAGATCCTCGACCCGATGTCCTGCTACATGAACATCGACCCGGCCGCCTCGTCGATTCACTACAAAGGCCGCAAGCTGCCGCATTTCGATGCGGTCATCCCCCGCATCGGCTCCCAGATTACCTACTACGGCACCGCCGCGCTGCGCCAGTTCGAGATGCTGGGCAGCTATCCTCTCAACGAATCCGTTGCTATTTCCCGCGCCCGCGACAAGCTGCGCTCGCTGCAGCTCCTTGCTCGTCAGGGGATCGATCTCCCCGTCACGGGGATTGCCCATTCACCGGACGACACCAGCGATCTGATCGACATGGTGGGCGGCGCCCCTTTGGTGATCAAGCTGGTGGAAGGCACCCAGGGCATTGGCGTGGTGCTGGCGGAGACGCGTCAGGCAGCGGAGAGCGTGATTGACGCCTTCCGCGGGCTGAATGCCCACATTCTGGTGCAGGAGTATATTGAAGAGGCCAAAGGGCGCGACATCCGCTGCTTCGTCGTGGGAAACGAGGTGGTAGCGGCCATTGAGCGCCAGGCCAAAGAGGGCGACTTCCGCTCTAATCTTCACCGGGGCGGCATTGCAAGAATCGCTGATATCAGCGACCGCGAGCGGGAAATTGCGGTGAAAGCCGCGCAAACCCTGGGGCTGGACGTGGCGGGTGTAGATCTTCTGCGCGCGACGCGCGGGCCGCTGGTCATGGAGGTGAACGCCTCGCCCGGGCTGGAAGGCGTGGAAAAAACCACAGGTGTCGATATTGCGGGTAAAATGATCTCATGGATCGAGCGTCATGCCACGCCGGGCTACTGTCTGAAAACGGGTGGTTAAATGGATTACCGCGCGCTTTTTGAGTACCCTATGCGAAGTTTTTATTAAAGAGGCTGCATCGCGATGGATTTACAGGTCGTACCTACACTGGATACGTTACGTCAATGGCTTGATGATGCCGGAATTACGTTCTTCGAATGCGATTCCTGCCAGGCGCTGCATCTGCCTCATATGCAGAATTTCGACGGCATTTTCGATGCCAAAATCGATCTCATTAACGACGTGATCCTTTTCTCCGCGCTGGCCGAAGTGAAGCCGTCCGCGCTGCTGGCGCTGGCCTCCGACCTGTCGGCCATCAATGCCAGTTCTTTGACGGTGAAGGCATTTCTCGACATACAGGATGATAATCTGCCAAAACTGGTCGTTTGCCAGTCTTTATTCTCCGGGGCAGGGCTGTCGTTCAAGCAGTTCGCCTGGTTTATGCGCTTGAGCGAAGAGCAAATTTCGATGGTTATGATGGAAGCCAATGCACACCATCTGCTGTATAGCGCGGAAGATGATGCAGAGAATAATGATGCATCTCCCAATTTTCTTCACTAAGCCTGTCTGACTTTTGCGCAGTCGCTGCCATGGCGGCTGCAGAAGGCCATTTTTTCTGCTGCTTTTAACCTTTCTTTAAAGAATTATTCACCTCCCTGAAGGCCGTTTCGGCTTATCACGTAGACATAACCTGCATAAAAAATTGATAAAAGGCGTTTTTTCGTCTGGGCTATAGCCGGGGACACGGGCTACAGTTATTCTTGCGATGCTTAAAAAAGCGAGCGGAAACTGCCGGGTAAAGAGGTTTCTTTTTATTTTGGGCAGAGCGACAAACTATGCATGATTATTGCATATCTTCAGATTGCACAGTTTTAGTTCGTTTGTTAACGAGCTTTCAGAAGGAATAACACTATGATCGCCTTGAATAAAAAATGGTTATCGGGTCTGGTTGCGGGTGCTCTGATGGCCGTCTCTGCCGGCACGCTCGCTGCGGAACAAAAAACGCTGCACGTTTATAACTGGTCTGACTATATTGCGCCGGACACGGTGGCAAATTTTGAAAAAGAGACCGGCATTAAAGTGGTCTATGACGTGTTCGATTCCAACGAAGTGCTGGAAGGAAAACTGATGGCGGGCAGCACCGGGTTTGACCTCGTGGTGCCTTCCGCAAGCTTCCTGGAGCGTCAGCTAACGGCAGGCGTCTTCCAGCCGCTGGACAAGAGCAAGTTACCGAACTGGAAAAACCTCGATCCGGAAGTGCTGAAGCTGGTGGCTAAGCATGACCCGGACAACAAATACGCCATGCCTTACCTGTGGGCGACTACCGGTATCGGCTACAACGTTGATAAAGTCAAAGCGGTGCTGGGCCCGGACGTGAAGCTGGACAGCTGGGACGTGGTGCTGAAGCCGGAAAACCTTGAGAAGCTGAAAAGCTGCGGCGTCTCCTTCCTCGATGCGCCGGAAGAGATTTTCGCCACCGTGCTGAACTACCTGGGCAAAGACCCGAACAGCAGTAAAGCCGATGATTACACCGGTCCGGCGACCGATCTGCTGCTGAAGCTGCGTCCAAACATTCGTTACTTCCACTCGTCCCAGTACATTAACGACCTGGCAAACGGCGACATCTGCGTCGCGATCGGCTGGGCAGGGGACGTATGGCAGGCGGCTAACCGCGCGAAAGAGGCGAAAAACGGCGTGAACGTCTCTTACTTCATTCCGAAGGAGGGGGCGCTGGCCTTCTTTGACGTCTTCGCGATGCCGACTGACGCTAAAAATAAAGACGAAGCGTATCAGTTCCTCAACTACCTGATGCGTCCTGACGTGATCGCCCACATCAGCGACCACGTTTACTACGCGAACGGTAACAAGGCCTCCGTGCCGCTGGTGAGCGAAGAAATCCGCAATAACCCGGCTATCTATCCGCCAGCGGATGTGTTCGCCAAGCTCTTCACCCTGAAAGTACAGGATCCAAAAATTGACCGCGTGCGTACCCGCGCGTGGACCAAGGTGAAAAGCGGTAAATAAGTTACCGTGAGTCACAGTCCGGGCAAGCGAAGCGTGTCCGGCAACAGGCGCACCGTTCTGGTGCGCCTGCACCATGATTTGATCTCTACCGGAGAACACCCCGTGAATGACGCGATCCCCCGCCCGCAGGCGAAAGTCCGTAAAGCGCTGACCCCGCTTCTTGAAATACGTAACCTCACCAAATCTTTCGATGGCCAGCATGCCGTGGACGACGTCAGCCTGACGATCTTTAAAGGCGAAATTTTTGCCCTTCTGGGGGCCTCTGGCTGCGGTAAATCGACCCTGCTGCGTATGCTGGCCGGTTTTGAACAGCCCACTGCCGGGCAGATCATGCTTGATGGCGTGGATCTCTCCAGCGTGCCGCCGTATCAGCGCCCGATCAACATGATGTTCCAGTCTTACGCGCTGTTCCCGCACATGACGGTGGAGCAGAACATCGCCTTTGGCCTGAAGCAGGACAAACTGCCGAAAGCGGAAATTACCGCGCGCGTGGCCGAGATGCTGAGCCTGGTGCACATGCAGGAGTTCGCGAAGCGTAAGCCGCACCAGCTCTCCGGCGGCCAGCGCCAGCGCGTGGCCCTGGCCCGCAGTCTGGCAAAACGCCCGAAACTCTTGCTGCTTGATGAACCGATGGGCGCGCTGGATAAAAAACTGCGCGACCGTATGCAGCTCGAAGTGGTCGATATCCTCGAGCGCGTGGGGGTGACCTGCGTGATGGTGACCCACGACCAGGAAGAAGCCATGACCATGGCCGGACGTATCGCGATCATGAACCGCGGCAAGTTCGTGCAGATTGGCGAGCCGGAAGAGATTTATGAGCATCCGACCACCCGCTACAGTGCGGAGTTCATTGGCTCGGTTAACGTCTTCGAAGGGCTGCTGAAAGATCGTCAGGAGGATGGCCTGGTTATCGAATCGCCGGGGCTGCAGCATCCGCTTAAGGTCGATCCTGATAACTCGGTGGTGGATAACGTGCCGGTCTACGTCGCGCTGCGTCCGGAGAAAATCATGCTCTGTGAGGATCCGCCTGCCGATGGCTATAACTTTGCCGTGGGTGAAGTGGTGCACATTGCCTATCTGGGCGATCTGTCCATCTACCACGTGCGCCTGAAAAGCGGGCAGATGCTCAGCGCGCAGCTGCAGAACGAACATCGCTATCGCAAGGGGCAGCCGACCTGGGGCGACGAAGTGCGCCTGTGCTGGGACGCTGACAGTTGCGTCGTGCTGACGGTATAAGGAGCGATCATGAGCACACTTGAACCTCCAGCCCGCGTAGAAAAGCCGGGTGCCATTGCCGGTTTACTGACGCGCATGCAGATGAAACACGGCCGCAAGCTGGTGATCGCCATGCCGTACGTGTGGCTGATCCTGCTGTTCCTGCTGCCGTTCCTGATTGTTTTCAAGATAAGCCTGGCGGAAATGGCGCGGGCGATCCCGCCCTATACTAACCTGCTGGACTGGGCCGACGGGCAGCTGACGCTGACGCTTAATCTCGGCAACTTCCTGCAGCTCACCGACGACCCGCTCTATTTCGAAGCCTATCTGCAGTCACTGCAGGTGGCGGCGATCTCGACGCTCTGCTGTCTGGTGATGGGCTACCCGCTGGCGTGGGCGGTGGCGCACAGCAAGCCGTCGACGCGTAACATCCTGCTGCTGCTGGTGATCCTGCCATCGTGGACCTCGTTCCTGATCCGCGTTTACGCCTGGATGGGGATCCTGAAAAACAACGGCGTGCTGAATAACTTTCTCATGTGGCTGGGAGTTATCGATCAGCCGCTGACGATCCTGCACACCAACCTCGCGGTCTATATCGGCATCGTGTACGCCTATCTGCCGTTTATGGTGCTGCCGATTTACACGGCGCTGACGCGTATTGATTATTCGCTGGTGGAAGCGTCGCTCGATCTCGGCGCGCGCCCGTTAAAAACCTTCTTCAGCGTCATTGTCCCGCTGACCAAAGGCGGCATCATCGCCGGGTCGATGCTGGTCTTTATCCCGGCGGTCGGGGAGTTTGTGATCCCGGAACTGCTCGGCGGCCCGGACAGCATCATGATTGGCCGCGTGCTGTGGCAGGAGTTCTTCAATAACCGCGACTGGCCGGTGGCCTCTGCGGTGGCGATTGTGATGCTCCTGCTGCTGATCGTGCCGATCATGTGGTTCCACAAGCATCAGCAGAAACAGATGGGAGATCACGGATGAACAACTTACCGGTAGTGCGCTCCCCGTGGCGGATAGCGATCCTCGTTATCGGCTTTACCTTCCTGTATGCGCCGATGCTGATGCTGGTGATCTACTCGTTTAACAGCTCCAAGCTGGTGACGGTCTGGGCAGGCTGGTCGACGCGCTGGTACAGCGAGCTGTTCCACGATGATGCGATGATGAGCGCGGTGGGGTTGAGCCTGACCATTGCGGCGCTGGCGGCGACAATGGCCTCCGTGCTGGGCACGATCGCCGCGCTGGTGATGGTGCGCTTCGGGCGTTTTCGCGGCTCGAACGGCTTCGCCTTTATGATCACCGCGCCGCTGGTCATGCCGGACGTGATCACCGGTCTCGCGCTGCTGCTGCTGTTCGTGGCCCTGGCGCACGCCATCGGCTGGCCGGCGGATCGCGGTATGCTCACCATCTGGCTGGCGCACGTCACCTTCTGTACCGCCTATGTCGCGGTGGTGATCGCCTCGCGCCTGCGCGAGCTGGATCGCTCCATTGAAGAGGCGGCGATGGATCTTGGCGCGACGCCGCTGAAGGTCTTTTTCATCATCACCCTGCCGATGATTATGCCGGCGGTGATCTCCGGCTGGCTGCTGGCGTTTACGCTGTCGCTGGACGATCTGGTTATCGCCAGCTTTGTCTCCGGCCCGGGGGCGACGACGCTGCCGATGCTGGTCTTCTCCAGCGTGCGTATGGGGGTCAACCCGGAGATCAATGCCCTGGCCTCTATCATCCTCGGCGTGGTCGGAATTGTCGGATTTATCGCCTGGTATTTGATGGCGCGCGCGGAAAAACAGCGCGTGCGCGATATCCAGCGTGCAAGACGCGGCTGAAGGATTTAAAATTTCCAGTGATGTGCCGCGCATGACGCGGCACTGTTTTTCAGGGAAGTAAAACATTGGGATTATTAAAAAAATCACGTATTACGCACGCGCGTCCTAACGTACCTGCACTGGTTCAGGTGGCGGCGCTCGCCATTATTATGATCCGCTGCCTGGACGTGCTGATGATTCTGAATACCCTGGGCGTGCGCGGCATCGGTGAATTCATTCACCGCAGCGTGCAGACGTGGAATCTGACGCTGGTCTTTTTGAGCAGCCTGGTGCTGGTGTTTATCGAGATCTACTGTGCGTTTTCGCTGGTCAAAGGGCGCAACTGGGCGCGCTGGGTCTATCTGCTGACGCAGATTACCGCGGCGAGCTATCTGTGGGCCGCCTCGCTGGGATACGGCTACCCGGAGCTGTTCAGCATCGCCGGTGAATCCAAACGCGAGATCCTGCGCGCGCTGTTTATGCAAAAACTGCCGGACATGCTGGTGCTCTTTCTACTCTTCGTCCCGGCCTCCAGTCGGCGGTTCTTCCGTCTGCAATAATGTGTATAATCGCAGCCCTCGTGATTCTTAAGGTTTTCATATGCAGTGCGCACTCTATGACGCCGGACGCTGCCGCTCCTGTCAGTGGATAGAACAGCCGGTCTCTCAACAACTCACCGCCAAAATGGCCAACCTGCAACAGCTGCTGGCAGCGCACGCGGTGGGCGAATGGTGCGCACCCGTCAGCGGCCCGGAGCAGGGTTTCCGTAATAAAGCCAAAATGGTGGTCAGCGGCAGCGTGGAAAAACCGCTGCTGGGGATGCTGCACCGCGACGGCACGCCGGAAGACTTAACCGACTGCCCGCTGTATCCCGCCTCCTTTGCGCCGGTCTTTGCGGCGCTTAAGCCGTTTATCGCGCGGGCGGGGTTAACGCCCTACAGCGTGGCCCGCAAGCGCGGCGAGCTGAAGTACCTTCTGTTGACCGAAAGCCAGATCGACGGCGGCATGATGCTGCGCTTTGTGCTGCGCTCTGAAACCAAGCTGGCGCAGCTTCGCGCGGCGCTGCCGTGGCTGCAGGCGCAGCTTCCGCAGCTGAAGGTCATTACGGCGAACATTCAGCCGGTGCATATGGCGATCATGGAAGGGGAAAAAGAGATTTTCTTCACCGACCAGCACGCGCTGGCGGAGAGCTTCAACGGCGTTCCGCTGTGGATCCGCCCGCAAAGCTTCTTCCAGACCAACCCGACCGTGGCAAGCGGCCTGTACGCTACCGCCCGCGACTGGGTTCGAGCGTTGAACGTTCACCACATGTGGGATCTGTTCTGCGGCGTGGGCGGGTTTGGCCTGCATTGCGCCACGCCGGAGATGCAGCTCACCGGGATTGAGATCTCTGCCGAAGCGATTGCCTGCGCGAAACAGTCCGCCGCCGAACTGGGGTTAACGAACCTGCGCTTCCAGGCGCTGGACTCCACGCAGTTCGCGACCGGCCAGGGCAACGTGCCGGAGCTGGTGCTGGTCAACCCGCCGCGCCGCGGCATCGGCAATGCGCTGTGCGACTACCTGAGCCAGATGGCGCCAGAGTACATCATCTATTCCAGCTGCAACGCGCAGACCATGGCGAAAGACATCGCTCAACTGCCGGGCTATCGCATTGAACGCGTTCAGCTTTTTGATATGTTCCCGCATACCGCGCACTATGAAGTGCTGACGTTGCTCGTAAAATCTTAAACAAAATGTGAACTCTTCATCCCGGCGAAATCAGGTAAGCTTACGTCATAAGAAATGAATGAAGGCTTACTCATGAAGCAGATCCTGCTGGTGGAAGACGACCACGATATCGCGGCGCTTCTGCAACTCAATTTAGAAGACGAAGGCTACGCCATCACCCACGAGCCTGACGGGGGCAACGCCCTGCAGCGTCTTGAAAAACAGCCGTGGGATGCGGTGATCCTCGACCTGATGCTTCCCAACGTTGACGGTCTGGAGATTTGCCGCCGCATCCGTCAGATGACGCGCTACCTGCCGGTGATCATCATCAGCGCCCGCAGCAGCGAAACCGACCGCATCACCGGGCTGGAAACCGGCGCCGACGACTATCTGGCTAAGCCGTTCTCCGTGCAGGAGCTGATTGCGCGTATCAAAGCACTGTTTCGTCGCCAGCAGGCGATGGGGCAGGCGCAAACCGACGGACACATTCAGGCGCACGGGCTGACCATCGATCCGCTGGCGCGCAGCGTGCTGCTTCACGGCCAGGTGGTGGACCTCACCCCGCGCGAGTTCGAGCTGCTGTACTTTTTTGCCCGTCATCCCGGCGAGGTGTTTTCCCGTCTGGCGCTGCTGGAGCAGGTCTGGGGCTATCAGCACGAAGGCTATGAGCACACCGTTAACACCCATATCAACCGCCTGCGCATCAAGATTGAGAAGGACGCCGCCGAGCCGGAGATTATTCGCACCGTCTGGGGCAAGGGCTATAAATTTGCGGAGCCAAATCATGATGCGCCGCTTTAGCCTGAGCCAGCGCCTGACGCTGCTCTTCATCCTGCTGATGATGCTCTGCGCCACCGTCGCCTGCGCGGTACAGCTCTACAGCAGCATGCAGTACGGTAACGCGATGGTGCAGCGTTTGTCGGGTGGGCTGGCGCAGCAGATCGTCCAGCGCGAACCGATTCTGGACGCGCAGGGCGGGATCGATCGCAGCGCGCTGAAACCGCTGTTTGGCCGGCTGATGACCTTTAATCCGAGCGTTGAGCTGTACGTTATCTCTCCTGACGGCGATATCCTCGCCGATGCCGCACCGCCGGGCCATATTAAGCGGCAAAAAATCGACCTGGCGCCGGTGCAGAGCTTCCTGAGCGGCACCGCCATGCCGGTACTGGGCGACGATCCGCGCAGTCAAAATCAAAAAGTCTTTAGCGCCACGCCGCTGCGGCAGGACGGCGAGCTAAAAGGCTATCTGTACATTATCTTGCAGGGCGAGGAGTCAAACGCTCTGGCGGAAATGGCCTGGCACAAGGCGCTGTGGAGTACCGTCCTGTGGTCACTGCTGTGGGTCGCGCTGTTTGGGCTGCTGGCAGGGCTGCTGGTCTGGTACTGGGTTACGCGTCCGGTCAAACAGCTGACGGTGGAAGTGGCCGGGCTGGAGCAGGACAGCATAAGCGCAATCAGGCTGCTGGCGGCACAGACGCCGGACGCGGCGGCAAAAGATGAAGTGGCAATCCTGCGCAACAGCTTTATCGAGCTGGCGCGCAAAATCACCCGCCAGTGGGATCAGCTGGCCGACAGCGATCGCCAGCGCCGGGAGTTTATCGCCAATATTTCGCACGATCTCCGCACGCCGCTCACCTCGCTGCTGGGGTATCTGGAAACCCTGTCGCTCAAATCCACCACGCTGACGCCGCAGGAGCACCAGCAGTATCTCGCCACCGCGCTGCGTCAGGGGCAAAAAGTCCGTCATCTTTCGCAGCAGCTGTTTGAGCTGGCGCGCCTTGAACACGGCGGTATTAAACCCCAGCGCGAGCGGTTCGCGATGGCAGAGCTGATTTCCGACGTGGCGCAGAAGTTTGAGCTCACCGCCCGCACGCGAGAGGTCAATCTGCATATTGACGTGCCGGGGCCGCTGCCGCTGGTAAACGCTGATGTGTCGATGATTGAACGCGTGGTGACCAACCTGCTCGATAACGCGATGCGCCATACGCCAGCTGGCGGGGAAATTCGTCTGGCGGTCTGGCAGGAGAATGAACGGCTGCAGGTCGAAGTGGCCGACAGCGGAACGGGCGTGGATGCCTCGCTGCGCGACGATCTGTTCCAGCGGCCGTCGGCGCTCAATACCCAGGCGTCGAGAGAGAATCGCGGCGGGTTAGGGCTGTTAATCGTGAAACGGATGCTGGAGCTGCACGGGGGGGGGATCAGGCTGATGGAGTCGGTAAGCGGGGCGCGGTTCAGGTTCTTTGTGCCGCTTTGAGAAATTGCCGGGTGGCGGCTTCGCCTTACCCGGCCTACAGACTACCACCCCCGTAGGCCAGGTCACCCGGCAAAAAAGGTTACTGCGGGAACCACTGCTCGCTGATTTTCTGGTACGTACCGTCCGCTTTAATCGCTTTCAGCGCGCCGTTCAGTTTTTCCAGCAGGGCTTTGTTATCCGGACGTACCGCGATGCCGAGGCCCGTACCGAAGTACTGTGGATCGGTCACTTTTTCCGTTGCGGTGCCCAGCTGCGGATTGGTTTTCAGCCACTCGTTCACCACGGCGGTATCGCCGAAGACGCCGTCGATACGGCCATTTTTCAGGTCGATAATCGCGTTCTGGTAGCTGTCATAGGCCACGGTTTTCACTTCCGGATGTTTGTCCTGCAGGTATTTCTGATGCGTGGTGCCGTTTTCCATCCCGATGCGTTTGCCTTTCAGCTGATCGAAAGAGGTATAAGCGCCTTTCTTCGCAATCACCACCGCCGAGTTGGCGTAGTACGGGTCGGTGAACGCGACCTGCTTGCTGCGCTCAGGCGTGATGTCCATCCCGGAGATCACCGCATCGTATTTTTTGAACTTCAGCGACGGGATCAGGCTGTCGAAAGCATGGTTGGTAAAGGTGCAGTCGGCCTGCATTTGTTTGCACAGCGCTTTCGCCAGGTCGATATCGAAACCAACGATCTGGTTGCTGGCATCCAGCGATTCAAACGGCGGATAGGTGGCGGAGACGCCGAAATTGATTTTATCCGCAGCGGATGCGCCAGCGGCGAAGGTGGCGAGTAATGCGGCCAGAACTAACTTTTTCATTGTAATGCTCCCGTCTGTCTTATTGATGCGCCGTGTCTGCGGCCTGGATGTACAATGCCAGTTAATGAATTTATATGCAATAAAAATGATTAAGTATTATTTTCATCGCAAAAAAAAGCGGATAACCCATCAGGTTACCCGCTTTATGAATACCGTTTTATGCATTCGCGTGGTTAATTTCTGCGCTCAAACGCCAGCGCTTTACGCTCGATCAGGCGCATCATCAGCGTCAGCAGACCGTTCACCACCAGGTAGACCACACCCGCCGCGCCGAACACCATCACGTCATAGGTGCGTCCATACAGCAGCTGTCCGTGACCCATCACTTCCATCAGGGTGATGGTGTAGGCCAGCGAGGTACTTTTGAACACCAGCACCACTTCGTTGGAATAGGAGGAGAGGGCGCGCTTAAAGGCGTACGGCAGCAGGATCGCCAGCGTGTCTTTCTTGCTCATGCCCAGCGCCCCGCAGGACTGCCACTGGCCTTCCGGGATGGCGCGGATCGCCCCGTAGAACAGCTGGGTGGTATAGGCCGCGCTGTTCAGCGAAAGGGCAATCAGGGCACACAGCCACGGCTCAGAGAGCAGATGCCAGATAACCGGATAGTCCTGCAGCGACGGGAACTGGCCCGGGCCGTAGTAAATCAGGAAGATCTGCACCAGCAGCGGCGTACCGGTAAACAGGGTGATGTAACCGCGCACAATCCACACCAGCACCGGCGTTTTCAGCGTCAGGATGATGGTGAAGATAAGGGCCAGGATCAGCGCCACGATAATGGACGCCACGGTCAGCGTCAGGCTGGTGTGCAGCCCTTTCATCAACTCGGGAAAGTATTCAAGCATCAGCCTGGTCTCCGTTCAAAGCGCGTCGCACGCAGGTCAATACGCTTGAGGATGTACTGACTGAGCAACGTGATCACCAGGTAGATCGCCGCAGCCACAATGTACCAGGTAAACGGCTCCTGGGTACGGGTGGCGATGCTTTTGGTTTGCAGCATCAAATCGTTAACGCTGATCAGGCTCACCAGCGCGGTATCTTTCAGCAGCACCAGCCACTGGTTGCCGAGCCCCGGCAGGGCATGACGCCACATCTGCGGCATCACCAGACGGAAAAAGATGGCGGATTTCGACAACCCTAGCGCCTGACCCGACTCCCATTGCCCCTGCGGCACGGCTTTCAGCGCACCGCGCAGGGTTTGCGACGCGTACGCGGAGTAGAGCAGGGAGAGAGCAATCACGCCGCACAGGAACGGGCTGACGTCGAAGTTATCAATCTGCATCTGCACCGGGATCTGCGCAAAGCCGAGATTGAGGGTGAAGCCGTCAGACAGCGTGAGCAGCAGCTGCGAAGAGCCGAAATAGATAAACAGGACCACCAGAATTTCCGGTAGCCCACGCAGCACGGTGACCAGCGCGGAGCCTGTCCAGGCGACGGGGAACCATTTCGCGGATTCCCACACCGCAAAGAACATCGCCAGCACGAGGCCGATAATCAGTGCGCAAACGGCAAGGCCGACGGTCATCCCGGCGGCACTTGCTAAAGGAAAAATTTCATTCATCAGGAATTACTTCTGGAACCATTTTTTGTAGATGGTTTCGTAGGTGCCGTCTTTCTTCACTTTTTCCAGCGCAGCGTTGAATTTCTGCTGCAGCTCAGTGTTGCCCTGACGAACGGCAATCCCCAGACCGGTACCGAAGTAATCCTTATCGGTCACTTTGTCGCCCACTGGCGCCAGCTTGTCGTTGGCTTTCAGCCACTCGGTCACGACCGCGGTATCACCGAAAACGCCGTCGATACGGCCATTTTGCAGATCCAGCTTCGCGTTCTGGTAGCTGTCATACGGAACGGTGGTGATTTCCGGATGCTTATCCGTAATGAATTTCTGGTGCGTGGTGCCGTTCTGCACGCCGACTTTTTTGCCTTTCAGCTGATCGACAGAGGTGAATTTACCTTTCTGACCAATGAACAGGGCGGAGTTGTCGTAGTAAGGGGTGGTGAACAGCACCTGCTTTTCACGCTCCGGGGTGATATCCATACCGGCCATCACGGCGTCGATACGGCGGAACTTCAGGCTTGGGATCAGGCTGTCAAACGCCTGGTTGCTGAAGGTACAGGTCGCATCAATCTCTTTACACAGGGCGTTAGCCAGGTCCACGTCGAAGCCCACAATTTTGTTGTTCGCGTCGATGGACTCAAACGGAGGGTAAGAGGCTTCCGTGGCAAAACGAATGGTCTGGGCTGCGGTAGCGGAAAGGGTAACGCCAGCAAGCAGCACGGCAAGTAATACTTTTTTCATTATATTTCCCCTGACACAATCAATGAGATAAATAGTTTTTGAAGGCATCGGTTTGCGGGTTCGCGAAGCAGCTCGCATCACCTTGCTCAACGATATAGCCGTTTTCCATGTAGACCACACGGCTGGCGGTTTTACGCGCCACTTCCACTTCGTGGGTGACGATGACCTGCGTAATGTTGGTTTCCGCCAGCTCGCGAATAATGCTCACGATCTGGGCGGTGATTTCCGGATCCAGCGCCGCGGTGGGTTCATCAAACAGCAGCACCGCGGGTTCCATCATCAGCGCACGGGCAATGGCCACACGCTGCTGCTGACCACCAGAAAGATGCAGCGGATAGCGGTCGCTGTAGGGCTTAAGACGCAGGCGGTCCAGCAGCTTTTCGGCACGCGCAATGGCCTGATCCTTGCTTAACCCCAGCACGCGGCACGGGGCTTCAATCAGGTTTTGCAGGACGGTCAGGTGCGGCCAGAGATTGTATTGCTGGAAGACCATGCCGACGTTTTGACGCAGCTCACGAATCGCTTTATCAGACGGCGTCTTCGCGAAATCAAAATGGTTACCGGCAATCGCCAGCGTACCTGAACGGGGCATTTCAAGCAGATTAAGGACACGCAGAAGGGAGCTTTTACCTGCACCGCTTGGGCCAAGCAAAACCAGCGTTTCGCCTTCCGGGCAGTTCAGCGTGATGTCAAACAGCGCCTGGTGTGCGCCGTAGAAGCAGTTAATGCCGTTTAGTTTAATACTCATCGGGGCAGTCTTTACTCATCCAGGCAATCTATAGCAATTGAGGCCGCAGATAGTACCGTTGACAGAATAGTTATGCAATATTTCTGCGTTAAAAGTTAAATATAACCCGTGTTTCCTCTTAAACATAGCACAAAATAGCGAACGGCAAGGTCGGCGAGTATAAATGTCGGCATTCCGCATGAAATGCCGCACATTTTACGGGGGTTACCAGGGAATATCGGCGGATTTAGCGATTCTCAATCGACTGGCGAAGCGTGCCTGCCGGGGCATGAACGCTGCCGCCCACGTAGCGTACGTCGTCCACTGCCCAGCATTGACCTTCACGGATCATCAGCACTTCATCCTGCCAGGTTTGGGTTCCCTGCGTCAGCTTCACGCGCAGCGGAATATTACGGGCGTCCGTATTCGGGATGGTTGACGCGCTCGCCACTTCGGCGCTGTCCGGTAGCGTGGTGCGGCTGGAGAACGGATCGGATTTCAGCAGGGCGTTATGCTGTGGATCGCGGGTGGCGTCGTTAAGCAGTTTTGCCAGGCCATCGCTCAGATACGGGCGTAGCCCGGTGAGGTCGTTGCTGCGGTGCTGAATGCGATAATCATAGAACTGCTGCGCCACGGTGTCCGGGCCGCCCTCTATGCAGGGGCCGCTGCGGGTACCGATATCCTTAAAGGCTGGCGTGACCGTGGTGGTACAGGCGCTGAGCACCAGCGCGCAGGGCACTAAAAGTGTTAAAGCAGAATAGCGCATGTTGATTTCCTTATTTATTAACTATCCTTTCAATCATAGCGTAACGAACCGATAATGCTGTGCCTAAGGCATTGAACGCTAAAGAAGGAGAGAAACCATGCAGTTTTCAACAACGCCAACCCTGGAAGGGCAGACAATAACCGAGTACTGCGGCGTGGTCACCGGCGAAGCGATTCTCGGCGCCAATATCTTCCGTGACTTTTTTGCCGGTATCCGCGATATCGTGGGTGGCCGTTCGGGTGCATACGAAAAAGAGCTGCGCAAAGCGCGCGAAATCGCCTTTAAAGAGCTTGGCGAGCAGGCGGAAGCCCTCGGCGCGGATGCGGTCGTCGGGATTGATATCGACTACGAAACGGTCGGGAAAGATGCCAGCATGCTGATGGTGAGCGTAAGCGGTACGGCGGTGAAAACCCTTCGATGAGGCGTTCGTTTGCCACAATCCTGCTGGCGCTGCTGCTGGCAGGATGTACCGCGGAAAAGGGAATCATCGATAAAGGTGCCTACGAGCTGGATACGCGTCATCAGGCTCAGGCGGCTTACCCTCGCATCAAGGTGCTGGTTATCCACTACACCGCGGATGATTTTGACAGCTCGCTGGCCACGCTGACGGATAAGAACGTCAGCTCTCACTATTTGATCCCGGCTAAACCCCCGGCACCGGACGGTAAGCCGCGCATCTGGCAGCTGGTGCCCGAGAGCGAACTGGCCTGGCATGCGGGCATTAGCTTCTGGCGCGGCACAAACCGCATCAATGATACGTCTGTCGGCATTGAGCTTGAGAACCGCGGCTGGCAAAAAACGTCGGGCGTTAAGCGCTTTACCCCGTTTGAGCCTGCGCAAATTGCGGCGCTGGTGCCGCTCGCCAAAGATATTATTACCCGCTACAACATCAAACCTGAAAACGTGGTGGCCCATTCGGACATCGCGCCGCAGCGCAAAGACGATCCCGGCCCGCTGTTCCCGTGGCGACAGCTTGCTCACCAGGGCATTGGCGCCTGGCCCGATCCGGCGCGCGTTGCGTTCTATATTAACGGGCGTCCGCGCTATCAGCAGGTGGCGACCGGGGCATTACTCGATCTCCTCGCGCGGTATGGCTATGAGGTGCCGGTTGACAGCACCCCTGCGCAGCAAAAGCGCATCATCACGGCGTTCCAGATGCATTTCCGGCCTGACCTGTGGAACGGTATTGCGGACGTCGAAACGATGGCCATTGCCGAAGCGCTTCTGGAGAAGTACGGGCAGGGGTAATCCTTCGGACTACCCCGAATGCCTTAACGCATTCTGATTTTCTTCAGATTAATCTTAAGTACAAACTCAATTCATTTTTAGTTAATTGACTTAAAATTATCCGGATTTAAGATAGACACATAGCTTGCTAATTAATATAGCAAATAAATATATCGCATTTATTCTTTATTTCTCTCATTGAGAATTTCACAGGAACATATTCAGGGCTTAAGGCTTTTTTGCCCTATGCCTGCATTTTTAAATTTCACATCTTAAATCGGGTATAACAATGTTAAGCATCTATGCAAAAAAATTACGTCCGCAATATGAAATGGAAGCCATTATTTCTGCTACATCAGGTTTTGAAGAGAAGATCTTAAAGAAATGGCAGAAACTCTCCACGTCCGATTCACAATATATTCATATTATCGTCAGCGGTGAAGTTGAATTCCGACGCGAATCCGACGAACTGTGTATGTTCACGGTAACGGGCCAGTGCATTTTTGGCCTCTCGTCGATGTACTATAACGCAACCCATATGTACGGCCTCATTCGCGCTAACGCTGTGGTGCGCTCAATCAAAAAAGAGGTCTTCGCGCAGCTGATGACCGATAACAATTTATGGCCTGAACTCACCAAAGTGCTGGCCTGGTACATCTGCATGCTGAGCAAACGTGACGATGTGCTGGTTGCCCGCAGCGCTTATTCTGTAGTGCGCGAGTTTTTATACGAGATTAATGAGCTGATTGTTCATCATCAGCGTGATATTAATATTTATGATTACATTCAGGAGTATACCAATCTGGCGCGCAGTACCATTATTAAAATCCTCTCCGATCTCAAAAAAGGTCAATATATTGTGGTGGAAAAAGGTCGACTCCTTAATCTGACCACATTGCCTGAAAAATACTAACTATTCCAGCCGATCTCCTTTTTCACTCAAAGGAGATCGGGATCCCACGTTATGTTGCACTCTCGTCTGCGAATTATCCTGCGTTTCATCCACCGGTGGCGCGGGAATTTTGCCTTGCGAATAATCTTGCTCCTGTTCTTTTAACGCCTGCTTAAACAACTCGGTTAAAGAAGCATCCTCACTGCCTGTACTGGCGGGCGCGACATCATGCGCTTCGGTGCCGGGTAACGTATCCCGCGACGTATCGTGCGGTTCCGCGCCGTCGGGCGCTTGCTGCCAGTCGGCATCGTCGCTGTTAATCGGCAGATCCTGCATGGCAGGGATGTCTGCCTGCACCGGTGCGGGTTTCGGATGTGGATGCGGGAACGGCTTGCTCACATATACGTAGTGCATATCAGAAAGCTGCGTTTCAGGTTTCGCGACGCTCGCTTTTGTTACCGGTTCCGGCGCAGGATGACGCAGATTCCAGTAAGTATGCGCGTACACGCCCGCCGTCAACATGACGCACAGACCCAATATCCATAAAAAGGCGTTGCCGACGATTTTTCTCAGGCTGGGGAGGCGATACGAAAACCAGACCGCCTCCCCGGTAGCGTAGCTGCGCTGGGCCGCAAGACAGAGGGTAGACATCAGGCTTTCTTCTCCTGCATTTTCGGGGAGGTCTGGATCAGCACGCTCGGCGTGGAATGGGTTTCACGCATTAACTGCATCAATGTATCTTCCCCTGGAATGCCATCCACATGCAGATGCATTTTTTGCTGGAACTCGCGGGTGCGTTTCATCATCTCCGCCGTCCAGGTCCGGGAATGGGTTTCCGGCTGGTTAAGGGCTACGCTCAGCTGCTGGTCAAGCCAACCCATGTCCTTCGCATCGCTGGCGGCGCTGATGATGTCTTTACCTTCCGGCGTCAGGCGGTGCAATTGGGTAAAGTTGCCGGTGGCATGCTGGTTAAACCAGCTGCGGCTTACCTGCCAGGTACGGTTGTTCATCAGCAGGTCGAGTGAGTTATCCCCGACGCGGGCGACCACGGCATAATTGAGGTGGTTGCCGGTTTTCAGTTCACTTACCCACGGATACCCTTCCTGCGCCAGCGCGTCCGGTGAGGCGTTACCCTGCCTGCACATCAGGTTCACCTTCGCGGCGTTTTGACACAGGGCATCGTCCGCTGAGGCGTCATATCCCCACATCAGATAGAGCTGATGCATGGCATCCGGCTGATTGACCATTTCATTGTCGATAACCGGCACCACCGGGGCCTGAACATGTGGCGTCCGCTGTTTCCAGCTAGCAGGCACCGGGAGCTGAACCGGAAGTTTTGCACCGATCGAGGAGGTCAAATACCAGCCGCAGGCGGCAAACAGCACGGATGCGAACAAACCGACGGTAGCCAGGCGCTTACCGTGTTTTTTCGCAGGCAGCGTCTCGCCGGAGGCCAGACGTAAATGACGCGGGCTGACCTGATCCGCACGCTCGGTCCAGGCGGCGAGCATCGACAGGTGGGCCAGCTCGTTCAGCTTGCTGATATTCCCTCTGGTCAGCGCATGCATCTTGCGCACGCGCGCCGGGGTTAACGGTGAGCTCTCGCATCCGTGCTCTTCACACTGCGCCTCAACGTAGCGGAGAGATTCCCGGCAGGTAAGAGGACGCAGGCTGTGACGGGTATGCGCATATTCACGCAGCTCGGGCTGCTGCATCAGGACGGCT
The DNA here is from genome assembly GCF_026420145.1 of Enterobacter pseudoroggenkampii. NCBI lineage: Bacteria > Pseudomonadati > Pseudomonadota > Gammaproteobacteria > Enterobacterales > Enterobacteriaceae > Enterobacter > Enterobacter pseudoroggenkampii. The sequence continues at coordinate 602,271 of NZ_JAPMLV010000001.1, forward strand.
TCCCGATCCGCTGCGCCCATCAGCACGATGGAGAGGCAAAACCCCAGCTCCTGGGCGCGCGTCAGTAGCATAGCCAGCACCTCCTGACAGGTGTCCTTCATGGCTTCGGTGTGGCTAATCACCAGCACTTTCGTCCTGGTTTTTTCCCCTTGCCACTGGTGCAGGATGGTATCCACCGCCTGAAGCCGGTTTTTGCTCTCTTTCGTTCCCGGGTTGAGTTTATACAGCAGACTACTGGCACTCAGTTTTGGAAACGCGTTAATGGCAAAAACGTCAGGATTAGCGGATTTCAGGGCGTCGCTGAACTGGCCCAGCAGCGGGGCATCGTCAGCAAAGAGCCCAATAATCCCCGCCTGTTGGGTTTTCTCTTTCAGCAGGTTGAATACGTCCTGATGATAAGGCACCAGAAAATCCCCGGATAACCCGGTTATTTTCCGAAAGGGCGGGTTTTTAAAATTAAAGTGGCTCTGATACATAACGACTTACCGTCTCTGATTAGGAATAGCAACAGGACGAGAAAGTAAAGCAACGCTATAGGGTGGTCAATTTGCGCACAGGGTAAAAATATCCTGCCGGTGAGGAATAACATCTGGATTTTATGCGGTCAATATTTTTCTGCATGAAAGTTAGCGGCAAAGTGAGTGGTCGTTTTTACAGCGGGAAATTACGCTTTGCTCACATATTGGCGCAGCGCGACGCTGCTTATTTTCGCTTTGCTAAAGGCCAGATGAAAAATGAGGTTCTCATTTCTGTCACGGTGGATAACGCCTTGCATTATGTTTGTGCTGTTAATTTTTTGCGGCCAGCAAGGGTATCTGATGTTTAAAGATTATAAAAAAGTTACGAATAAGTTGGCTAACGCTGATGCGCAGCCGCTGAAAACGCGTCGTGATAAAAAGACATTCACCCTTTTCACGGCGGCCGTGCGTCAGGACAACCTGCCAGCCGCCGCGAAAGCCCCGCTGGCAGCGGAGATCGAAGGTATTGTGCGCAGCGATGACGCCTGGCTTTCTTTCGCCGTGATCAAAACGCCGGGTGGTCAGAAGAGCTACCGTGAAGGCGAGCCGCTGACCGGTTTTAACGATGCCTATATTCAGGAAATTAACAAAGACAATGTGGTGTTTAATTACGAAGGTGCTACGCAGGTACTGGCATTAAATAAACCTGATTATTTTAAGGGCGGCGTTGACAGCGGCCCGGTAAGCAAATCGACGAAAGATGCAGGCGCGGAAAGTGTGCATCTGAATGATTATCTGGTGTTAAAGCCGTTAATCGAAAAAGGCCAGCTGGAAGGCTACAACATTAATCCAAGGAATGCCTCTTCCTTCTACAGCCATTCAGGGCTCGAAAAAGGTGATGTGGCGGTAAAAGTGAATTCTGTCGATATGACCGATGAAGCAAAGGCAAAAAGTATTATTGCCAACTGGTCGAAAATGAAAGAGGCGGAGGTCGTCGTCAGACGTCACGCTCACCTTGAAAATATTCGGGTTAATGTTCTAAACAATTAACAAGTGTACAGACATGAAGAAATTTCCCTGGGCGTGCGTGGCGCTGACCGCATTGTCGTTATATTCAAGTTCGCTGCTTGCAGCCAACTTTAGCGCGAGCTTTAAAAATACCGATATCCGCGAGTTTATCGATACGGTAGGCCGCAATCTGAATAAAACCATACTCGTCGATCCGTCCGTGCAGGGCTCGGTGTCGGTGCGAACCTACAACGTGCTGACGGAAGATGAGTATTACCAGTTCTTCCTGAGCGTGCTGGATTTGTACGGCCTGTCGGTGATCCCGATGGACAACGGCATGATTAAAGTAGTGCGTTCCAGCGTGGCCCGTACCGCCGGCGCGCCGCTGGCAGACAGCAAAAACCCGGGTAAAGGTGATGAGATCATCACCCGCGTCGTGCGCATGGAAAATGTGCCGGTACGTGAACTTGCCCCGCTGCTGCGCCAGCTCAACGATGCCACCGGCATCGGCAACGTGGTGCACTTTGAACCGTCCAACGTGCTGCTGTTGACCGGTAAAGCCTCGGTGGTGAACCGCCTGGTGGATCTGGTTCAGCGCGTGGACAAAGACGGGATTCAGCGCCGCGAGATCGTGCCGCTGCGCTTTGCCTCCGCCAAAGAGCTCTCCGACATGTTGAACAACCTCAACAATGAAGAGCAGAAAGGGCAGAACGCGCCGCAGCTGGCCACAAAAGTGGTGGCGGATGACGAAACCAACAGCCTGGTGATCAGCGGCTCGGAAGATGCGCGCATGCGTACCCGCTCTCTGATCCATCAGCTGGACCGCGAGCAGAACAACGAGGGGAATACCCGCGTCTTCTACCTCAAATATGCCAGCGCCACGAAGGTGGTGCCGGTTCTGACCGGGATAGGTGAACAGCTGAAGGACAAGGCCAGTACGCCGAAGGCGAAAACCGCCACCGCGTCCAGCGATCTGAACATTACCGCCGACGAGGCCACCAACTCGCTGGTGATCACCGCCCAGCCTAACGTGATGAACTCCCTTGAGAAGGTGATCGACAAGCTCGACATCCGTCGTCCACAGGTGCTGGTGGAAGCGATCATTGCTGAAGTGCAGGACGGTAACGGCCTGGATCTCGGCGTGCAGTGGACCAGCAAGCACGGCGGCGTGCAGTTCGGCTCCACCGGCCTGCCAATCAGCCAGATTAAAAACGGCACCATGAAGGGGGCGAGCTTCACCGGCCTTGCGACCGGCTTCTTTAACGGCGATTTCGGGGCGCTGATGACCGCGCTCTCTACCGACGGCAAAAACGACATTCTCTCTACCCCAAGCCTGGTCACGCTGGATAACAAAGAGGCGTCGTTCAACGTCGGTCAGGACGTGCCGGTGCTTTCCGGCTCCCAGACCACCAGCGGCGACAACGTCTTTAACTCCGTTGAGCGCAAGACGGTCGGGACCAAGCTGAAAATTGTGCCGCAGATCAACGACGGCGACATGATCCACCTGAAGATTGAGCAGGAAGTCTCCAGCGTCGACAACAGCGCGACGGAAGATGCCAGCCTTGGCCCAACCTTCAACACCCGTACCATCAACAACGAAGTGATGGTGCACAGCGGGCAGACGGTGGTGCTCGGCGGCCTGATGGAGAACGTCACCAAACAGTCGGTCTCCAAAGTGCCGCTGCTGGGCGATATCCCGCTGGTCGGCCAGCTGTTCCGCTATACCTCGCAGGATACGTCGAAACGCAATCTGATGGTGTTTATCCATACCACCGTGCTGCGCGACGACGACAACTACAGCGCGGCGTCGAAAGAGAAATATGACCAGATCCGCGCCCGCCAGCAGCAGCGCGTGGAAGAGAAAAAGCTCGGCATTATCGAACCAACGGATAACGCGGTACTGCCCGCGTTTCCCGTCGACGCCAGCGCCGCGCCGGTAAAAACCAGCGCCAGCACACCGCGCAATCCGTTTAAACACTAAGGCGGCGAGGGCACCGTGGACGAACTGACTAAAACCCTGTGTAGCAGCAGCTACGCAAAAGATAACGGCGTTCTGTTTTACAACAACGACGTCTATATCCGTGATAACACCCCGGCGTTAGCACTGCTGGAAGTGCGCCGGGTGCTGGGACGCGCGTTCGTCCCGGTGACCCTGACATCTGAAGCCTTTGACGAGCTGCTGGCCAAGATTTGGCAGCAGAGCAGCGGCGTTTCGCAGCAGCTGGTGGATGATATGGACGCGGATATCGACCTGATGGCGTTAACCGAGGAGATCCCGGATAACGAAGACCTGCTTGATAACGACG